>NZ_CP020738.1:2702886-3005772 GCF_002097715.1 Burkholderia ubonensis subsp. mesacidophila
TGGCCGGCCTCGTCGCGAGCGCGAGCTTCTTCGGGATGGTGCTCGGCGCGGCGGTCGCGGGGCTGCTCGCCGACCGTTTCGGCCGCCGCCCGGTATTCCAGTGGAGCATGGTGCTGTGGGGCGCGGCGTCGTACCTGTGCTCGACCGCGCAGAGCGTCGATGCGCTGATCGTCTACCGCGTGCTGCTCGGCATCGGCATGGGGATGGAGTTTCCGGTCGCGCAGACGCTCTTGTCCGAATTCGTGCCGGCCGCGAAGCGCGGCCGCCTGATCGCGCTGATGGACGGTTTCTGGCCGCTCGGCTTCATCACCGCCGGCATCGTGTCGTACTTCGTGCTGCCGCAATTCGGCTGGCGCACGGTGTTCGCGCTGCTCGCGATTCCCGCCGTGTTCGTGCTGATCGTGCGCCGCGTCGTGCCCGAATCGCCGCGCTGGCTCGAACACGCGGGCCGGCTCGGCGACGCCGACGCGGTGATGCGCGACATCGAGGCGAAGGTGATGCGCTCGGCCGGCGTCGCGACGCTGCCGCCGCCGGCGCGGCTCGCGCAAGCGCCGGCGCAGCGCGGCCGCGGCGCGCTGCGCGAGATCTGGAGCGGCGCGTACCGCCGCCGCACGACGATGGTATGGCTGCTGTGGTTCTTCGCGCTGCTCGGCTTCTACGGGCTCACGTCGTGGCTCGGCGCGCTGCTGCAGCAGGCCGGCTTCGAGGTCACGAAATCGGTGTTCTATACGGTTCTGATCTCGCTCGGCGGCGTGCCGGGCTTCCTGTGCGCGGCGTGGCTCGTCGAGCGCTGGGGGCGCAAGCCGACCTGCATCGCGTCGCTGCTCGGCGGCGGCGCGATGGCGTATGCGTACGGGCAAAGCGCGCTGTACGGCGGCAGCACCGCGCTGCTGATCGGCACGGGCCTCGCGATGCAGTTCTTCCTGTTCGGGATGTGGGCGGCGCTGTATACGTACACGCCGGAGCTGTACGGCACCGGCGCGCGCGCGACGGGGTCGGGCTTCGCGTCGGCGATCGGGCGCGTCGGCTCGCTGATCGGGCCGTACGTGGTCGGCGTCGTGCTGCCGGTGTTCGGGCAGGGCGGCGTGTTCACGCTCGGCGCGCTGTCGTTCGCGGCGGCGGCGCTGGCCGTATGGACGCTCGGGATCGAAACGAAGGGGATGGCGCTGGAAACGCTTGCGGCGGGCGACGACGCGCGCGACGGCGGCCGGTACGCGGCCGCAGTGGACAAGGTGTCGTGACCTGACCGGGACGTCACCCGACGCTGAACACCGACACCGCCGCCCGCAGGCGCGTCGTCTGCTCGTCGAGCGACGACGCCGCGGCGGCGGCCTGCTCCACGAGCGCCGCATTCTGCTGCGTCACCTCGTCCATCTGCGTGACCGCCCGGCTCACCTGCTCGATGCCGGTGCTCTGCTCGTCGGACGCCGCCGTGATCTCGCCCATGATGCCGGCGACCTGACGAATCGACTGGACGATGGCCGTCATCCGTTCACCCGCGACGCCGACCAGCCGGCTGCCGTGGCCGACCTGCTCGACCGACGCCTGGATCAGCGCCTTGATGTCCTTCGCGGCGGCCGCGCTGCGCTGCGCAAGCGACCGGACTTCGGACGCGACGACCGCGAACCCGCGCCCGCCTTCGCCCGCGCGCGCCGCCTCGACCGCCGCGTTCAACGCGAGGATGTTGGTCTGGAACGCGATGCTTTCGATCACCGACGTGATGTCGGCGATCTGCTCCGACTGCTGCGCGATCTGCTGCATCGTCGACACTACTTCCTCCACCGCCGCGCCGCCGCGCTCGGTCGCATCGTTGGCCGTCGCGACGAGCCCGTTGGCTTGCCGCGCGTTGTCGGCGTTCTGCTTCACCGTCGCGGTAATTTGCTCCATGCTCGCGGCGGTCTCCTGCAACGAGGCGGCCTGCTCCTCGGTGCGCTGCGACAGGTCGAGATTGCCCTGCGCGATTTCGCCGGCCCCGATCGCGATCGAGTGCGTCGCGGACTGGATTTCGGCAATCATCCCGACAAGCCCCGCCTTCATCTCGGCGAGCGCCGCGAGCAGGCTGCCCGGCGCCGCCTTCGCGACGTCGAGCGGCACGTTCAGGTTGCCGGTCGCGATCGCGCGCGCGATCTGCGTCGCGTGCGCGGGTTCGCCGCCGAGCGTGCGCTTGATGCTGCGCAGGATCGCCCACGCGATCGCGCCGAGGCTTGCCGCGACGCCGAGCGCGATCGCGCCGAGCACAAGGGCGAGCTTCGAGAACGCGGCGTCGATGTCGTCGTAGAAGAAGCCGGTGCCGATCCACCAGTCCCAGTCCGGGATCGCCACGACGCCTTGCAGTTTCGGCTCGGGTTCCGCGTCCGGGCTGCGCTTCACGAGCACGTCGACGAGCGCGAAATGCGATTGCGCCATTCCGGCGCGGTACGCCTCGCTATCGGTCAGCCCGCCGGTCGTCCGGTTGCCCTTGGCCTTCGTGCCGACGAACTTCGCGTTCGGGTGCACCAGATTGACGCCGTCGGCCGTCGTGACCCAGTAATAGCTGCGGGCGTTCGCGTTGAGCCGCGACAGCGCCTCCTTCGCCTGCTGCTGCGCCTGCTCGCGCGTCAGCGCGCCGCTCGTCTGCAGTTCGCGGTACGCGTTGACCAGATGCTCGGCCTTCGTCAGGAGAATGACGATTTCCTCGCGCCGGCCGTCGATCAGCGCGCCGCGCAACGTGTGCAGCGCCGTCGCGGCCAGCAGCACGACGCCCAGCAGCGCCGCGCCGACGAGCAACAGCAGTTTCGTGGAAAGCTTCATGCGAATGCCCCGATTTGTTAACTAACCGGTACATATAACGACGCCCGGCCGCGAGACTTAAGCGTCATCGCCCCCTCGTAAACCCGCACTCCGGAGCGCGGCGGATCGCCGGATGATCTGCCGCGTGTCGATTTTCGATATCCTGATTCGTCGTAGTGTCGGAGGCGCACGTCGACGTGCAATGACTGTCGGCGGGAGCGCGATCTTTCCCCCACTCAAGGAGAATGGAACATGCGTGTCATGGTGATCGTGAAGGCGACGAAAGAATCCGAGGCCGGCGAGATGCCGGACACCGAACTGCTGGCCGCGATGGGCCGGTACAACGAGGAACTGGTGAAGGCGGGCGTGATGCTTGCGGGCGAAGGGTTGCACCCGAGCTCGCGCGGCAAGCGCGTGCGCTTTTCCGGAACGGGCCGCAGCGTGATCGACGGGCCGTTCGCCGAGACCAAGGAGGTCATCGCCGGTTTCTGGATGTGGCAGGTGAAGTCGATGGACGAAGCCGTCGAATGGGTGAAGCGCTGTCCGAATCCGATGAAGAGCGACTCGGAGATCGAGATCCGGCCGGTGTTCGAAGCCGAGGACTTCGGCGCGGAACTCACGCCGGAACTGCAGGAGCAGGAGGCGCGGCTGCGGGCCGAGATCGAGGCCGCGCAGAAGAAGCACTGACGGCGGCGGTGTTCCGCGGTCGCGCGCCCGCCGCGGCCGCGCTCAACCCCGGATCGCCTTCCCGCCGCTTGCGGCCTGCAGCCCGCGCGGCAGCGGCGACCGCGGCAACAGCTCGAACGTCACGTTGACCGTGCCGCCCTGGCTGGAGATTCGCATCGCGCCGGCACCCCGCGTTCTCGTCAGGCAGTCGAGGTCGGTCGACGACGCGCCGGACACGCCGAGCTGGCAGGACCACGCGAGGGTCGCTTCGCTCCTGCCCGAGTCGCTGAATGCGATCAGCCCGCCCCATCCACTCGGTCCGTCGCTGACGCCGGGGACGAATTCGGCGTGGCGAACGCCCAGCGGCTGCCATCCGCAGCGGCCCGACGCATATCGATCAACGAAGAATCGGACCTCGAAGCGGTCCTGGCCGGCCGGCAAACGGACATTGTCCGTGACGACCTGCGGGAGGTCCGGCGCGCCGAACAGGCGGCCGAACCATGTCTGGGACTGGCAGCCCGGGTGGGTGGACGCGAAGTCGATGCCGAGCCACAGCTCGACTTTCGGGTCCTTGCGGCCCTGGATGACGAGGACATGGTGCGGGTCGTCCGTTTCGGTCGGGCGGTCCGATAGCTGGTTGTGGGCGGCCTCGACGTGGGCTTCGAAATGCAGGCGGCTATCGTCGGCCGATGCCCGGCCGGGGATGGCGGCGAGCCAGCCGATCGCTAGAACGAGCACGAGATGAGCGCGCGGTGACATGGCTCCCCCACACACAATTGACGGTGCGTTCCCCGGGCGGCGTTGCGCGTTGTTCCGGGGCGGTCGGGGCGGGTAATGCGTCCGCGCGCGGGTCGGTCCGGTCCGTGATGCCGATCAGGCATTGTGGGCAGTGGGAGGTGGCGGCGTAAAGCTGGGACGAACCCCCTGAGGGGGGCCCGCCGCTTGACGTGCTTGCGCGATGCCGCTGCCGCAAGATCCCGATGGCGGGGTATTGCGTATTGTGAATTCGAATCGACGCGTCCAAGATTGAATGGCGCGGGCTATCTCACGCGCCGATCAGGCATTGAGGCGATCGACGGATTCGACAGCTTTGTGTGGGACCGGAGCAAGCGCATATGCGCTCACCCCGGATCGACAAACGGTGAGGGAGAACCCTATGAAAACACCGAGTCGCATTCCTAACTTGAATCGTCGTGCCTTGCTCAAGGCGGCTGCCGCCGCAACGGCCGTGCAACTGGCGCCTCCGTTCATCATCAAGTCGCGCGGCGAAGCGCCGCTGCGAATCGGCATGGTCGACCCTTTGACCGGCGTTTATGCTGCAGACGCACAGAACGAAGTGATCGGTGCAAGGCTTGCCGCCCAGCAGATCAATGCGCGGGGCGGCATCCTCGGGCGGCCTGTCGAGCTGATGGTGGAGGATTCGGCGAACGACGTCGGGACCGGCGTGCAGAAGGCGCGCAAGCTGATCGAACGCGATCAGGTCACGTTCCTCATCGGCGACGTGAATTCAGGCATCGCCCAGGCCATTGCCCAGGTCAGCAACGAGAAGAAGGTGTTGCACATCGTCTCCGGCGGCCATACCGACACGATCACGGGCAGCGACTGCAAATGGAACGTCTTTCGCGTGTGCAACACGACGAGCATGGAGGCCAACGCCGTCGCCGACCTGCTGTTTACCAAGTACGGCAAGAAGTGGCATTTCATCACACCGGATTACGCGTTCGGCCATACCCTGCAGAAGGCCGCGGCGACCGACCTGCAGAAGCTGGGCGGCACGATCACCGGCAACGAGCTCACGCCGCTCGGCACGACGGATTTCTCCGCCTATCTGATCAAGGCGCGCGCGGCGAAGCCGGACGTTCTGCTGGTGTTGCCGCAAGGCTCCGATATGGTCAACTGTCTGAAACAGATCGCACAGTTCGGCATCAGCAAGGATATTCACGTCGCCGGCCTGCAGCAGGAGCTGGAATCGCTCGAGTCGATGCCGCCCGAAGCGCGCGTCGGTATCTGGATGCTGGAGTGGTACTGGAAACAGCCGGGCGTGCCGGGCGTCGAGAAGTTCGTGGCCGACATCCGCAAGGTGAACGGCGGGAAGGTGCCCACCGCCCGTCACTGGTTCGGGTACACGTCGGTCCGCACGCTGGCCGCCATCGCCAACAAGGAACAAACCCTCGACGCCAGAAAGCTTGCCGAAGCGCTCGGCGGATTCGAACTGGCGGACGACATCAAGCTGCAACCCAACAAGGTCTACTACCGCAAGGGCGACCATCAACTGATGACGTCGGCGTTCGTCGGCGAAGCGCTGTCCAGGCCGGCCGGCGATCCCGAAGACCTGTTCCGCGTCGAACACGTGGTCGCCGGCGACAAGACCGCGCCGCCCGAGAGCGAGACCGGCTGCAAGCTGCAGTGGCCGGCCTGATTCCCGCAGCCCTGTCCGGACGGCGCAGGCGCATCGGGCGACGCGCGTACGTGGCATGCACGATAACAAGAACGGTGTGCGATGACCCAGCTTCTCCTGTTCAACGTCACCAACGGGCTGATCATTGGCGCGTTCTATGTGCTGATGGCGCTCGGGTTATCGCTCATCCTCAACTTGAGCAATGTGATCAACTTCGCCCATGGCGGCTTCCTTGTCGCCGGCGGCTACGTTGCGTACACCATCACGCCGTACGTCGGCTTCTGGGGCGCGCTGCTGATCGCGCCGCCGTGCATCGCCCTGATCGGCCTCGCGCTCGAGCGGTTGCTCATCCGGCGAGTCTACGGGCGCGATCCGCTGTACAGCCTGCTGCTGACGTTCGGCCTCGCCTTCATCTTCGAGGACGGCACCCGCTTCATATGGGGCGCCCAAGGCAAACCCGTGACCGTGCCGGCCGTGCTCGCGCAGCCTTTGAGCGATACGTTCTTCTTCGTCACGGGCTACCGCCTGTTCATGGTCGGCACGGTCGCGGTGGCGGTGGCGCTGCTGTTCATTCTGCTGCGCTACAGCAGGCTTGGCATCCGTATCCGTGCGGGCACCCTCGACCTTGAAACCGTCGCGGCGCTCGGCATCAATGTGGGCAGGTTGCGCTCGCTCAATTTCGCGGTCGGGGCGTTTCTCGCCGGCCTGAGCGGCGTGCTCGCAGCCGGTCAGCTTGGGCTCGAGCCGACCATGGGAACCGGGTTGCTGATGCCGAGCTTCATCGCCATCATCGTCGGCGGGGTCGGCAGCCTCACCGGCACGCTGCTCGGCGGCTTGCTGATCGGGGTCGCGTCGGGCGTCACGGCGGTGTTCCTGCCCGCCGCGAGCGAGGCGATCATCTACGTGATGATGGCCGTGGTGCTGCTGCTGCGCCCGCGTGGCCTGCTTGGCGAAGAGGGCATGCTGGAATGAGCGAACGGCCACGATCCCGCCGGCGCCGGCTGCTGGCGCTCGCAGCAATCTGGGCGGCGTTGCTGCTCGCCCCCTACTGGATGCCGCCGCTCGGCGGCTATACCGCGCTCGGCACACGCGTGCTGGTGCTTGGCCTCGCCGCGATGTCGGTGAACTTCCTGCTTGGCTTCACCGGCGTGCTTTCGTTCGGTCACGCGGCCTATTTCGGGCTCGGCGCCTACGGTGCGGGCTTCGCGTTGAAATTCGCGGCGCCGAGCACGCCGCTCGCGCTGCTGTGCGGCACGTTGCTCGGCGGCATCGCCGGCGCGCTGCTGGGTGCGCTCTGCGCGCGGCGGCGGGGCGTGTACTTCGCGATGGTCACCATCGCCTTCGGGCAAGTCTTCTACTACATCGCCTTTCAATGGAGCTCGGTGACAGGCGGCGACGACGGACTGCGCGGTTTTTCACGCATGCCCCTCCATCTTGGCGTTGCGACGATCGACATCCTCTCGAACGCCGACGCGTTCTACTACTTCGCGCTGTTTTGCCTGGCGCTGGCGGTCGGATCGATGGGATTCATCCTGCGCTCGCCGTTCGGACGCACGATGATCGCGATCCGGGAGAACGAGCAGCGCGCCCGCTTTCTGGGCATTCCCGTCGATCGCCACATCTGGATCGCATTCACGCTGTCGTGCTTCTTCATGGGCTTCGCCGGCGCGCTTTACGCGCTCCTGAACAACTTCGCCGATCCGCGCGGGCTGCATTTCAGCCAGTCCGGCGATTTCGTGATGATGGCCGTGATGGGCGGCATGCGCAGCTTCTGGGGGCCGCTCCTCGGTGCCGCGGTGTTCGTCGTGCTGCAGGATTATCTGTCGAGCGTCACCGTCAACTGGATGTCCTTCATCGGCATGCTGTTCGTCGCGATCGTGCTGTTTTTCCCGCGCGGCCTGCTCGGCTTCATCCGACGCAAGAGCGAGTCATGAGCGTTCTCGAAGTCAGGCGCGTCAGCAAGCGCTTCGGCAGCCTCGCGGCGGTGCGCGACGTATCGCTCGCCGTCGAGAAAGGCGAGTTGCGCGCAATCATCGGACCGAACGGCGCCGGCAAGACCACCTTCTTCAATCTGATCAGCGGCTTTTTCCCGCCGACCACGGGAACCATCGTATTCGACGGACGCGACATCACGGCGCTTCCGGCGCATCGGCGCGTGGCGGCAGGTATCGCGCGCACCTTCCAGATCACCGAGATCTTTCCCGAACTCACGGTGTTCGAGAGCGTGCGCATCAGCACGGAGGTGACGGCCGGTCTTCGCCTGCGCCCATGGATCAGCCGCGCGGAGCGGATGCGGGTGCGCGAGCGCGTCGAACAGACGCTCGACATCACCGGCCTGGGCGCCAAGGGCGATCGGCTGGTCGGCGAGCTTTCGCATGGCGATCAGCGCGTTGCCGAAATCGCCATGGCGCTGGCCCTTCATCCGCGCCTGCTGCTGCTCGACGAGCCGACCGCCGGCATGGGCGACCAGGAGACCCACGAGATCACGCAACTCATCCGCCGCTTGTACCGTGGCAGTGACGTGACGATCGTGTTGATCGAGCACGACATGCGCGTCGTGTTCGATCTTGCCGACCGGATCACGGTGCTCGACCGCGGCAGCCTGCTTGCCGAGGGCGCGCCGCGGCAGATCGCGTCGAACGAGACCGTGCAGGCCGCTTACCTGGGGGACTCGACATGAACGCGGCACTCGTCGCCGACGGCCTGCATACCTATTACGGGGAGAGTCATATCCTGCGTGACGTGAGCCTCGCCGTCGAGGAAGGCAAGATCACGGCCTTGCTCGGCCGCAATGGTGCCGGCAAGACCACGACCCTGCGCACGCTGATGGGCCTGACGCCTGCGCGTCGGGGACGCGTGACGATCTTCGGCGCGGATACCTCGCGCTGGCCGACCTTCCGGATCGCCGCAAGCGGCGTCGGCTACGTGCCGGAGGGGCGGAGAATATTTGCCAATCTCAGTGTCGAGGAAAACCTGAAGGTGCCGCTCGTGCGCCGCGGGCCGTGGACGATTGCGCGCATCTACGCGTTGTTTCCGCGCCTCGCCGAGCGCAAGGAGAGCCGCGGGCGCCAGCTCTCCGGGGGCGAACAGGAAATGCTGTCGATTGCCCGCGCGCTGCTGCTCAATCCCCGGTTGCTGATTCTCGACGAGCCGTCGCAAGGCCTGGCTCCGCTGATCGTGCGCGAGGTGTTTCGCGTCGTATCGCAGATGCGCGACGAGGGGATTTCGGTGCTGCTGGTGGAGCAGAACGCGCGCATGGGTCTCAGGATCAGCGACTACGCTTATGTGCTGGACGATGGTGGCATCGTTTATTCGGGCAGCTCGCGGGAGCTCGCCGCCGATGAGAATCGGGTGCGGGCGCTGACGGGGGTTAGTACGCGGGAGTAGATGCGTCGAAACATGGGTGGGGCGATGCGCCGGGTCGATCTGCGGGGCGGTTGCTATTGCTCTGTGGTTTCGGCTGGCGCAGATCGACCCGAAGCCGACCGTCGAGTAGTCAAAGGCGCAACGGCAGGTAACAGAGTCGAGCAGTCGCTCGGTATGGCGACTCAACGAGAATAAGTCGCCTCTTGGATCTCAGGTACCTGGATGGGTTGACACGGAAGGATTGAGATTGCCGTCATCGTGACGCTCGCCTCCATACAAGAAATCAATTTTTCCGGGTGCAAGCTGTCTGCATGCGATCCGGTAAATCGATTTGTCCGTTACCGAGATTCTGATCGACGACAGCTTATGTCGGATCGAGGCTACGTCCTGCAAGGATTGCCCCATCCAGCAGGCGACGCGGCTAAAGCCATCACACAGGATTCCCAGCGAGTTCCTCCCGCCTGGGTCGATGCTTTAGGGCCGCCATTTCTGGACTGCAACCATGTCGGGACGGGATTCGAAACGGCCCAGACGTTCCCTGCGGTCACAGTCCAAATCGATGTGGTGGGCGTGCGGCGGTCAATACGCCACCGGCAGCGTTCGGGGTGGCATGATCGTCGATTACACGTGCCCCCCCCAGACGAAGCTCCCGTCGTCACACACGGCAGCATCGGCCCGCCGCACCTAGCACGGTGTGCGCGCCGCAGGCAGGAGTCAAGCCAAGCCGTCGTACGAAGGCGCGACGGCCTTGGGTCACCTTTATGCCGAAATGCTACACTGCGGTCTGAAAAAATTACGGCGCCAACTGGAGCGTTGGCGCGTCAACCGCGTGGCGGGGCCGACCACGGCCCACCCGGAAGGATCATTCGCCTTATATCGATCGGATTAAGGGGCTCACGCAGCGTATTACGCGAGAGTGTGCGGACTATGGTTTCACGCGTCAGAACGTCTGGGCATCGGGAATGACACTTAAGAAGTTTCCTCGCAACAAGCCGAACAAGGGCGACCGTGTGCTGGAAGAACTGACGTCTACGGGGGACGCTACGGGAATTGAGGCCTCGACGGAGGAAGCCAGGGAGTATCAACAGCTACCCTTTGATCCGGCGAGCCTTGATATAGACACCCGCGCCATGACCGTGCACCACATAGTGCAACTCACGCGTTTGTCTGAGCTCATCCTAATGCCTGAGTATCAACGGCGATATGGGCTTTGGGACGATCATCTGCAAAGCCGGCTTATCGAATCGCTGTTGTTGCGCCTGCCCATCCCGAGCCTCTACCTTTCGGAAGACGACGACGGCAGGTATTCCGTCGTGGACGGCGTGCAACGACTCAGCGCAATCATGCGTTTCGTCGATCCCGAGGCCCTGGAGCGTCACGTTGACACGAGGTCATCTCACCCCCTTCGTCTGGTCGGTCTCGAATATATGTCCGGATTTGAGGGATGTACCTTCCGGGATCTACCGTTTGCGCTCCAGCGACGTATACTCGACACCCCGCTCGTCATGCACGTAATCCGACGGGGCACTCCTGAGATCGTCAAGTTCAATGTCTTTGAACGAATCAATACGGGGGGGCTGCCTCTCTCCGGACAAGAGTTGCGTTCCGCACTCATCGGGGGACGGGCAAGAGACATTCTCCGCGCTCTGGCAGATAGCCCCGAGTTTCTGGAGGCGACGGCTGGTTCTGTCTCTCAGGAGCGCCTCGCCGATCAAGAGCTCATTCTTCGTTATTTCGCTTTTGATCAGATTTGGCCTTGGGAATACTTCGACCATTCAGTCGGGAAGTCGTTCTTGAATGATGCGATGCACGCCATGAACAACTGGAGCCATGGGTTTGCGGACAAAAAAATCGGAGACTTCAAGACTGCAATGGCCAATGCAGCTCGTCTTTTTGGGGAGCACGCCTTTCGCAAAGTTTCGCTTGATACGTACCGCCCTTTTCCGATTAATCGAGCTTTGTTTGAGGCAGAAGCGGTATTGTGCGGCCGTATTTCAATGGTCAACCGGTCGACTCTCGCCGAGCGGCGAACGACCGTGACGCGGCGCCTTGCCAAAGAGCTCGAAAGCAATGTCGATTTTTGGCGTGCCGTGTCTCAAGCTACCGGCAGCGCAAGAGCCGTATTCACACGTTTTGAAGTAATGCAGCGAATCTTTGAAAGGGCCGATCTTGCTTAATCATCTTCTGCTTCGTAATTTCAAGCTATTCGAACGGCTTTCCTTGCCTCTCGCGGAGCTTACTGTTCTATCGGGAAATAACAGTTCCGGAAAGAGCTCTGTGCTGCAAGCCGTCGCTTTGCTTGAACAAGCCTATTTGCGCGACGACCGGATCACTGCCATAGAGCTTAACGGCGAACTGGTCGAGCTCGGATCCGGCAACGAGATATATTTCTCTGAGGGTTTGACGTCTACTATCGACGTACGGCTGGAGGATGAATCAACCTCAACCGACTGGAAAATGCACTTCGAGTCTGAGGGAGACGTTCTGAATCTCGCTGACGGCCCGATCGAACGGCCGTTGCTTCTTCCCAAGTCATTCCAATATTTACGAGCGGATCGCATATCGCCTCAGCAAGTTTTCCCCCGCTCTTCACATATGGTGATGGATCGCCGGTTCCTCGGACCGCGTGGCGAATATACTGCCGACTTTATCCTTCGACACAAGGACGAGCGGGTCGAGAAGCGGCGACAAAGAATCGTCTCTGACGGCGATGCGCTGAAACTTGATGAGGCTATAAACCAGTGGCTCGAACCGATCAGCGCTGGGGTTGGAGTCAAGGTATCGCCGGTCTCAGGCCTCGATTACGTCAAGCTTGGCTTCAGCTATCGACGCGCGGGTGACGTGGCGGAGAATGCGCGCCGCTCAACGCACGTGGGATTCGGCCTTACCTGCGTTCTTCCCGTCATCACTGCGTGCCTGAGTGCGAGGAAAGGCGACTTGCTGCTCATAGAGAATCCGGAAGCGCATCTGCATCCGGAAGGACAGGCCGTTCTCGGGGACTTGTTATCGAAAACTGCCGCAGATGGCGTTCAGGTGCTCGTTGAAACGCACAGTGACCATGTCTTAAATGCGATTCGGCTCGCGGTGAAGTGCAAAACGCTCACACCGATACAAGTAGCATTCCATTTTTTTGGGCGACATGCTTCGGGAAAGGTCGCTCATGACCAGCCAGAAATTGATGCCGGGGGAAGACTTGATCAGTGGCCATCCGGGTTTTTCGATCAGTGGGAAAAAGCCCTGCGCGCTCTTTTGCGCGATGCATGAGAGGGTACAAAAAAAGTGCCAGGTATCTTCTTCAATGAGCAGTCGCGGTTTTCAGCCAGGCCATCTACGCAACAGGCACTTGCCGCCGTGGAACGATTTGTGTCAGTACTGCACGCTCTTAACGAACTCTCTTCGTCTTTCTGGTTGTGTCTTGACACCGACAACATTTCAAGCTTCGCACTGGATAACACGGAGCAGCCTCTCACTCTGGGTGAAGTACTGGCGGGCGACCGTTATCGCGATCACTGGGCGTTTCTGCTCGAGCTTCTGAGACGCGCGCCGTACAAGCCGCACTCGGCATGGCTCACAGAAGGAATAACACATGGAGTTGACTATCTGCACAATGGCACAAACGTCTTTGGCCTCGGCGCGGCCTCATGTCATCAGGGCGTCGCAGTCAACCTTGAAAGTAGTGCAGTAGCTGGCACTGTAGTTGAACTCGTCCGTAGAGCGCTTAGCCCCGATGGAGAACATGTCCTAGAAACAGTGGTGCAAACCCAGCAGATAACTTCAAGTACAGATGTTGCTGCCATCCGCGACTGGTTTGTTGAGCACTACCCCCCTGTGAAAACACAAGCGCTTGAGACAACAACGCTTTATGTTGAAGGAGGTGGCGATGACAGTGATCTCCGCTCCCAGTGCCGAGACGCCTTCAAGACGTTGCTTAAGAGCAGCAAGGTGCCTTCGCATAGGTTCACCGTCAAAGCTTGCGGCGGTCGCTCGACTACGTATCGCGCGTACACAAAAGCAGTCGAGCGTGGCGACGCCCCGTGCGTGCTGCTCGTCGATAGCGAGTCCAGTGTCACCACAGAGCACCCGTGGGAACATCTGCGCTTACGTGCAGGAGATGAATGGGCTAAGCCGGAACCCGCCAGCGCTGATGATTGTCATTTGATGACGCAATGCATGGAGATGTGGTTGGTTGCGGACCCATCTGCGCTTTCTGCGTTTTTTGGTGCAGGCTTTCAAGTATCCAGGCTACCCAAAGCAAACCTGGAGACCGTCGCGAAGGAGTTGTTGTATGACGCCTTGGCGAACGCGAGCAAAGATTGCAAAACGAAAGATCCATATGGGAAGGGCGCGCACTCGTTCAAGATACTGAAAACATTAGATCCTGAGCGCATCGCCGCTGCGTCTCCTTGGGCCAAGCGGTTTTTCGATCGAATGGCCGTCCTTACCAGGGAGTGAACCCGAGCGGCAAGCGTGTCGAAGCACCGCGACGCAGTCCGAACTATCAGCGAACGAAGGTCCGCTTTCTGCGAGCAGCCGACGTTAGAACCTCCCTGTGGAAGCAGAAGTCGACGTCCGTAGTTGGCTGCGCGACGTATTCCGGAAATCGGCGATCAACCATAAATAACCCCTTCCGTCATCATCTGCCTGACCAGGTAGCAGCCAGCCCCAACGGGGGAACCCGTTGGTCGACGAGGTTGCATTTTTCTCTGATAGATTAGAGGGTGCCGCCCATTAGGACGCGCAGCGGTACATCACAAAAAATTCCATATTGTCGGGGACACGATGGCAGCCGAACTTCCTTATCTCGCAAGCTACAAGAACGTTGCGGAGCTTTTTCAACGAATTTCGTCAGCGAAGAAGCCAGAAAATTTCACGACTCGATACTTAGCCGAAACAATTGGTCTAAAAAACTCCACCGATCGCCAACTTATAGCTTTACTTAAGACGCTAGGGTTTCTGGACAGTGCCGGACGCCCAACACCGAACTACGACCAACTAAAAAATTCAAATCGCGCACCGAAAGCCATCGCCGATGCAGTTCGACGAGCATATGAACCACTATATGCTGCAAATGAGAATGCACATAATTTATCGAGCTCCGAACTTAAGGGACTTATTTCTCAAGTTGCTGGCTCAGATACCGGCATGACGATGAAAATTCAGGGGACTTATGCCTCACTTATTAAGATTTCAGATTTTAGCGGCGAGGAATCCGTCAAAAACGAACCAGATACAACTGCCACAAGGGAAGTTGATGGCTCATCGACAAACGTCGAACGCGCACTGGGCGCCCGACTCAAGCCGGAGTTTCATTACAATATTCAAATTCATTTGCCAGCCAACGCTGCCGAAGAGACGTATCTAAATATCTTCAATGCCCTTCGCCGATCATTTGAATCATGAACGATCAACGGCTTGCACTCTTTCTTATGTTAGGTCAAACCGCATCTCGCGAGATGCGAAATTTGCCTGGTCTTGTTCCCCCAGAACCTCTGCGAATCTCTGCGTCGCACGATTTGGCAGCCACCATGCCAGAGACTGTCCGTGAAGCAATGGAAGCTGCCGAGGCATACAAGCTATTTTTTGCATTCGAGAATTATCTTAGAGAGTTTGCTGTTGAAGTTCTTTCGAATGATGCTGCTGACGATTGGTGGCAGAAATTGCCACAAGATGTTCGCGATGAAATTGTCAAGCTAGAAGAAAACGAGGAGTCGAAGAGTTGGATGGCTCTTGGTTCCCGGGATAAATCTGCCCTTATGACGTATCCTCAGATTATCCGAGTGATTGACCATTGCTGGAAAAGTCATTTTGAAGATATGTTGCGCGACAAGACTCTCATTCAGGAAGCCCGGATGATTGGCCATCTTCGAAATGCGATTTGCCACATGTCTGCTATACCAGATGAAGAGATCGCTCGGGTACGTCAAGTCATGCGGGATTGGTTCCGCCGCATTGCACCATAGGCGATCGTGAGCAAACTACACTGGCGCGGAGATTTTTAACTACAGACCATTGTTTGTCCAACTCACTCGGACTGGCGTCAATTTGCACGAAGATCCGAGAGACGAACTCGAAATCATAGGCGATCTTACATATCTGAAAAATACGGGAAGACTCATCACTCACGACTCGGAGGACCACATGACTCACAACTTCGAACGCTTGCGGGAGCATATCCTGCCACTTTCTAAATCGAAAAATTTCGAAGCAGCGCGAACCGAGTGGGTTCTTGAATCTGTCGAAGTTAGTGATGAATTTGATTCTTGCCCGTGCGGTCAAGATATCAAGGAGCACTGCTATATCCGCAATACAGTGACTGGACATCGAACCTATGTCGGTAACGTATGCGTTAACCAGTTCATTGGGATTGATACTGGAAATCTCTTTGACGGCCTACGTCGCATCAAGGAGAATCCATCGGCAAACCCGAACTTGGCAGTGATTGCCTACGCAGAGGCTAGGGGTTTTCTTTTCGACAAAGAACCCGACTTTCTCCGAGCAACAGTTCGAAAGCGGATTCTTTCATCAGCACAGAAGGCCTGGAAGGAAAAAATCAATCTCCGTATTCTGCAAGGAACGGTCGTGAGACGTAGAACGGTTCGGTAATGTAAGTTAGTAAGCCGCGCAACGCCGGACCATCGCGATTGACGCCTTCTGGCCGACAATGGGCAGTCGCCCAACTAATTGCTTGCCAAGTTCCCGATAGCGTTATTTGCGAATCGATCAAATCGGTATCCAATTTCGAGGAGAGCAAACATACCTCCATGTTGAATGGCTCTCGATACCCCCTCGTCACGCCTCCCGCTTCACACGACCGGCTGCGCCGCCCAAGCCGGCAGATTGACACGGCACTCCTCAATAACGTATCGTTTTGCAACGTTACAATCCAGACCCGCCCCGCGATGCACTCCCGCTTCGACCGCTTCCGCACCACCCCTCTCGGCGCACAGCTCGAAGCCCTGATCGCCCAACCCGACCGCTACCTCGAATTCGCCGCCCTTTCCCGCGTCGGCGTCGCCGCGATCGGCGCGATCCAGGACGAAATCGCCCAAAAATTCCCCGAAATCTCGACCGAAACCACCGCACGCCAGTTCTGCGGCGCGATGGTCGCCGACGTGATGCGGCGCCACGGCCACGATGTCGTCCAGGCGCGCGGCCGCCTCGGCGGCGCGTTGTTCAGCTACGGCGCCGTATTCAGCCCGTACCCGCAACAGCTGCCTTTTGCCGACATCGTCAGCGAACTCGCGCGCATGCCCGACACGTTCGCCGCATTCGTCACCCACATACCCACCGCACTGAGAACCCAACGCCCCGACGGCACCGGCTTCTCACTCGTCGAACACGCATGCCACCTGCGCGACCTCGACGCGATATTCGCCGCGCGCATCGACGCAGTGCGCACCGCCGACCTGCCGGTGATCGCATCGGTCGACGGCACCGTGCTCGCCGAACAGCGCGACTACCTGCATCAGGATCTGGGCGAAGCACTTGATGCGTTCCGCACCACGCGGCGCCATCTGTGCGCAACACTCGCGACGCTTTCACCGGCCGAACTGACGCGCTGCGGCCTACGCGACGGCATCCGCCGCATGTCGCTCGATGAGCTCGTGCACGAGTTGCTCGACCACGACCGCACCCATTCCGTCGAACTCGGCGAACTGCTCGCCGAGCTGAACCCGCGCCTCGCATGAGCCTCCACACACCCGTCGTCTTCATCCACGGCTTCATCGGCACGTTCGACATGCCGTCCTGGCCCGGCCCGCACCTCGCGCCGGACCTGCTCGGCTACGGCACGCATCGCGCAGCACCGCCCGACACCATCACGCTCGCTGCACAGGTCGAACATCTGCGGCAAGCAATCAACACCAACTTCGGCGACACACCTGTCGACATCGTCGGCCACTCCGTCGGCGGCGCGATCGCGATGCTGTTCGCGCATGCACATCCCGCGCGCGTGCGCCGGATCGTCAACGTCGAGGGGAATTTCACGCTGGACGACGCGTTCTGGTCAGCATCGGTCGGACGCATGTCGCCCGCCGAAGCCGATGCGATGCTCGACACATTGCGCGCCGACCCGCTCGCCTGGCTGCGCGGCGCCATCGCCGATCCAGCTCCGGAGCTGGCAACCAAGGCCACCCGCTGGCTCGCCCATCAGCCCGCATCGACGCTGCGCGCGATGGGCCGCTCGGTAGTCGCGACGACCGGCGACGCCGCCTACCTGAACGCGCTCGCGCAGGTGTTCGAACGCCACCCGGTCTACCTGATCGCCGGCGAACGTTCGCGCGACGGCTGGCATGTGCCGGACTGGGCGCTGGCGCGCAGCGCCGGCCTCGAGATCATCGGCGGAGGCGGACACATGATGACGACGGAACAGCCCGAAGCCTTCCGCGCATCGGTCGAGCGCTGCCTGGGGTAAAGCGACCGCCCCGCCAACCTGACAACCCGCATGCACCACCGAAATTTGGTTGAAAGGCACCGTTGCTAAAGTGATTCCACATAGGGTTTCCGGCCCTGCCCGGCCATTTGGCGGACACGACGAATGCGACGATCGACGAACATGGCGCGCGCCCTCCAGCTGTTCCTGCTGCTTGCCGTCGCAAGCCCCGTCTGGGCCTTCCAGACGCGCGTGGTCACGATTCCCAGCGCGACGATGCGCCAGTCGTTCGCGGCGACCGTCGTGCTGCCCGACGCCTACACGCACAGTACCCACGCCGACCGCTTCCCCGCCGTCTACGTGCTGCACGGCTCGGGCGGCAACCATACCGACTGGACCGCGAACACGCGGATCGGCGAACTGGCCGACCGCTATCACGTGATTCTCGTGATGCCCGACGGCGGCCACGAAAGCTGGTACATGGACAGCCCGTTCGATTCGGGCAGCCGCTACGAAACCTTCGTCGGCAAGGAAGTCGTGTCATACATCGACACGCATTTCCGCACGATCGCGACGAAGCGGGCCCGCGCAATCACCGGCCTCAGCATGGGCGGCTTCGGCGCGCTGCGCATCGCGCTCGACCGGCCGGACGCGTTCGGCGCGGCCGGCAGCATCAGCGGCGCGGTCGATCCGCGCAAATGCGAGGACGAGCCGGGCATCGATCACGTGTTCGGCGACCCGGGGCGGCATCCGTCGTTCTGGAGCCGCAATGCGATCGTCGAGAGCGCCCGCGCATTCGCGCACGCGCACATGGACCTGACGATCGACTGCGGATCCGACGATTCCCTCGTCGGCGCAAACCGCACGCTGCACGAACGGCTGATCGCGCTCGGCGTGCCGCACGACTATGCGGAGCGGCCCGGCGGCCACACGTGGGACTACTGGGCGAACGCGATCCGCTACCAGGTGCTGTTCTTCGCGTCGTCGTTCCAGCGCAGCGGCTACGCATTCCGCCGGCACACCGACGTCGCAGGCCCCGCGACCACCGCACCATCACACGCCGGCTGACGCACCACCTTCCACATCACGTGCGAGCGCCGCGCTATCGCACGTCAGCGGAAAAATTCAGCGCGCGGCCTTCAGCGCCGCATACGGAAGGACAGGAATGCGTCGATCGTTGCGATCGACGCCATGCAAGCGGGAGACGGGGAATAGGGGAATCGGGGAATCAGTTGCGCTCGCGCGCGTCGTCGCTCACGACCTTGTCGAAGAATTCCTGTGCGCGCGCCAGCTCGTCGAGCGCGCGATCCAGCCGGGACATCGCCATCGCATATTCGACCGACGACGCGTCGTCGTCGGCTTCGCCGCGCACCGCGCGGAACGCCTGATCGACGTTGCGCGTCGCTTCGACGAAGCGTTGTGCGGCCCGGGCTTCTCGCGAACAGATGTGGGTGGACATCGACACTTCTCCCTCAGAATGCTGTGTGAAGCATGCCGACGCTCAGTGTGCGTGGTGCGCATGGCGACGGCATGAACAAAGCCAACTGCCGGTCAACGCATCGGCCGCCGCGCTGCGCGCATCAGCCGATTGTCCCTCTGCGCTCGCCGATCCGCCACGACGAGATTGCAACAATTTCTTGCGTGAAGCGGAACGTCCGCCGCACGCGCTTCAATTGCGCTGCCCCTCTCAAGACTCTGCCACTCTGTTCAACCGCCGAGTGCGTTACGCGCGGCCGACACGCGGATGCGTCAGCCCGCCGAACGGCGCGGATTCGCCCGGCGACAAATCGAACAGATCGCGCGTGAAGCCGCGCGCATCCTCCGTAGCCGGACGACTGCGCAGGCGCGTGGCATGCGCCGGCGCGACATACGCCGACGCCGTTTCGATCAGCGGCACGTCGAACAGGTCGCGCGTGACCCCACGCACGTCGTCCGTCGACGAGCGGCCGCGCAAGCGCGTGACCAGCTCGACGAAACGGTCGAAATCGCCGTCGCGCGTCGCCTTGTTCACCGCCGCGAGATCGCGCGCCTTCAGCACGCTCGGCTGCGTGAGGCGCACGAAATACGGCGCCTCGAGCTCGACCGACAGCGCGATCGGATAGCTTTTGCCGCCCTGCTCCGCGGGCCGGCCAAGAGAGTCGACGACGACCGCGCCTTGCGCGGCGCCGAGCGCCCTGCCAGTGCTCACGCTGCGCAGCTGTTCCGGATACACGCGCAGGCGCGTGCCGATCGTTAGCGCGGTGGACGACGCACACACGAGCGCGTAGTGATGCTCGCGCGGCCGGCCGGACGGCAGCTTCGCGCGGCTCGTGATGAACGTGTGCGGCGGCAGCGGCCGCACCTGGCCGCTCGCATCGACCCACGCATTCCACAACAGCACGTTGCCCCGCCCACGCTCAGCCGCGCGCGTACGCGCCGCGACCGGCGAGAACAGCGCGAGCAGCGAGCCCGTGCGATGCGCGGCGACCTGCGCGCTGTTGCCGAGCGGCTGGTTGATCCCCCACAAAAACCGCCCGCCTCCCAGCCGGCGCTCCCATTCCTTGCGGAGCACCACGGTGGCCAGTTCTTCGCCGGGCTCGGCGCCGATCTTGGTCCAGCAAAACGTACGAGGGAGGTGTTTCAGTGTCATCAACTTTCTCAGGGCGCAGCCGCTTGCCAGTTTCAGCAAGTCATTCAACAACCGTAACTGTATAGGTATAATGCATGACATGGAAGCCCCTGACGATGATTTTCCCATTGATGACCTGTTGCGCCGCTTGTCGGCGGATACCCGCTCATCCAGCGAAATAGCGCGGCTTTCCGGGGTCAGCCAGCCGACCGTGTCGCGCCTTCGGCAGTCGAACGGCCGGCGCCTGCGTCGCAGCACCCCATTCAATAAGCTATGCACTTTCTATGGCGTCGACGTGCATCCGTCGCAGCGCCGCTATAACGAATTGCTGCGCGACGCGATCGTAGACGCGTGGGACGGCTCCGACGAGCACGGGCGCGCGTTGCTGGTCGTGATCAAGGGTTTGAAGGATTTGCAGGCCAAGGCCGACGACGGCTGACGGTGCGGGAAGGCGCGCGGCGATCGGCCAGCGCGCGACATGCAGCATGAATAGCGCGGGCGACGGCGAACGGGATTCGTCGCCGCCCGCGTGTCGTTTCGGCGCATGCAAAACGCCGGCCACGGCGAGCAGATTGCGCACATCGCCTGCCGATCCTGCCTCTTTGCCAGCTGTCTGTTGGCGCGGCTCTTCGAAATAATCGCTGCACGGTTCGTGCGGCCCAATTCCGCGCGATCCCCACCATCCCCAACTGACAACAGACAACGGCCGCAACGGGCAGGCAAGCGCCGCCCGTGCGCAGGCCACGGAAGGAGACGACATGCCGCAAAGCGCACCGCTCTTTCCGTATTGCAACGCCGTCGCGATGGCGTTCCTCGTCGTCGTGATTGCGCTGATGGCAGCGTATCCGGACACGCGCATCGCGGTGGTCGTCGGGCCGATCTGGATCGCAATGGTCACGGGCATCTACTTCGCGACGAAGGCCCGCCGGTCCCCCGCCGCGCGTACGCGCCGTTCGCTGAGCGAGAACACAGAGTTCTGTCCCTGCCGGCTACGCAGCGCGCGGGCATTCGCCTAATCTGACTGGGCTCGCCGGCGGCCTCGCATGCATCGGGCCGCCGGCAACGGCATTCGTATCGGGCCTCTCCCGATTGCGGCGCGCCGCAATCGGGCGTCCCATTTCCACCCGTTACCCCCACCAGGAGAGAGCCATGGCAAGCGAACCGATTCGCGACCCCGCAAACGACCATCTGCTCACGCCGCAGAATTCCGCGTTCATCGTCATCGACTACCAGCCGGTTCAGGTGAATTCGATCGCGTCGATGGATCGCCAACTGCTGATCAACAACATCGTCGGCGCGTCGAAGGCCGCGATCGCGTACAAGCTGCCGATCGTGCACTCGACCGTGAACGTGAAGACGGGCCTGAACAAGCCGCCGATTCCGCAGCTGCGCGCGGTGCTCGGCGACCATCCGACCTACGACCGCACGTCGATCAACTCGTGGGAAGACGTCGAGTTCCGCAAGGCCGTCGAGGCGACCGGCCGCAAGAAACTGATCATGACCGCGCTCTGGACGGAAGCGTGCCTGACGTTCCCGGCGCTCGACGCGCTGAAGGCCGGCTACGAGGTGTACGTGGTGGCCGACGCGGTCGGCGGCACGTCGGTCGCCGCGCACGAAGCCGCGCTGCGCCGCATCGAGCAAGCCGGCGGCCAGCTGATCAGCGTCGCGCAGCTGTTCTGCGAACTGCAACGCGACTGGGCGCGCAGCGACACCGTGCCCGCGTTCATCAACCTGTTCATCGAGACGGGCGGCACGGCCGGCATCCAGTTCTCGTACGACAAGAGCTGACGCGTGCCGCGCGCCGCGCATCCGATGCGCGGCGTTCGCCCGAGGTCCGGCGCCGCGACGCGCCGGACCTCCCGTCGAGATCGCGTCCTCTCCAGTCAAGACACATCATGAACGACTACCTCCTGTTCGCAGGGCGCCTGTTCATCGCATTGATGTTTGTGCTGAGCGGCATCAACAAGCTGTTGTTTTTCAAGCACGGCCTCGAGGAAGTCGAGGCCAGGAACCTGCCGCTGCCGAAGCTCGCGCTGGCGAGCACGATCGCGGTTCAACTCGCGTGCGGCGGGGCCATCATGGCCGGATTCCATACGACCATCGCGTCGCTCCTGCTGGCCGCCTTCACGTTGGCGACGGCCGTCGTGTTTTACGACTTCTGGAATCAGCAGGGCAATCAGCGCACGTTGATGCTGACCGGCTTTCTCGAGCACATCAGCATCATCGGCGGGTTCACGCTCCTGATCGCGGCCGGTCCGGGGCGGCTGGCCATTCACCTGTAAGCGCCTGGCGGGGTCGCCATCCATCCGGCGCTTTCGACCCATCCGAATCGCATCCGAACACGCGCTCACCACCGGAGCAGAGCATGAAAGATCTCCATATCGTCGCCGTCCTGTACGCGAAGCCAGGGCAGGAGGCGCAGTTGCGCAAGGACCTGACTGCCTTGGCCGCGCCATCGCAAAACGAGGAGGGAAACCTGCGATATGAGGTGCATGTCGACAACCAGGACCCGCGCCGGTTCGTGTTCGTCGAGCATTGGGCAGATGCGGCGTTGCGGGCGAAACATCACACGCAAGGCGAACACATTCTGCGCTTTCACGCGGGCGGCGCGCAGAATATCGAGCGGGCCGAAGTCTTCGAGCTGTCCCGTATCGCCTGACAAACGGCTGAATCCCGCTTGACACGGGATTCAGCCGTTGCGAGCCGGGCCTTCAACCGTCCGGCTCACTGCTTCGTGATGGCAAACGCATAGAGCTTGTGGTTGTCGCCGGCATAAGGCAGCCCGAGCACCTTCGTGTGATAGCCGCTCCCCCAGTACACCGTGCCGTCGACGATCGCCGCGCCGGACACGACCGCGCCGCCGCTCTCGAAGCTCCACTTGATTTCGCCGGTCGCCGCATCGAGCGCATACATGTTCGCGCCGCTGCCGGCGAGCGAACCGGCATAGACCAGGCCGTTCGCCGCGGACATCGCGACGGTGTCCATCATCTGCTGCGGATCGGCCGTGCGCCACAACACCTTGCCCGTCGCCGCGTCGACCGCCGCCCAGATCCCGCCCGTGGTGGTCGTCGTGCCCTTCGGCGAATCGACGGGAATCGGCTCGTGCTTGAGGTTGCCGATCGACACGTAGACCCGCTTGCCGTCGGCGGCCGTTCCCCACAGCATGCCGCCGAGCAGGCTGCCGGGGCCGACCTGCGTATGCCAGACGACCTTGCCCGTCTTTGGCTCGAGCGCCCAATAGACGCCACTCTTCTGGCCGGCGCCGAGCAGGGTCCGCTCATGCCCGCCGATCGTCGTCTTGAACAGGTTGGGACCTGACCCAAAGTCGTAATCCGGACCATCTTCGTGGTCGTAGTTCGTCGACATGTCGGCAGGCAGCGTGCGGGTGGCCCACGCGATCTTGCCGGTCTTCAGGTTGAGCGCGACGAAGCTGTCGATGTGATTGGCCGCCGCCGTCGGCTTGCATTTCTTTTGCGTCGGATACCGGCAGACGCCGGCCGGAACGGTGAAGTTGTTGCCGGTGGTGACATACAGGAGCCCGGTCTCGCGATCGACAACCGGCGTATTGCCCCAGACCGAGCCGCCCGTATAGCCCACGGGCACCATGTACGTCTTCCAGAGCAGCTTGCCCGACGTCGCGTCGAGCGCCGCGACGCTGCCCCGGTACTTGGGAACGTCCTTGAGCGCTTCGGCCCGCGACGATACGCCTACGTAGACCACGCCATCGTCGATGACGGGCGAACTGGTGATGATGGCGGTCGGTTCGGTCTCGACCTGCGTGCGCCACAGCGGCGCCCCGTCCGCGGCCTTGATGCCCAGCACGTAGGCGCCGGTCGGATTGACGGCGATCTGCGTGCCCTGTCCGATCACCAGCGTGCCGTTCCAATACGCCGGGCTGGTGCGCGACGCGTCGTTCGGAATCCCGGTATAGTCGCTGACCTTCTTGTGCCACTTCACCTGCCCGTTCGCGGCATCGACGGCCCACAACGTGCCGCCGAAGTCGGGAACGTAGACGACCCCGTCGACCACCGTCGGCGTGGCGGCGACATTGCCGTCCGTGTCGAGCGTCCAGCGCGGCGCCAGCTTCGCGACGCTGTCCACCCCGATCGCGCGCTCGCCCGGCGCGCTGCGGGTGTTATGGACGTTCTGCCCCGCCATCGGCCAATCCCCTGCGCTTTGTGCTGCAGCATGGCCGGCGGCCACGACACCTCCCGCCAGCGCCACCGCGACGAGAATCCGCCGGCGCGGCGACGACGGCCGACAAGCGCTTTGTCTGCTGAACTCGTTTAGCATTTCCCCCTCCATGAGACGGTTGATTGCCTGGCCGGCGCCCGGCCGGCCTCCCGAAGAACAAACCCCGCCTGGCCGATTTTTCGATGGACAGCGGATGCCCCGCATCCACCCTTCACGGCGTCCACGGCGAGTTCGATGCAGAGACGAATTTCGGTAAAAGCATAGGGAGCGCCCTGTCCAATTACAAGGATCGCGAAACGATGCGCCGCGACGACGAATGCGACGCCTCTGCGCGGATCGATCGTGCTGCCTAGAAGCGGTCGATCATGCCGAACTGCACGCCGCGCACCGGCGCGCCGGGGTACGTCGGCGGCAGGCCCGTCACATTGACGCCGCGCAGCGTGAACGTCGCCTGGTTGCGATTGCGCAGCCAGCCCGCACTTGCGTAGAGCTGCAGCGTCTTCGAGAGGCTGTACTCGCACATCGCGCTGAACTGATCGGCATTGTTGCGCGCCGATGAGCGGTCGCGCACATATGCATAGCCGAGCGACGCATCGACATTCGCCATGAACGCATAGCGCAGCGAGACGGCGATGCCGTCGTCGCGATAGGCCGGCTTGCCGCCGCCCGATCCATTGAACCAGTCCGCGAACAACGTTGCCTTGCCAACGTCATACGATATGCCGCCGAGGTTCGCGCGCAGCGCGCCGCTGCCGTGCGTCTGCTGGTGCGCGTAGGCGATCCGGAACGGCCCGTACCGGTACGACACCGTCTCGAAGTTGCCGGCGAGCCCGTTGCCGTCCTTGTCGTCCGGCGCGCGCAGCGCCATCATCACGGTCGCATCGAATCCCGCGAGCGTCGGCGACAGATACGTCATCGCATTGCTCACGTACGGCGTGATCTTCGACAGGTTGTTCAGCCCGGACGCGATCGTGCCCGCGCCGAACGCGTCGATCGATCCTTTGAACGGAATATAGATCGGCGAATATTGCCGCCCCACCCGCACTTCGCCCCACGGGCCGCCCATGCCGATCCACGCCTGGCGGCTGAACAGCGTGCCCGCCGTCGACAACGTGCCGTCGGCCGTGCTGAAACCGCTCTCGAGCGCGAACAGGATGCTCGTGCCGCCGCCGATCGGCTCACGGCCCCGCAGGCCGACCCGCGATCCGCGATAGGCGCCGGAATCCATCCGCGGCACCCACCCGCCGCCCGGATTCGTGACCTCGATACTGGTGTCGAGCAGACCGTACAGCGTCACCGAACCCTGCGCCCACGCGCATGGCGCCGCAACGAGCAAGGCGCCCAGCACGCCATACGCGCGCACCGGCGATGCCCTGCCCGCTCGGGCATCGCCACGCCACCGACCGTGCCGCCCGTTGCCGATCATCGATGATCTTTTCCGTGATGTGCCTGGTGATTTACCGTGCCGCGCAGTAGGTGAAACCCTCCCTATCCCGCGTCATCTGTGGCTTGCCGCCGGGCGGATTCGAGGTCGGCGTCGAGCCGGGCGGGGTTCGGGCATCGGGGATGCGGTCATCGCGGGGTTCAGGGATTCGACGGCGGCGTCGATCCGGCCGTGCGAGGTCGCGATCGATTGCGCGCGCACCCGTTGCGCTCGGGTTTCCGGCGGCACAGCAGCAGCGCATCTATTGCTCATCGGTCTCTCCGACGATCGTTGTCGTGTCTTCCCGGCGCTTCGCGGGCAGGATGACGAGATTCCAGCCCCCAACGTCGCGCAGTATATCGACCGCGAACCACCGCCAATATCGGGTCATTCCCGCTTCCGGCATCGCATCGTGCGCCACGATGCGTTCACGATGTCTTTCGCCGGGAATGGAACGCCGTTCTCCGTCTCGCGGAGCTGATCAGAAAATCGTATGAATGCCGACGCGGGCAATCGCCTGGTTCGCGCCGGAGGATGCGCCGTCCGGGTCCATCACGCCGTTGATCTGCGCGTGCGCGCCGCTGCTTGC
Organism: Burkholderia ubonensis subsp. mesacidophila; assembly: GCF_002097715.1. Classification (NCBI taxonomy): domain Bacteria; kingdom Pseudomonadati; phylum Pseudomonadota; class Betaproteobacteria; order Burkholderiales; family Burkholderiaceae; genus Burkholderia; species Burkholderia ubonensis. Next base: position 2,729,271 of record NZ_CP020738.1, read on the forward strand.
GCGCTGCCACACGCCGCTTGCGTACACCATCGTCCGCTTCGACAGCGAATACTGGAGTGTCGCGGTGACCTGATGCGCGTGATTGTCGTCGAGCACCGCGTTGCCCTTCATGTACATGTAGTCGGCGCCGATCCGGATCGGGCCGGTCAATTGCCAGACGCCGCCGAACTCGCTCATCCATGCCGCGCCGCCGTTGGCGGCGTTGCGCACCGTCGTGAAAAGCGCGCTCACCTTCACCTGGCCGAGCTGGTAGTGCGCGCCCGCGCCCCAGTTGCGCACGCTCGTCGCAACCGAACCCGGCTGCGCGCCATACTTCTGGTTGGTATATGCCGCGGCCGCGCCAAACGGCCCGGCCTCGTAGTCGAGACTCACGCTCACCGTGTTGCCGGCGCCGATGGACCCCGGGACGCCGCCGAACGCATAAAGCGCACCCGCCTTCAATCCGCCGACGACGGGGCTCACGTACTTGACGGAATTCGCGACGCGCTGGCTGCCCGCCATCCGGTCCCAGTCGAACGCGCCGGTCGGATTGCCGGGCAGTGCAAGCTTCTGGAACGGCCCGTTGCGCAGGTTGTAAAGCCCGCCGACATCCCCGGCGGCGTCGATGCCGCTGAAGAACAGCGTGTCGGCCATGAACTCGTACTGGTTGCCGAGCGTCAACGTGCCGAACCGGTCGTTCTGCATGCCGACGTAGGCAGTGCGCGCAAAGAGCCCGTTGCCGATGATCGCCCCGTTGCCGAACGCGAACTGGTTCACCAGCTGGAAAATCACCCGCGTTCCGCCGCCGATGTCCTCGCTGCCGCGCAAGCCGACCATGCTTGGCGTATAGATGCCGTCGTCGAATTTCGCGCTTCCATGCCCGCCTTCGTTGCTGACGTAGCTCACGCCTGCGTCGAGCAGACCGAACAACGTGACGCTGCTTTGCGCGTGCGCGCCGGGCGCGCATAGCGACGCCAGTGCGGCAACCGCACAACTCTGCCAAATGTTCATGCGTATCCTGTCGGCGTGACGAATCGTTTGACCGGGATCGTCGCTTTCCTGCGAGGGATCGATCTGCCGGTCCTGATCCCACGCTGCTGCGCGGAACTTGTCGCGCACGGTGTCACAGGACGAATCCTGTCGGCCGCGCCACTTCCGGATTTTCCTTGAGAATTGATTAGCGATACAAACAAATCGACACGCGTATCAGTCGATATTGTGACTCGCCCGCCGTTCGTCCGGTGAGAACACAATGTTCGACGCGCGCGGGCTACGCAATCCGTCGCTGATCGCATAAGCTGACAAATCGGGCCGCCGACCATCGGGATCCCGTTCCACTTCCTGCGCTGTCGTGGCGGCTTCATGAGCCTGATCGCGGCCGGCCCCGGTCGCCTCGTCCTTCATCCCTGAATCACGCGCCGCCGCGACCACGCATCGCGCGACGTCCATCCCCCGACGCCGTGCGATTGCGGCGTTCGTTCACCACCGCATCGTTCATGCCAGAGAGCAGCCGCACGCCCCCGCTGTCACGCCTTTCGTCCCGTACGGTTGCACCCACGCTCGGCTACGACCTGAACGACCTCTACTATTTCGTCCAGGTCGTCGAATACGGCGGCTTCGCGCAGGCCGGGCGCGCACTGCGGCTGCCGCGCTCGCGCCTGAGCCGCCGCATCGCGCTGCTGGAGAAACGGCTCGGCGTCATGCTGATCCGGCGCTCGACGCGGACCTTCGCCGTCACCGAGATCGGCGCGGCCTACTACGCGCGATGCAAGTCGATGCTGGAGAATGCCGACGCCGCACAGGCGCTGGTCAAGACCGCGCGCACGCACGCGTGCGGCACGATCCGCGTGTCGTGCCCGATCGCGCTGCTGCACGCGCATGTCGGCGCGATGCTCGTCGCGTTCGCCGCGCAATATCCGGACATCGACATCGAGCTCGTCGGGATGAACCGGCGAGTCGACGTCGTCCGCGAACGGCTGGACCTCGCGCTCTACGCGCGCCCGCAGCCGTGGGACAGCCCCGACCTCGTCGTCCGCGTGCTCGGCCATTCGACCCAGCTGCTCGTCGCGAGCCCCGCGCTGCTCGACCGGCTGGGGCAGCCGCGCCTGCCGGCCGACCTGCAAGCGTGGCCGAGCATGGGCTTCGGCCCGCCCGTCACCGGGCACGCGTGGACGCTCGTCGGCCCGAGCGGCACGGAGACGCTCGTACGTCATCGGCCGCGCTTCGTCACGACCGACCTGCTCACGCTGCGCCGCGCGGCGGTCGCCGGCATCGGCGTCGTCCAGCTGCCGCTGATGGTCGCGCGCGCCGCGCTCGACGACGGCAGTCTCGTCCGGGTGCTGCCGCGCTGGTCGCTGCAGCGCGACATGATCCATGCGCTGTTTCCGACCCGAAAGGGCATGCCGCATGCGATCCGGCTGCTGCTCGACTTTCTCGCGCAGCGCTTCGACGCGATCGCGGAGGGCTAGCGTCTACGCCTCATCGACCTCCGCAAAACGCTCGGCGAGGAAATCCAGCAACGACCGCACCGACGGCAGCAGCCCGCGGCGGGACGGAAACACCGCATGGATGACCCCGCTCTTCGGCGACCAGCCGGGCAACACCCGCACGAGCTCGCCGCGCCGCAACTCGTCGATCATCATCATCACGGGCAACTGAACGACGCCCGCGCCGGCGACCGCCGCCTGGCGCAGCGCGGTCATGTCGTCGGTGACGAACCGCGGCGTATGGCGGATCGTCACCTGCACGCCGTCCGGCCCGTCGAGCTGCCACGCGTGCTGCGACTGCGCCGGCCCGAAATCGAGGCTCGGCCACGCCGCGAGGTCGGCCGGCGTCTCGGCGTCGCCGTGCTGCCGCACGAGCGACGGACTCGCGACGAGACACCACGACCGCTCGCCGAGCACGCGCATCACGAGGTCGCTGTCCTTCAGCGGCGGCGGCCGCACCCGGATCGCGACGTCGATGCCTTCGCCCACCACGTCGACGACGCGATTGGTCGCCTCCAGGTGAATCGTCACGCGCGGCGTGCGGGCCAGGTACTCCGCGAGCATCGCGCCGACGCGCGCATGCAGGATCGCGACAGGGCACGTGAGCCGGACCACGCCCTGCGGCTCCGCGCGCATCTGGTCGATCGCCTGCTGCGCGGCCTCGGCCTCGACGAGCATCGCCTTGCAGTGCGTGTAGTAGCGCTGGCCGATTTCGGTGATCGAGAACTGCCGCGTGGACCGGTGCACGAGGCGCACGCCGAGCTGCTTCTCGAGCGCGGCGATCCGCCGGCTCAACGTCGACTTCGGCACGCCGAGCACCCGCCCGGCAGGCGCGAACCCTTTGTATTCAACCACTTGCACAAAAAAATAGAGATCGTTGAGATCCTGCATCGACGCCGTTCATCGTTCCATGAATGAGACACTGAGGATAGCCTGCGCGGTCTACCGACGCAAAAGGGGTTGCCCTACGCTTACGTCGTCCGATCGAGATCCATTTGCGAGGCGACGATGCTCAAGCCCGTGCTCGGCGTATTCAGTTGCGCCCATCCCCACCGCGACGCGGCGGGGCAGGTCGTGCGCACGTTCTTCTCGGAACGCACGCTCGGCCGCTATCTGCGCCCGTTCACGCGGCTCGACCACGTGACGCAGGTGCGCGCGCCGTACGATGCGCCGGCATCCGCCCGCGCACCGGACGACGGCGCCGGCGCCGGCGCAACCGTGTCGATCCTGCATCGCTGCGCGGCGCAATCATCAGACGATGCCAGGGACGGCCAACCGACGGACGTCGCAACCCCGCCTGCCGAGATCGTGCGGCTGGCCGTCGACGACGCCCGCGCGATCGACGCCGCGCCGCACGGCAGCCGCGTGCTGCACGCCGAACACGCGCCCGCGGTGGCGTTGCCGGGCGCTGGCGAGATCCGCGTGATCGCCGGCAGCCATCGCGGACGCATCGGCCCCGTGCCGGCGCCCGCGCGCGTCGACGTGTGGGAGCTCGAACTGCCGTCGCGCGCCGCGGTTCCGGTGCGATCCGAAGCGAATGCGCCGCTGGCGATCGCGGTGTTGCGCGGCCGCCTGCTGATCAACGGCGACCAGGAAGTGAGCGCGTCGCACCTCGTCGTGCTCGCGCGCGCCGGGACGACCGCGCACATCGAATCGCTCGCGCCGTCGACGCTCGTGCTCATACGCGGCGCGCCGTCCGTGCCGGCGGCGCGCGACGGCGCGATAAATCGTCTCGACAAACCGCGCAAGCGCCCTAGTCTGAAACAACCGCTCCCCCGTCACCCGAGGAAACGCAGCGCGCCGTGACCCGGCCGACGCAACCGTCCGCCGGCGCCACTGAAGTGGCATGCCCAGCACACGACACCCAGCGAGATCGCACCATGAAATCCCTGAACAACGACGAGATCCAGGCCTTCCTGCTCGCCGTCGAACGACAGAGCATCACCGAATCGGCGCGGCGGCTCGGCCTGTCCAAATCGGTCGTCAGCAAACGCATCAGCGATCTCGAGCGCACCCTTGGCGTGCAACTGCTGATGCGCTCCACGCGCAACGTCGTGCCGACCGATGCCGGCATGATCTTTTATGAAGCCGCATCGGAATCGATGCGGCGCCTCATCGACGTCGCGGAGGAGATCGCCGAGCAATCGCACGGCCTGTGCGGCGAGCTGCGCATCACGGCGCCGGTCAGCCTCACGCGGCTGTGGCTCGGCCCCGCGATCGCGCAATTCGCCGCCGCCCATCCGCACCTGCGCGTCACGCTCGAGACGGACGACCGCATCGTCAACATCGAGGCCGAGCGCCTCGACGTCGCGATCCGCTCCGCCCGCCTGTCGGACAGCGCGCTGATCGCGCGCCGGATCGCCGCATGCGAACGCGTCGTCGTCTGCAGCCCGTGCTATCTCGAACACCACGGCCGCCCGGATTCGATCGACCAGTTGCTCGAACACCGGTGCCTGAACTACACGCATGCGTCGCCGTCGCAGACGTGGTCGTTCGAATCGCCGAACGGGCCGGCCAAGCCGCAGACGCTCTGTCCGGCCAGCGCGTTCCTCGCGAACAACAGCGAGACCCTGCGCGATGCCGCGATGCAAGGGATCGGCATCGCGATGCTGCCCGCCTACGTCGCCGACCCCGCGCTGCGCGATGGCCGGCTCGTGCGGCTGCTGCCGGACGAGACGCCGCAGGAAGAAGTGATCTATGCGGTCTATCCGCGCAATCCGTTCGCCAGCAACAAGCTGAAGGCGTTCATCGAACACGTGCGGATCGCGCTGCTCGACCGGCCGTGGGCCACGCTCGCGGACGATGCGCAGCCGGCGGAGGCGCTGCAGGCGGCCTCCGCATGACGGAACACGCGCGCCGCGTTTCCCGCGGTCGAACAGAGAGTTTCACGTTCCGGCACTACCGCGCGCGCGCGGGCTTCCGTAGAGTCTGTCGTGCGCGTTCCGCGCCGGACCGGCGCATCCCCTCGCCACGCGTGCCCGCGGCGCCGTTCGCGCGCCGCCGAACGCCCGCCCTCGCGGCGCGCGCCGGGGCGTGCCGGGACATCAAGCGCCGCGCCGCAATGCAGCGTATCTACCGCCCAGTCGCCACGCCATGCCAGAGACTCAGCACACGATCCCTCCCGCCGTGAGCCGAGCCGGTTTCGCGCGCACCGCGCTCGACCTGTTCCGCGCGTTCGGACGCACGGACGGCGCGCGCCTGATCCACGTGCTCAAGACCGCGCTCGCCGTCGTGATCGCGGCGGGCGTGTCGATGCGCTTGGAACTCGCCGCGCCGCGGACCGCGATGGTGACCGTCGTGATCCTGATGATGCATCAGCACAGCGGGATGGTGATGGCGCGCGGGTTCTACCGCGGCGTCGGGATGCTGGTCGGCAACCTGGCCGCGATCGTGCTGATCGGCGCTTTTCCGCAGGAGCGGGTGCTGTTCCTGACGGCGCTCGCCCTGTGGATCGGCTGCTGCACGTGGGGCGCGGCCTACTTCCGCAATTACCAGTCGTACGGCTTCGTGCTGGCCGGCTACGCGACCTGCATCGCGGCACTGCCGTCGGTCGACCGGCCGTACGACATCATCGCCAACGTCGTGACCGGGCTGAGCGAGGTCTCGATCGGCATCCTGTCGGCGAGTCTCGTCAGCGCGCTGATCCTGCCGCGCCACGTCCGCGCGATGCTGATGCAGACCGGCGAGCATCACTATGCCGATTTCATGCGCGTCGTCCGCGCCGCGCTCACGCAAGCGCTGCCCGCCGGCGAGCAGCATCGCGCGTATCTGCAACTCATCGCCGCGCGCGCGCAACTCGAGAACCTGCGCAGCGCCGCCGTGTTCGAAGACCCCGACCTGCGCGCGCGCGACGATGTGATGACACGGATGGCCGACCAGTTCCTCGACGCGAGCGCGCGCTTTCATGCGCTCCACCCGTTTCGCCTCCGCATCGGCCGCGATGCCGACGGGCCGGCAGCGCGCATCGTCGATCGGCTGTGCGCGGACGCCGCGCGGCTGATCCCCGCCGAAGCGGACGCGCAGCCGTTCGACCTGCTGGCCGTCCAGCGCGTCGTCGACGACATCGATCGATGGCTCGCGCAGCTGCCGGCGAGCGACACGCTGGTCCCCGCGCACGCCGACGCGACCGTGCGGCGCGACGTCGGCACCGGCGTGTCGTTGCTGCGGCAAGCGTTCGTCAGCGTGCGCCGCTATCTCGCGGATTTCATCGCGATCCGGCAGCCGGCCGCGGGTGACGCGCCGCCGGCGCCGGCCCGCCTGCCGCGGATCGGCACCGCCGCGAACCGGATGGTCTCAGCCGCCTCCGGCCTGCGGGCGATCGCGGCCATCGGCGCGGTCTCGCTGTTCTGGATCGCCTCGGGGTGGAACGCGGCAGCGGGCGCGGTGATCGCCGCGACGATCGCGAGCGCGCTCTACTCGATCATGCCCGCGCCCGCCGCGGCCACGCGTCAGGTCGCGCTCGGCTGCGCGGCCGCGTGGATCGCGAGCCTGTTCTTCAACTTCGGGCTGCTGCCGTCGATCGACGGCTTCGCCGCACTGGCGGCCGCGCTGGCGCTGTTCGTCTGCATCGGGTCGTACCTGAACACGTTTCCCGCCACCGCGGCGGTCGGCCTCGGCTTCAACATCTACTTCCTGTTTCTCGGCAACCTGACCAATCCGGGCGTCTACGCGCCCGAAGCGACGCTCGACGCGGGCTTCGCGGCGATCCTCGGCATCGGCGCCGCGTCGCTGGCCTATTCCGTCGTCGCGCCGTACGGCGGCGACTGGGCCACGGGCCTCTACCTGCGCCAGCTCCGGCGGCTGGTGTCGCGCGACGCCTGCCACGGCGCGCTCGCCGGGCTGATGCCGCGGTTCGATGCCGGCGTGCGCGATTTCGTGCTGCAGATCGCCGCGCGGCCGGCTTCCGGCCCGCTCGGCCAGGACACGCTGCTCGCCTGGACGTTCGCGTCGCTGGAAATCGGCCGCGGCATCGTCGACCTGCGCACCGCGACCGCGCAGCACCCGATGCCCGACACGTGGCATGCGCGCGAGCGCGCGTTGTGCGCATCCGTGTCGCGCCTGTTCGACGCGCCGTCGCTCGACACGCTGCAGGCGGCCGAGCGCGACGCGGCCGCCGCACTCGCGACCCTGGACGCCGCCGCGCCGCCGGCGCCTGACACGAACACCCACCTGCGCCATTGCGTCAACTTCATCCGCGTCTCGCTGCAATGCAACCTGATTCCGCTCCGGCTCGCGCCGGCCTCGCACCATGACGCGCGCGCCTGACCGGGGCCGCCGGGTCGCCGCCGGCGCGGCGGCCGTCGCATGCGCGCTGCTGCTCGGCGCGTGCGCCGACACGAACGGGATCGCGCCACGGGCGCGGATGCTCGACCCGTCCGGCGTCGCCGCGCCGTTCCCGCATTCGACCCAGGACGCCGCGGCCGCGTGGCCGCGCGACGACTGGTGGCTCGCGTGGCGCGATCCGCAGCTCGACGCGCTGGTCGCCGACGCGGTCGCCGGCAATCCGGCGCTGCGCGTCGCCCTTGCGCGCGTCGATCGCACGCTCGAGCTCGCTCGCATCGCCGGCGCGTCGCGCTACCCGTCGGCGAGCGTGCAAGGCGACTTCACGCGCAGGCGCTTCGCGCGCTTTGCGAGCCCCAGCCCGCCGGGCGGCAATACCGTCTGGAACAACGCCGTCGGCGCGGACCTGAGCTATTCGCTGGATCTGTGGGGCAAGGATCGCGCGCTGCGCGAGGGCACGCTCGACAGCGCATGGGCCGCGCAAGCCGACGCCCGCGCCGCGCGCCTGACGCTCGAAACCGCGGTCGTGCGCACCTATGTGTCGTTCGCACGCGCGTTCGATCAGCGCGACGTCGAGCTCGCGACGCTGAAGCGGCAGCAGAACATCGTCGACATCATCGAGCGCCGCGTGAAGGCGGGACTGGCGAGCCGCTTCGAGGTGACGCAAGCGACGACGCCGATCGCGGCGACCCGCGCGCAGGTCGAGGAGCTCGACCGGCAGATCGCGGTGATGCGCAACGAGCTGGCCGTGCTGACCGGCCAGGGCCCCGGGGCCGGCGCGAAACTGGCGCGGCCGGCGCTGCGGCTCGACGTGCCCGCCGCGCTGCCGGCGAGCCTGCCGGCGGAGCTCGTCGGCCATCGCCCGGATATCGTCGCCGCCCGCTGGCGTGTGGAAGCCGCCACGCACGGCATCAAGGCCGCGAAGGCCGACTTCTATCCGAACATCGACCTGATCGCGAGCGCCGGGCTGGCGTCGGCGGCGTTCGGCGGCTTCTTCACGTTCGTGAACAACGACGCGATGACGCACGGCTTCGGCGCCGCGCTGTCGCTGCCGATCTTCGACGGCGGCGTGCGCAAGGGCCGCTACGGGGTGGCCGTCGCCGACTACGACGCCGCGGTCGAGACATACAACGAGGCCGTGCTCGGCGCGTTTCGCGACGTCGCCAACCAGGTCGTGTCGCTGCAGTCGCTCGCGCGCCAGCAGCAGGACGTCGAGGCGTCGGTGCAGTCCGCGCAAAGCGCGTTCGACTATGCGGCGCGCGCGTATCGCGCCGGCCTCACCGATTACCTGAACGTGCTGTCGACGCAGACGGAGCTGCTGCAGGCGCAACAAAGCCTCGCGAACACGCGCGCGGCGCGGCTCGACAGCTGGGCGCAGCTGATGACGGCGCTCGGCGGCGGCGTCGAACCGATGCCGGCCGACGCCGTCATGCCGCCGCCGGGAGGCCCCGATGTTCGCTGAAATGTCGTTCGTCTCGCTGCTCTTCCCCGGCCTGCTGCCGGCGTTCGTCGGCTGCGGCGTCGCGTTCTGGATCGCGGACCGCTGGATCGCGCGCGCCGGGCTCTACCGGCGCGTCTGGCATCCGGCGCTGTTCCGGGTGTCGCTGTTCGTGTGCGTCTTCTGCGCGATCGGCCTGCTGTTCGCCCAATAACTCCCTACCCGCTCCGAAGTCATCATGCGTGCCCAATCCTTCTTTCGCGTCGCGGCAACCTTGCTGCTGTTCTGCGCCGCCGTGCTGCTCGCCCATGCGCTCTGGACGCACTACATGTACGCGCCGTGGACCCGCGACGGCCGCGTGCGCGCGAAGGTCGTCAACATCGCGCCGGACGTGTCGGGCATCGTGACGGACGTGCTCGTCGCCGACAACCAGCCGGTGCATCGCGGCGACGTGCTGTTTCGCATCGATCCGGACCGCTTCCGCTACGCGCTCGCGCAAGCGGACGCGCAGGTCGCGCTGCGGCGCTCCGAACTCGACATGCGCAGCCGGCAGGCCGCGCGCCGCGCTCAACTCGACGGCGCGGTCATTTCGGCCGAAGTGCGCGACGATTCCGGCGCGGCGGCCCACCAGGCGCAGGCCAATTACCAGGCCGCGCTCGCCGCGCGGGACATCGCGCGCCTCAATCTCGAACGCAGCGTGGTGCGCGCGCCCGTCGACGGCTACATCACGAACCTGAACCTGTACCCCGGCGACTATGCGACCTCGGGCGTCGCACGGCTCGCGCTGATCGACGCCCATTCCTACTGGGTGTACGGCTATTTCGAAGAGACCAAGCTGCCGCAGGTGCGCGTCGGCGACCCGGTGGAAGTGCGGCTGCTGTCGGGCGGCGCGCCGCTCAGCGGACACGTCGAGAGCATCGCGCGCGGCATCAGCGATCGCGACAACCCGACCGGCTCGTCGCTGCTCGCGGACGTCAATCCGGTCTTCACGTGGGTGCGCCTCGCGCAGCGCGTGCCGGTGCGCATTCGTCTCGATGCGCTGCCGGCCGATACGCTGCTGGCCGCCGGCACGACCTGCACCGTCACCCTTCGCCCTCGGAGCGTCGACGCGGCGGGCGCGACCGCGCAGGCAGGCCGTCGATGAAGGCGGCGCACGCGTTGTTGCCCGGCGGGCGACAGTGCGTTCCGCGCGCACCGGCTTTTGTGCGCCGTCAAGCCGATGTAAGGTTGCGATCAGGTTGCGCGGCACGCCTGCCGCGCACGCAGGCAGTCAGACATTCGTATTCGATCAGGAGCACATCATGGAATTTCTGCTCGACCACGCCATCGATGGCGCAGCGGCACAAGACATCGCGCATCAGATCCGCACCGTTGACCCGGACGCCAAGGTTCAGGTCGACCAGCCGAACCAGATGGTCCAGGTCGATTCGTGGCTGTTCGCCGAGGAGTTCTTCGTCGCGTTCGACGATGCCGGCTACGCCGTCGTCCGGATCAACGACCGCTGACCCGCGGCATCCGGCCGGCCCCTTTCCCCGCTTTCTCGTTCATCAGGATTTCCCATGGCAAATTCGACCGTCGTCGCGCATCTCGGCGCGATCCGCTACCGCGTCACGCTGAGCACCGGCGCCCACGAATGGCTGAGCGACGTGCCGGCCCGTCTCGGCGGCGGCGACAGCGGCCCCGATCCGCACGACCTCCTGCTGTCCGCGCTCGGCTCCTGCACCGCGATCACCGTCGCGATGTACGCGCAGCGCAAGGAGCTGCCGCTCGACGGCATCGACGTGCGGCTCGCGATCACCGACGAGCAGCCCGGATCGCCGACGAAGATCGCGCGCGACATCACGCTGAGCGGCAACCTGACGGCCGAGCAGCGCAACCGCCTGCTGGAAATCGCGAACGCGTGCCCGATTCACCGGCTGCTCACCGGCGACGTCGAGATCGACAGCCGCCTGAGCGCCTGACGCGACACGATTACAGGACATTCACGACATGGACACGCGCCTCGAAACCCCGTCGACCTCCCCCGCACCCGGCCCGCAGGCCGCCGAACGCTACCCGGCGCGCGCCGCCGAAGTCGGCGCGCTGCCGATCCACCGCGCGTTGCCCAATCGTCAGCGCAAGACCGTCGGCGCGTGGTGCTTCCTCGACCACGCGGGCCCGGTCGCCCTTTCCGCCGACACCGGCATGCACGTCGGCCCGCATCCGCACATCGGCCTGCAGACGTTCACCTGGATGATCGAAGGCTCGGTGCTGCATCGCGACAGCCTCGGCTACGAACAGGTGATCCGGCCCGGCGAGGTCAACCTGATGACCGCCGGCCGCGGCATCGCGCACGCCGAGGACACCGAGGACTCCTTGTTGCCCGGCGGGCGCTTTCATGCGGTGCAGCTCTGGATCGCGCTGCCCGACGCGCATCGCGATCGCGCGCCCGCGTTCGAAAACTACCGGAACCTGCCCGTTCACCGCGACGGCGGGTTCACGATCACGGTGCTGGCCGGCGCCGCGTTCGATCGCGTGTCGCCGGCGCAGGTGTATTCGCCGATGGTCGGGCTGGACTTCGCGTCGGACGGCGCCGCCCGTCTCGCGATGCCGCTCGATCCGGCGTTCGAATATGCGGTCTTCGCGCTGACGGGCGACGTGGCCGTCGACGGCGCGGCGCTGGAGCCGAACGTGCTGCTTTATCTCGGCACCGGGCGCGACCGGCTCGAACTGACGACGCAGGCCGCTTCGCGATTCATCGTGCTCGGCGGCGCCCCGTTCGAGGAAGACCTGCTGATCTGGTGGAACTTCGTCGCGCGCAGCCCGGCGGAGATGGTCGCCGCGGCCGACGCGTGGAACGCGCAGCGCGGCTTCGGCGACGTGCAGGGCGTGACGGCCCCGCGCCTGGAGATGCCCGCGCTGCCGCCGACGTGGAAGTGAGCGCGGGCGCCGCGCGCGGCGGCGCAGCCCTTCGTCACTAGGCCGGCGACGCAACCGACACCGTCTGCCGCAACGCGTTCGTGCAACGCTGCGCGTCGTCGAGGAAGCGGCCGAACGCGTCGCTCGTCAGTTCGTCGTGGGTCAGCCAGCGCTGCTTCTGCACGAGGCGCTGACGATACGCGATGCCCTGCGCCGCCGGCTCGGGCGTCACGTCGAGATCGAACCACGGCGACCGCACGCTGCAGGCGGCCAGCGGCTGCTCCACCCGCACGCCGTCGAGCCGCACCTCGGCCCGGCTTTCCTCCTGGTCGCCCAGATACAGGTCGCCGACATCGCCGTTGCGCCGGTAGTTGGCCAGCCGTTCCCACTTGTCGCGCCATCCCGAGCCGCCGTTGTACACGTAGCCGCTCGACGTCCGGTCGAGCGCGCGCCGGTCCACGCCGTGCGCGCTGATCCGGTAGCGGCCGAACCCCGCGGCGCTCGTGTCAGGCCGGTCGATCCGGCATTCGACCGGCTCCTTGAACCAGGTGTTGCACAGATGCTGGTCGACGGCGGTCGCGCCCTGCGCATAGTCGCCATCCATCAGCGCCCACAGCAGGTTCCCGTCCTTGTCGACGCGCAAGTCGACGCGCGCGCTGCCGTCGTCGAGCACGCTCGCATGGTACGTGCCGTCGAAGATCACCCGCGGCGCCTGCGCCGCGATGCGGTCCTCCTCGACCGTGCCGTTGCGCTCGACGACCAGCGCCCATCGCTCCTGCAGGTCGGGCGGGGTATTGCCCGGCAGATAGACGTTGTTGGTCGGGTCGAGCCACCAGGTCTCGCCGTTGACTACCGCGCGCACGATCGCGTGATTCGGCGCGGCGAGGCCGGGCACCAGCAGCGGGCCCGCGTCGACGCCGCGGAACACGAACGCGGGCCGCGCGTCGATGCCGCTCGCGTCGAGCATGGCCGCCAGCAGCACGGCGAGATCCTTGCAGTCGCCGTAGCCGTTCGCCTCGATCTGCGCGAGATCGAACGGCACGAGGCCGCGCTCGCTCATGCGCCAGTCGCCCATGTAGCGGTAGTGCGCGCTGATGTGCTTCATCAGCGCGGCGACGCGCTCGGCCTCGGGCTTGCCCCGCGCCGCCGCGACCGCGCCCGCCGCACCGGCCGGCAGCGGCGCGGCGAGAATCGCGTTGTAGCGCGCCGCGAACGGGCCGAAGTGCGCCTGCCGGTCGAGACTGCTGGTCAGCTCGATGCGCGGCACCCGGCGCGCCATCGTGCCGTCCTCGTTGATCAGGTTGAAATAGCGCGGCGCCTTCAGCGTGACCACGACACGCCGGCCCTGCCCGGACGGCTCGACGTCGAATTCGTCGAGCTGCTCGCCGCGCCACGCGATCGGCCGGTCGGCGGAAAACTCGGCCCGGTACGCGTCGAGCCGCACGGGCATCGGCCCGAACACCGCGCGCTCGTGGAATTCCGTCGCATTCGGCGTCGCGGCGACGTGCTCGACGAGCGTGTACGTGATGGTGCTGCCGACCCGCAAGCCGGGGAACGCGACCGACGTCTGCCGGTTGCGGTGAAAGCCGGCCTCCGGGTTCGGCGCGGTGCGCGTGTCGATCTGCTTCGCCGCAAGCGGGACGCGCCGGCCGTCCGGCTGGATCACCGCGGCATCGCGAATCTCGAGGCGGTCGTTGTCGCGGAAGTCGAAGTCGAGCCGGGACAGCTGCGCGCGTCCGGCCGGACGCAGGATCGTCAGCTTTTCGTGCGTCGTGCAGTCCTTGCTCGCATCCCGGTTGATCCGGCAGGTCATGTCGGTGCGCCGCGCCACCGGCGCTTCGTCGACCGGCTGCAGCGCGGCGTTCGATCCGGCGGACGCGATGCACAGCAGCACGGCGACGCCCGCGTTGGCGCCGCTGCGCGCATGTTTCGAACAGGTTCGGAAGGTCATCGGTTGGACTCCTCATAGTGGTCGTGACGGGTTGAAACGCTGCTTTCCTTTCGAACGGGTCTGCTGATTTCACATGGGCTGTGCACTTCCGATTGCATGAATGCGATCGACGCCCGCTTCGATGGCGGCGAACGAATCGATTCAGGAATGGCGGGTCAGGCGCGCAAAAGCGCGTCCGGGCGGAACGTCCGAGGTCTTGCGCGCATCACACGGATGCGCGTCGAGACGGACGCTGACGACATGGCTAAAGAGGGGCGCGCCGCATGACGAGGTCCGCGGGCTTCGTGGCGAGTGTCGCTGTACCGATGGCGATGGCATCCGGGCGATGCCATCACGTTGAATCGCGCTCGCCTGCCTTCAACGAAGCGGGCCGGCGACGCATTGATTCCGTAGAACTGCTATGGGTATTCGCTTGATCGAACAGGATGGAATTTTAAAACGCGACGATCGTATCAAAATGTACTTTACCGGTCAAATACGACCGTTCGCATTCCGTCCAATCGCCCATCATCCCTTTGCATAACAAATTAAATATTCCGATCTGAAAATCAGCGGCATGCCGGCGCTTTCGGCAAGATCTTGTCCGGCACCGCCTCCGGGATTCCCGAGCGTCACGGCCCGCATCTGCGACGAGATGTCGCTGACGATGTCATCGACGCCGCGCTGCGTCGCAAAAACCCGATGCGATTCGCCCGTTCCCATTGCCTACAATCAAGGTGCAACCCCGCCGGCCCCGCGTGACGCACGGAGGATGCGGCATTCCCGGCCGATCGAAGTGCCCCTTTTTCAGGAGATCACCATGAATGCGGAAACCAGCAGCAATGTCCGTGCCTTCGTGCAGACCGCGGAGCATGCGGGCGCGTTCGTCTGGGTCATCTCGCTCGTCGATTTCGATGCGCAGCACGTGAAGCGCGCGCTCGTGTCGGACGAGACGTTCGGCACGGCCGCCGCCGCGCGGGACGCCGGCGAAGCCCGCCTGGCCGGGATGCGGGAAGACCGGTAACCGGGCGCTTGCGTGTGTGGACCCGCGCGGCTTTCGCATGCGGGCAGACCAAGCAGGAACATAGGCAAAGGGCCGGAAGAGGAGAACGTCCATGCCCGATACGCAAGCCAACCCCGGGGCGCCTTCCTCGGTATCCGTCGATGCAGGCAGCTATCGCGTCGCCCGTCCCGAAAGCGTGAGCGACGTGATCGATCTGGTGCACAAGCACGCGATCCAGATCGTCGACCTGAAATTCACCGATCTGCCGGGACTCTGGCAGCACTTCTCGATTACGCTCCCCGAACTTCACGAAGGCCTGTTCGAAGCCGGCATCGGTTTCGACGGCTCGTCGATTCGCGGCTTCCAGGAGATCCACGAGTCGGACATGCTGCTGCGGCCGGATCCGGCCACCGCGTTCGTCGATCCGGTGTGCGGCACGCCGACGCTGTCGCTGATCTGCGACGTCGTCGATCCCGTGCTGCGGCAGCCGTACTCGCGCGATCCGCGCCATGTCGCAAAGAAGGCCGAGGCGTATCTCGCACAGAGCGGCGTCGCGACGACCTGCTATTTCGGGCCCGAACTCGAATTCTTCATTTTCGACTCGATCCGCTTCGGGCAGGATCAGCACAGCGGCTATTACTACGTCGAATCGGCCGAAGGCGACTGGACCACGGGCCGTGACGAAGGCGCGTACGGCGGCGGCAACCTCGGCTACAAGGCGCGCTACAAGCAAGGGTATTTTCCGGTGCCGCCGCAGGACACGCTGCAGGAGATCCGCTCCGAGATCGCGCTGACGCTGCAGCAGGCCGGCGTGCAGGTCGAGGTGCACCACCATGAAGTGGCGACCGCCGGACAGAACGAGATCGACATGCGCTTCGCGACGCTCACGCGGATGGCCGACAACGTGATGATCTACAAGTACATCTGCAAGAACGTCGCGCGCCGGCACGGCAAGGTCGCCACCTTCATGCCCAAGCCGCTGTTCGCCGACAACGCGAGCGGCATGCACTGTCACCAGAGCCTGTGGGACGACGAGCGCAACCTGTTTTACGACGCGGCCGGCTGGGCGCTGACGTCGGACCTGTGCCGCTGGTACATCGGCGGCCTGCTGCAGCATGCGCCCGCGCTGATGGCGTTCTGCGCGCCGACGACGAATTCGTACAAGCGGCTGGTGCCCGGCTACGAAGCGCCGGTGAACCTCGCGATGTCGCAGCGCAACCGGTCGGCCGCCGCGCGCATCCCGATGGTCTCGGATTCGCCGAGCGCGCGGCGCGTCGAGTTCCGCTGCCCCGACCCGTCCGCGAATGCGTACTTCGCGTTCGCGGCGATGCTGATGGCCGGGCTCGACGGCATCGAACACCGGATCGATCCCGGCGATCCGCTCGACCGGAACATCTACGACCTGCCGCCGGAAGAAGCGCGCAACATCCGGCAAGTGCCGGATTCGCTCGAGGCCGCGCTGCGGGCGCTCGAAGCCGACCACGCGTTCCTGCGCAAGGGCGACGTGTTCAGCGACGACGTGATCCGGACCTGGATCGATTACAAGCGCAAGCACGAAATCGACCCGGTCAGGCTGCGTCCGCATCCTTGGGAGTTCTATTTGTATTTCGATATCTGAAGCAACGAAGCCGCGCGGTCGATGCGGTCGTCCGGAACCCGTCCCGGCCACATCGCCCGCGGCCTTGCGTCGCATTGCCCGTTGCGTCGACTTCCCCCCCCTCGCGTTACCCCCCCGCCTGACGCCGTTTACCCCCCGCCCGCGATCTTTGATCCACGACATAAAGTGCCCGTTAAATTGTTTCCAATTGGTGAGCCATCGGGAAGAATTGAATCAACGAAAGCAAATTCAGATACGAAATTCGACGGATACGGTGTGGATTTGATCGGCTCGTTTCGCACGCGGGAATCGGGAAAACGGCTCGATGCCTGAGCGTGCGCAAATTCGATCGTCACAAGCGGTCGAGCACGGAATTGAACAACAAGGCAGGAAGTGCGATGAGAATCTTTGTCGATAATCTCCAGCCTGAAGTGACGAAAGAAGAGCTTCAGGATTTTCTATTCAAGTACACCGGCAAGCAGTTCACGGATATTCAGTTCATCGGCCAATCGGGCCTGCGGCCCGGCGCGCTGATCGGCGTCGACGGCGCCGACTGGCGCCTGCTCGCGGAAGTCCGCCGCCGTCTGAACGGCATGTACTGGAAGCGGCGCCGGCTCGGCGTCTGGCTCTTTTCGTTCTGGGACAGCAGCGACGCCGCCGAGGCGCGGCGTCAACGCGAAGCCCGGACGCAATCCACCGGGAGCGCACCGATGACGACGCTCCGCCGATAGCGCCCGAACCGGGCACGCTCCTTCGACTTTCCAACCACGCGCGTTCCGCCGGACCGCGCATGCAAGCGGCACACCACGCCGCGCTCCGCCATCCCGGCGGCAGCGCGATGGCCGCACGCACGCCGCGATCTTGCGCGAACGCGACCGAGAGGAAACATCATGGCTGAAATAACTCAAAACGAAGACGTCGCGGCACAACCCGCCGCCGCGCACAAACTCCGACTCGGCGCGCTGACCGCGCTCGTGGTCGGCTCGATGATCGGCGGCGGCATCTTTTCGCTGCCGCAGAACATGGCCGCCAACGCGGAGGCCGGCGCGATCCTGATCGGCTGGGCGATCACCGCGATCGGCATGCTCACGCTCGCGTTCGTGTTCCAGACGCTCGCGAACCGCAAGCCGCAGCTCGACGGCGGCGTCTACGCGTATGCGAAGGCCGGCTTCGGCGACTACATGGGCTTCTCGTCGGCGTGGGGCTACTGGATCAGCGCGTGGCTCGGCAACGTCGGCTACTTCGTGCTGCTGTTCTCGACGCTCGGCTACTTCTTCCCGGTGTTCGGCGAAGGCAACACGCCCGCCGCGATCGCGGGCGCCTCGGTGCTGCTGTGGGCCGTGCACTTCCTCGTGCTGCGCGGGATCAAGGAAGCGGCGTTCATCAACCTGGTCACGACCGTCGCGAAGATCGTCCCGCTCGCGCTGTTCATCCTGATCTGCGTGTTCGCGTTCAAGCTCGACGTGTTCCGCACCGACATCTGGGGCCACGCGCATCCGTCGCTCGGCTCGGTGATGACCCAGGTGCGCAGCATGATGCTCGTCACCGTGTGGGTGTTCATCGGCATCGAAGGCGCGAGCATCTTCTCGGCGCGTGCGGAAAAGCGCAGCGACGTCGGCCGCGCGACCGTGATCGGCTTCGTCGGCGTGCTGCTCGTGCTGGTGCTCGTCAACGTGCTGTCGCTCGGCATCATGACGCAGCCGCAGCTCGCGAAGCTGCAGAACCCGTCGATGGCGGCCGTGCTCGAGCATGTCGTCGGCCACTGGGGCGCGATCCTCATCAGCGTCGGCCTCGTCGTGTCGCTCGCCGGCGCGCTGCTGTCCTGGGTGCTGCTCTGCGCGGAAATCCTGTTCTCGGCCGCGAAGGACCACACGATGCCTGCGTTCCTGCGCAAGGAGAACGCGAACCACGTGCCGGCGAACGCGCTCTGGATCACCAACGCGATGGTCCAGGTGTTCCTGCTGATCACGCTGTTCTCGCAAAGCACCTATCTGTCGCTGATCTATCTCGCGACGTCGATGATCCTGATCCCGTACTTCTGGTCGGCCGCTTACGCGCTGCTGCTCGCCGTGCGCGGCGAGGCCTATGAAGGCGACGCGCGCCAGCGCCGCAACGACGGCTTCGTCGCCGCGCTCGCCGTGCTCTACGCGGTGTGGCTGCTGTACGCGGGCGGCGTCAAGTACCTGCTGCTGTCCGCACTGCTCTACGCGCCGGGCGCGCTGTTCTTCGCGAAGGCGAAGCGCGAGCTCGGCAAACCGGTCTTCACCGCCACCGAAAAGCTGATCTTCGCGGCGGTGGCCGCCGCCGCGCTCGCCGCGGCCTACGCGCTCCATAGCGGGCTCCTCACCCTTTGATCGAAAAGGTAACCAATATGAACAACGCCATTCCTCAAGTCGGTGTCCATTCCGAAGCCGGCAAACTGCGCAAGGTGCTCGTGTGCTCGCCCGGGCTCGCGCATCAGCGCCTCACGCCGAGCAACTGCGACGACCTGCTGTTCGACGACGTGATGTGGGTGAACCAGGCGAAGCGCGACCACTTCGACTTCGTGTCGAAGATGCGCGAGCGCGGCGTCGAAGTGCTGGAGATGCACAACCTGCTGACCGAGACCGTCAAGAACCCGGCCGCGCTGAAGTGGATCCTCGATCGCAAGATCACGCCGGACAGCGTCGGCACGGGCCTCGTCGGCGAGGTGCGCGCGTGGCTCGAAAGCCTCGAGCCGCGCACGCTCGCCGAATTCCTGATCGGCGGCGTCGCGGCGAGCGACATCCCGGGCGCCGAGCGCTCGAAGGTGCTCACGCTGTTCCGCGACTATCTCGGCAAGTCGTCGTTCGTGCTGCCGCCGCTGCCGAACATGATGTTCACGCGCGACACGTCGTGCTGGATCTACGGCGGCGTCACGCTGAACCCGATGCACTGGCCCGCGCGCCGGCAGGAAACGCTGCTCGTCACCGCGATCTACAAGTTCCATCCGGCGTTCGCCGATGCGCAGTTCGACATCTGGTACGGCGATCCCGACCGCGATCACGGGATGGCGACGCTCGAAGGCGGCGACGTGATGCCGATCGGCCGCGGCGTCGTGCTCGTCGGGATGGGCGAGCGCACGTCGCACCAGGCGATCGGCCAGCTCGCGCAGTCGCTGTTCGCGAAGGGCGCGGCCGAGCGCGTGATCGTCGCCGGCATGCCGGCCTCGCGCGCGGCGATGCACCTCGACACCGTGTTCAGCTTCTGCGACCGCGATCTCGTGACGATCTTCCCGGAAGTCGTGAACCGGATCGTGCCGTTCACGCTGCGCCCGAGCGACGATGCGCATGACGGCATCGACATCGTGCGCGAGGACCAGCCGTTCGTCGACGTCGTCGCGCAGGCGCTCGGCCTCAATGCGCTGCGCGTCGTCGAGACCGGCGGCAACGATTTCGCGGCCGAGCGCGAGCAATGGGACGACGGCAACAACATGGTGTGCGTCGAGCCGGGCGTCGTCATCGGCTACGACCGCAACACGTACACGAACACGCTGCTGCGCAAGGCGGGCATCGAGGTGATCACGATCAGCTCGAGCGAGCTCGGGCGCGGCCGCGGCGGCGGCCACTGCATGACCTGCCCGGTCCTGCGCGATCCGATCGACTACTGACACCCGCAGCGCGGCGCCCCGGCGCCGCGCCCACCCCGACACACCCTGGAGAAACCAGATGAGCTTCAACCTGCACAATCGCAACCTGCTGAGCCTGATTCACCACAACACGCGCGAGCTGCGCTACCTGCTCGATCTCGCGCGCGACCTGAAGCGCGCGAAGTACAGCGGCACCGAGCAGCCGCATCTCGTGCGCAAGAACATCGCGCTCATTTTCGAAAAGACGTCGACCCGCACGCGCTGCGCATTCGAGGTCGCCGCATACGACCAGGGCGCGAACGTCACGTACATCGACCCGACGTCGTCGCAGATCGGCCACAAGGAAAGCATGAAGGACACCGCGCGCGTGCTCGGCCGGATGTACGACGCGATCGAGTATCGCGGCTTCAGCCAGGAGATCGTCGAGGAGCTCGCGCATCATGCGGGCGTGCCCGTGTTCAACGGCCTCACCGACGAATACCATCCGACGCAGATGCTGGCCGACGTGCTGACGATGCGCGAGCACAGCGACAAGCCGCTGCACGACATCAGCTATGCGTATCTCGGCGACGCGCGCAACAACATGGGCAACTCGCTGCTCCTGATCGGCGCGAAGCTCGGGATGGACGTGCGGATCGGCGCGCCGAAGTCGCTGTGGCCCTCCGCCGAGCTCGTCGCGCAGTGCGAGGCGTTCGCGGCCGAAAGCGGCGCGCGGATCACGCTGACCGAAGACCCGCTCGAAGCGGTCAAGGGCGTCGACTTCATCCACACGGACGTGTGGGTGTCGATGGGCGAGCCGGTCGAAGCGTGGGACGAGCGGATCAAGGCGCTGCTGCCGTATCAGGTGAACCGCAAGCTGATCGAATCGACCGGCAACCCGCGCACGCGCTTCATGCACTGCCTGCCGGCGTTCCACAACTGCGAGACGAAGGTCGGCAAGCAGATCGCCGAGCGCTATCCGCATCTGAAGGACGGCATCGAAGTCACCGACGAGGTGTTCGAATCCCCGCGCTGCATCGCGTTCGAGCAGGCGGAAAACCGCATGCACACGATCAAGGCAGTCCTCGTGTCGACGCTCGGCGGCATCTGACGCGTCCACGCGCACGGCGCGCAACAGCGTGCCGTGCGCATCTTCAAGGAGAAACACGATGCGTATCGTCATCGCATTGGGCGGCAACGCGCTCCTGCAGCGCAATCAGCCGATGACCGAAACCCAGCAGCGCGAGAACGTGAAGATCGCGGTCGCGCAGATGGCGCAGATCGCGCCCGGCAACGAGCTCGTGATCGCGCACGGCAACGGGCCGCAGGTCGGCCTGCTCGCGCTGCAGGGCGCGGCCTACACCGCGGTCGCCCCCTACCCGCTCGACGTGCTCGGCGCGCAGACGGAAGGGATGATCGGCTACCTGATCGAACAGGAAATGGGCAATCTGCTGCCGCCCGACGCGCCGTTTGCGACGCTGCTCACGCAGGTCGAGGTCGATCCGGCCGATCCCGCGTTCGACCATCCGACCAAGCCGATCGGCCCCGTCTACGTACGCGAGGAGGCCGAACGGCTCGCGCACGAGAAAGGCTGGAGCATCGCGCCGGACGGCGACAAGTTCCGCCGCGTGGTGCCGAGCCCGCGGCCGCGGCGCATCTTCGAGATCCGGCCGATCAAGTGGCTGCTCGAGCAAGGCACGATCGTGATCTGCGCGGGCGGCGGCGGCATTCCGACGCGCTACGACGCGAACGGCAAGCTCTCGGGCGTCGAGGCGGTGATCGACAAGGATCTGTGCGCGGCGCTGCTCGGACGCGAACTGCACGCGGACCTGCTCGTGATCGCGACCGACGTCGACGGCGCATACATCGACTGGGGCAAGCCGACCCAGTCGCTGATCGAGGCCGCGCATCCGGATGAGCTCGAGCGGCTCGGCTTCGCGGCCGGCTCGATGGGGCCGAAGGTCCAGGCGGCGATCGAGTTCGCGCGCGAGACCGGGCGGGACGCCGTGATCGGCTCGCTCGCGGACATCGTCGCGATCTCCGAAGGCCGCGCCGGCACGCGCGTCAGCACGAAGGTCGACGGCATTCGCTATCGCAAGCCGCAATAATCGAAGCTTGACGAACACCCGGCCGGCGGCTGCATGCGCCGGCCGATCGACACCCGTTCAAGGCTCGATCACACGCGGCGTCACGAGAAAGAGCCGCTCGCTGTGGCTGTCCTGCTTGTCGGTCGAGCGGAACAGCGCGCCGATGAGCGGCAGCTTCGACAGCACCGGCACGCCCGATTGCGTGCTCGAGCGCGCATCCATCTTGTAGCCTGCGATCAGCAGCGCCTGCCCCTGCTCGATGAACGCCTGCGTGTTGATCTCGGTCGACACGATCACCGGAATGTTGTCGACCGTCTGCCGCGACAGTTCGCCGTCGACGATCCGCACGTCGAGCTTGATCTGCGTGCGCCCGCCCTCCTCGACGACCATCGGCAGCACGCGCAGCGACACGCCGGTCGAAATGCTGTACAGGTCGGCCGACGTATAGCCCGCGACCCGCACGAAGAACTGCCGCTTGTTGTCCATCACCGCCTCGACGTTGTCGAGCGTGGTGACTTTCGGGCTCGCGTCGGTGCGCGCCTGGTTCGACGATTCGAGCGCGTTGATCCGCGCGAGCAGATAGCGGCCCGCGTCGCCGAGCACGGCCGTCAGCGACAGGCCGAGCGGGCTCGCCGACACGCCGCCCGAATCGTTGCCGGACAGCGAGATCGAGCCGAAGGTCGGATTCAGCGAGCCGTTCGCATACGAATTCTGCGACGTCAGCCCGGTGCCCGTCTGCAGGTCGAAATGGCTGTTGTGCGCGCGCCAGTCGATGCCGAGCTGCCTGAGCGCGCCTTCGTCGATCTCGATCATGCGCGCCTCGATCTCGATCAGGCGCGGCTTCACGTCGAGCAGCGCGATCAGGTCCGGGTACTGCGTCATGTGCTCCGGCACGTCGCGCACGAGAATCGAGTTCGTGCGCGGATCGGCCTGGATCACCGGCAGGTCGGCCGCGTCGGCCGCGCCCACGGGCACGCCGTTCGCGCCGCCGCCGCTCGCGTCGGGCGCGCCGCCCGGCGCCCGCGCCGGGCCCGCATTCGCGATCGCCGCGGCGAGCATCCCGCTCGGACGCGGGTCGCCCCCCTGGCCGCCGCCCTGCGCGAGCGCGCCGTCGCCCGACTGGGCGCCCTGCATGTACGGCGGCAGCGGCGGCAACGGCGGCACGCCGCTGCGTCCGCCGCCGAGATCCATCATCGGCGCGGCGCGGCTGATCGGCTTGCCGACCGTCGTCTGCGACGCGTGCTTGCCTTCGCCCGGGTGATACATCCGGTTCAGCAGCGACGCGACGCCCGGCATCGTCACGGTCGTGCCGTCGACGTTCACGTCGCGATCCGCGGCCCACGCGTGCTTCAGCGAGAACACGCGGATCCGCGTGCCGCCCGTGCGCGCGGAATTCTCGTCGAGCCGCGCGGCGACGCTCGTCACGAGCTCGACGTAGCGCGGCGGCCCCGCGACGAGCGCGGTGCGCTGCTGCGCGTTGTAGGTGACCGGATAGCGCGGGTCGGCAACCTTCATCTGCTCGAGCAGGTCGCGCAGGTCGCCGGTGTTCGCGTGGTCGAGCTTGACGAGGGTGCTCTTCATGTCGCTCGCGGGCGTCACGTGCAGCACGGTGCCGTCGTAGTACCAGACGAAGCCGAACGATGCGGCGAGCGTGTCGAGGAAGCGCTGCGGCGACATCTTCATCTTGCCGCTGACGGCGCCGCCCACGCCGGGCGCGACGTTCGCCGCGATGTTCTGGCTCGCGGCGAGATCGCGCAGCACGTCCTTCACGTCCTTGCCTTCCGCCGCGTACTGGATTTCGGGGCTGCGCCAGCGGATCGGCGCGGCGTCGACGGAAAGGCTCGCGAGCGAGCACAGCAGGGACAGCAAAACGGGGATCTTGGCCTTCATGGGTCCGTCCGGTGGGGGCGCGCGGCCGTCGAGAGGACAGGCGCGCGCCGCAGATGGGAGACCCGTGCAGTAAACCGCAGCCGCGCGCGGCGGAGGCCGCGCGCGGCGAAGCTCCGTTCAATAGAACGAATTGATGGTCCAGCCGGTTGCGAGCGGCGTCTGGAGGAAGGTCTTCCTGCTGTTGCAGTAATTCGACGTCCACGGCGTCGCGGGGCGGTCGTAGGTCGCCCAGTTGCTGTACAGCACGACCGTGTAGCCCTGCCTCGGCTCGGCGGCCTGGTTCAGCGTGACGTTGATCGTCGCCGCATCGTCGATGAGCTTCGGCGACTGCGCGTCGCCATGCGCGATGATCTTCTTGCTCTGGTTATCGACAATGTCGACGACGAGCCGCATCTGTCCTTCCCAGCCTTTCGAATTGCAGATCGCGTAGCTCATGTGCATGTACGCGCTCACCGAAATGAGCCCGTTGTTGTCGAGCGTGACGGGACGTTCGATCCGGTACGTGTAGGTGCCGTCCTCTGCGTAGGTGATGAACGAGCCGTTCGGATAGCCGCCGGTGTAGGTGTACGAGCATTGCGAGAAATCGGTCGCGCCCGGCGTCGCCATCAGGATCTGGCAGTCCATGTCGGTGCTGCCGATCTTGATCCCGGACTGCGGCAGCCACTTGCCGTTCTGGCATGACAGCACTTGTCCGTCCTGGCCCATCGATATGAGCCCTGCATCCTTCCGGCTCGAATCGGGCGCGCACGGCGTGTTGACGACGACGCGCCCGGTGATTTCATACTGTTTGGCCGAGACGACGCCGGGCACGATCAGGTTGTCGTTCTGGTCCACGGCGAGCGCCTGCCAGCCGTAGCCCGTCCACGCGTAGGCGCGGAACTTGTCGAGCGTAAGGCGAACGTCGCCGGTTTCGTTCACCTTTTCGGCGGGCGGGGTGTTCACCGGGTCGACCGGCAGGTCGTTCGCCGTGTCGACGGGATTTTTCCAATGACCGCCGGCGCCGCGCCACATGCCGTTCCTGCAGCTCAGCAGATTGCCGGCCGCGTCGGCGCCGAGCTTGCCGTTCGCGTAGCTGCCGGCCGTTCCGCAGTATTTGGCGTCGGGCGTGCCTTCGACGAACGTATGCGTGAGCCAGATCGGCACCTGCATCGTGTTCACCTCCGGATGGCCGCCGATGTCGACGCGGTACAGGTATTCGTTGTTGACCTGCTGGCCCGGGCCGTTGAAGAAGATTTCATTTGCGAGGTGACCGGCGTTCGGCGGCGCGGCGTCGTTCGGATCGCACTTCGGCGCGGCAACGCCCATGAACGTGGCGAGCGGCATCCGCCACGCGTCGTATGCGCCGCGCGCCTCCGTCGGAATGCGCGCGCTGATCGATCCGCCGCCCGGACCGGACCCCGCGGCGATCGGCCCCAGCTCCACGTCGCCGATCGCCTCGCCGCCCGTCGTCACGACAAGTGCATCGAGGCCGCGCCCGTTCGCGGTCTGCTTGACCATCACGCAGGTGTTCTGGCCATAGGCGTTGCGCGACTGCAGCGCGGCCGACAGGTCACCGCTCGCCTGCAATTCGGCGAGCGTCATCACGACCGGCTGCTTCGTGCCGGTCCGTTGTATCCACGCGTCGTAATCGCGCTTCAACGCACGCGTCGCCGCGGCCGTCACCTGCGCCTGGTATTGCGCGGCCTGCTGCGCGCGCACGTCGTCGAGCGACGTATCCATCAATACAGCGATACCGGCGAGCATCAGCGCGGCGATCGCCAGCGCGCCGAGCATCTCGATCAGCGCGAAGCCGCGCGCGCGGCGGCGATAAGACTTGATATGCATCAGTACGCTTGCCCCATCCATACCGGAAGGCCGTTCGCAATCTTCAGCCCGGCGGGCAGCGGCACGCCGTTCGAAGGAAGATCGCTGCGCGCGTAGCCCGCCCGCACGACCGCGCCGCGATAGGCGACGCCCGCGAGCAGCGAGCCGTCCGCGAGCGTCGCAATCTCGCCCGAGATGTTCACGGGCGGCGGTGCGGCCGCATAGGTGACGACCGTGCCGCCCGCGACGTAGTTGCGCCACAACGGGTTCGCGCCCGGATACCACGAAGGAAACGTCAGTTGTGTCGCCGACACCGCGCCGCGCGTGCCTGGATGCAGGCGCGCGTAGTCGAGCGCCGCCTGGCGATAGATCGCAAGGTTGTCGGCGAGCGCCTGCGCGATGCGCGGCGGCTGCAGCGCGGGAATGGCGGACTGGCCTTGCAGCGTCGCGTAGACAGCGGCGATCGAAGCGAAGGACAGCACGGCGGCGAGGGCGTACATGAGCGGCGTGGGCGATGGCGAACGAGTCGGGTGGCGTCAGTTCGACGTCCAGATGATCGTGGCGTTGTCCACGCAGGCCGCCGTCGCGGCGGCCGGCGTGACCGGATAGTTGATCCCGGCATTCTGACCGACCGCAACCAACCGCCAGTTGCCGCCCGCCGTCAACGTGTTGATGCAGATATCGCGCGGAATGTTCGTGTACTGAACGGTGAAGGTCTGTCCTTGCCCCGTCACCGTGACGTTCCCGCCCCATGCGTTCGATACGATTGCATTGTTGACAGGCAGCGTGCCCGGAAACACCTTCGCCGCGATCAGGTTCGCGTTGAGATCGACGTTATTGCCGTAATTGTTCACCTGCCCCATATAAAGCTTCTTGGTCCCCGTCTGAATCGCATTCAGCTCCTCGGCGAGCCGGTTCGTGTTCGCGCTCGAAAACGCCGAGCCGAGCAGCGCGATCGCGCCGACGATCACGATCGCGGCGACGCCGAGATACGCGATGCTCTCGAGCAGCGATGCGCCGCGCTGCTTGCGGTGGCGCCGGCAGAACGCCGGCTGGTGTCGATAGGCGGGAGGGTTGGCGAGTGGTTTCATGGTGTGTTCTCCTGGATTGAAAATGCGCGACGTCAATGCATCGCGCGCGTCATCGCGGCGATTTCCTGCTGGATACCGAAAAAGCCCGTCACGAGCCAGCCGATCAGCATCGCCAGCACGACGATCGCGGCGCCGTTCAGCACGCGCATCTGCGCGGTGATGCGCGCGACGCCCTCTTCGAGCCATTCGTCGGCGAGCATCTTGAGCGCCGCGTCGAAGCCGCCGAATTCGGCGTAGATGCACAGATCCTCGACGATCTCGCGCGACGGAAAGTGATAGCCGGTGTTGTGCAGCGCCTCGCCGGCGTTGAGGCCGGACTTCACGCCGACCAGCGTGTCGTCGATCCGCTCGCGCAGCCACGGCCCCGCGACCGCGCCGATCTTGAGCAGCGCCTTCTCGACCGTGACGCCCGACGCCTGCAGCGCCGAGAACGCGATCAGGAAACCGCTGCCCGCGACGAGCCGGTAGATCGAATAAGGCGGCACGCGGTCCGCGTAGATGCGCAGCGGCCCGCGCCAGCGCGGCAGCGACCACGCGAGCGCGGCAAACGCGGCGACGAGCAGCGCGACGACGACGAGCATCCAGCCCTGCACGAACAGCGACATCAGGTACAGCGAGCGCGCGGCGCCGTGCCAGTGCGTCGGATCGGCGATCAGCGCGAATTTCGGGATCACGTGCGTGCCGAACAGGTACAGGTAGCCGATCACCATCACGACGAGCCCGACCGGATACGCGACGCCGCCCGTGACCGCGCGGCTGATCTTGCGGCCCGACTGCACGATGTCGGCCACCGACGCGAGCGCGTCCTCGATGCGCCCCGCCTGCTCGCCCGCCGCGACGATCATCTGCTCGGTCGCGGGCACCCACGTTTCCATCGCCTCGGACAGCATCCCCCCGTTCTGCACCGCGAGGCGCCAGTCGGCCAGCACGAGCGCGAGCGGCTCGCGCGGCTTGCGGCCCTCGCGCGACGCACGCCATTCGAGCTCTTCGAGCACCTTGAGCAGCGGTAGCCCGTTGCCGAGCATCTTCGCGATCTTCCGATAGACGCGCAGCCGCTCGTCGGCATTCAGGCACAGCTTCGCCCAGCGGCGATTCAGCTCAAGTGCCATAGCTGAATCCGACGAGCGACAGCTGCTGCCGCGCTTCGCCCGACACCGGCGCGAGCGTGCCGACGATGCGCTCGACGCCGCGCGGATCGACGAGCCCCGCCGCGACCTTGCGCAACGCGTGCTCGCCGAGCGTCACCCCGCCGAGCGTGCGGGTCCAGTACTCGAGCGCGCCGGCCTTGTCGCCGTCGCGCAGGAACTCGAACAGCCGCGCGTCGGGCAGGATCACCTCGGCGACGACCGTGCGGCCGATCGTGCCGACGGTACGGCAATGCGCGCAGCCGTCGCCCGCGATGCACACGTCGTGCATCCGGCTGTCGAGCGCGAGCCGCAGCCGCGCGAACAGGCCCGGCTCGATGCGGTCCGGATGATCGACGAGCCGCAGCTTGCAATGCGGGCACAGCAGCTTCACGAGACGCTGGCTGATGAGCCCGGAGACCACCGTGTGATCGGTGACCATCCGCGCATGCAGGCCGAGATCGATCAGCCGGTCGGCAATCGCGAGCGCGCTGTTCGCGTGCACCGTCGTCCACACCTGGTGGCCCGTCATCGACGCGCGCAGCGCCGTCTGCCCGGACGCGCGGTCGCGGATCTCGCCGATCATGATCGTGTCCGGATCGAGCCGCATCGCGTTCGTGATCGCCGCCGCGAACGCGAGCGCGCGCGCCTCCTCGGTCGGCGCGTTCGCGACCGGCGTCTGCACCGCGCCGCCGATCGGATATTCGATCGGGTCCTCGACCGTGATCACGTGCAGGCTGCCGCGCGATTCGTCGATCTGCGCGGCGAGCATCCGCTGCAGCGTCGTCGACTTGCCGGAGCCCGTCGGCCCGCTGATGATGTTCATCCCGTGCGGCTGCGCGCGCAGCGTGCGGAATGCCGCGACGTGCTCGGGCGCGAAGCCGAGCGCCGCGAGATCGGTCGCGTCGCCCGCGTCGTTGTAGAGCAGCCGCAGCACCATCAGGCTGCCTTCGTTGGTCGGCGTCGTCGCGATCCGCACGCCGTACAGGTCGTCCGGCAGCTTGTCGCGATCGCCGATGCTCGCGTCCTGCCGCTCGTTCGGCCGGTAGCTGTTGTCCGACACGGTCGTCATCGCGCCGTACAGCGTCGCGAGCAGCCGCTCGCCGTGCTCGCGCGTGTGCTCGTTCACGCGCAAGAGCTCGTTGTGGATCCGGAAGAAGACCTCGGTGCTGAAGCGGCGCACGCGGATATGGATGTCGGACGCGCGCTCGCGGCACGCGCGGCCGATCAGCTCCTTCGCGAGCACCTGCATCACCGTGTGATCGAGCCGCTCGCCGCCGCCCGCGACGTGCTGCCGGTACGCCTCGCGCACCTGCATCAGCGTCGCCGGCGCCGGCCGGTACGGCCGGCCCATCCGGTCGAGCCGCGCGCGATACGACAGCACGAACGGATTCATCTCGTGGCCTTCGGCAATCAGCAGGCGCCCGTCGTCGAACAGGCAGACGAACTTGCGCTCCTCGACGCTCGCGGCGAAATCGCCCGCTTCGCTGACGGCGCGCAGGCCGCGCGGCTGCGCGGCGTCGGCGCCGGCGCCGGCGGGCGGCGTCGCGCGCGCGAACGCCGGGTCGGGTCGTTGCGCGTCCTGGCTCATGAGCCGCTCGCCGGCAGGCTGGGCAGCGTCGGCAGCGGCGCGGCCGCGTCGGCCGGCAGCGGCGGATTGCCCGCATAGGAAGGCGACGCCGTCGACAGCCGGAGCGTGCGTCCGCGATTCGACACGACGACCGCGCGCGGCTCAATCGCGACGACGCGCCCGCCGTCCGGCAGCGCGTCGCCGCGCTGCACTTCAAATTCGGCGCCGCCGTTCATCCGCAGCGTCGCGAACATGCGCTTGCCGACGCCTTCGATCGCCGTCACCGTGAATTGCCCGGCTGCCGGCGCGCCGCCGCCGCGCACGCGCGCGAGCTGCGCGGTGCGCTCGGCGACCTGCTGCTCGGTCTCGAGCTTCTTCAGCTGCGCCTGCAGCAGCACCGTCTCGCTTTGCAGCTGCGTGAGCCGCGCGGCGGTGCCGTCGTCGGACGACGCGGGCCCCGCCGCGCGCGCAACGCCGGCGAGCAACGCCAGGCCAAGCGCGCACATCGATCGAACGCGACTATTTCGCATAGAGCACTCCTTCGAGAGTCCACTGATTGTTCTGGTAAGCGATGCGCTGCACGCGCAGCCCCGGCACGTCGATCGCGCGCACGAACTCGGGCGGCGCGACGCCGCCGAGGGTCGCGTTCAGCCGGTACGCGCGCCACCCGGTCACGGCGGCCGCCTGCTGCGCGAGATTCGCGAGCGGGGCGCCCGATGCCTGATCGGGAAGCAGCCGGTCGAGTTTAGCGGCCGTGTCGAGCCATTGGAGACGCGACAGAAGTTGTGTCCTGACAGCCGAATCGTCGACGAGCGGCGTGTCGCCCGCCGCCGGCGCGGCGAGCGGCACGTCGAGCGTCGCGCGCTCGCCGTCGGTGTCGACGCTCGCTGCGGGCTCCACGGCGAGCAGGTAGCGCACGTTCGAGCCGTTGCGCGCCCACGCGAAGTGCGCGGTGCCCGGCGTGCATTCGTAGCGCTCGAGCCGCCAGCCGCCCGGCGCGAGCCGGCCGAAGCCCGTCGCGCACGCGCGCGCGAACTCGACCGCGTCGGGCAGCGTCGCCCACGGATGCACGATGGGCGCGCTCGTCGCCTGGCGCGCGGCGAGCTCCGCGCGCACGCGTTCGAGCGCCGCCTCGCGCTCCTCGGCCTCGACCTTCGCGCGATGATGCCAATACGCGAGCGCGCCGCCGCCCGCGACGCACACGAGCGTCGCGGCGATCAGCGCGGTGCGCGCCGACAGGCGCCGCTCGACGGGCCGCAGCGCCCACCAGCGCTCGGTGCGCGGCCGGCCGCCGCGGCGCGGCAGCAGATCGTCGAGCCGCTTCGGCTGGAAATTCTGGAAGCCCTGCTTCTCGAGCTCCGGCTCGCCGATCACGACGTTCCAGCCGCCCCACGCGTAATCGGTGTGCAGCTTTTCCAGCGCTTCCTCGCGGCTGCCGACCCAGTCGCCGTTCGGCATGAACGCGTGGTCGCGCACCGCGAAATACGCCCAGCGCCCGTCGGGCAGCGCGAATGCGCCGAGCCAGTTCGGCGCGGGCTGCCGGCGGCCGTTGTAGAACGCGCCTTCGAGCGCGATCGCGCGCGACACCATCGCGCCGAGCGACAGATGCCCGGGCGCGAAGCCGTCGCGCGTGTTCGCATAGCCCGCCGCCGCGACGCCGCGATCGATCCGCAGCACCATCAGGTCGAACTTCAGCTTCTTCGCGAGCTCGACCGCTTCGGCGCGCAGCTCGTTGCGCCGCGACAGCGATTGCCAGAACAGCCCGCCGACGAAGCGCTGGCGGCCGATTTGAATCACTTGCGCGCTCATCGCCGGCTCCGTCAGGCGCCGCCGCGCTGCGTGACGGGCGTGATCAGGATCACGATCACCTCGCGCGCGCGTTGCGCCTCGTAGCCGCCGCCGAGCGCGATCATCTTCGGCGTGCCGACGCCGCGCTCGTCGAGCGAATCGTTCGTGCCTTCGTAGCCGCTGATGACGAGCGTCTCGCCCGACTTCATCGCGACCCGCTGCAGGAAGTTGCGCATGTCGACGTCGGGCGTCTGGATCTTCGTCGCGCCGGCGCCGGTGCTGCTCGACACGTCCTTCAGCTGGAGCAGCGACGAGATGTTCGTCGAGAACTGCAGCATCACGGTGCCGTCGTCGAGCACGTGCGGCAGCAGCGTCATGTTGAAGCCCGTCGTCACGGTGCCCGGCGTGAGCGCCGTCGACGAGCCGACGTTCGCGGTGTTGGTCGTCGACACCGCCGCGAGGTAGCCGGTCTGCGTCGCGACCTGCACGGGCACCGGCTGGTTGTTGAGCGTCGTGACCGACGCCGACGTCTTGCGCCGCACCGTCCCCTGCTTCGACAGCGCGCGAATCAGCAGCTTCGTGCCGTTGAAGCGGCTCGTCGGGCTGAGCACCGTCGCGGACAAGTCGGCCGGCGACGTCAGCGCGACCGGCGTGAACGGATTGGCGATGCCGAAACTCGCCGACATCGTCTTGTAGACGAGGCTCCAGTCGATCCCGTACGCGTCGCCCGCGTTCAGCGACACGCTGAGCACGGTCACGTTGAGCAGCACCTGCCGCGACAGCGAGCGGTTCTGCTGCGTCATGAACGCGGCGACGCGCTCGAGCACGTCGGGCGTGTCGGTCACCGAGATCGAGCCGGTCGCGGGCGACGACACCGAGCTGCCGTAGCGCGACAGCATCGACTGGATCGCGCTCTGCAGGCCGTTGAACACCGACAGCTGCGAATTCACCGCGGTGTTCGCCGTGTTGTTCGCGGTGAGGCCCGTCGAGCCCGAGCTTGAACCGTTCGTGCCGCCGCCCGCG
The DNA here is from genome assembly GCF_002097715.1 of Burkholderia ubonensis subsp. mesacidophila. Classification (NCBI taxonomy): domain Bacteria; kingdom Pseudomonadati; phylum Pseudomonadota; class Betaproteobacteria; order Burkholderiales; family Burkholderiaceae; genus Burkholderia; species Burkholderia ubonensis. Next base: position 2,761,844 of record NZ_CP020738.1, read on the forward strand.
CCGCCGGACTGCGAGCCGCCCGACGTGCCGTCGCTCGTCGCGCCGCTCACCACCGATGCGTTCAGCGACGAATCGCCGGGAATCGCGTTGACCTGGAACGTGCGGGTATCGGTGAAGAAGAAGCGGATCGTCCCCTGCTCGTATTTCCAGAAGACGCCGAAGCGCGCGCACGCCGAGTCGAGCAGGCCGCGCAGCGTGCCGCCCGCATACAGGATGCGCACCGGCGCGAACGACGTGCCGCCGCCGTCCGCGCCCGCACCGCCGCCGCCCGCCTTGCCGGCGCCGGACGACGCGCCGCCCGGCATGCCGGGCGGCAGCGGCGGCACCGAGCGCCCGCCCGCCGCGTCGAGGAACGCGGGCGCGCCGCGCGCGGCGCCCTCCGCACCGCCGTTCTGCGAACGCGCGGCCGCCTGCTGCGCGCTCGCGGCCACCTGCGTCGGCACCTGCGTGAGCCGCGTGATCTGCTGCGCGAATTCGGACAACGAAGAGACCGGGCGATCAAACGACGCCGGCTCGTCGAACAGCGACGGCAGCTGCTCGCCGCTTTGCAGCTTGACGGCGCCCGCCGACACCCACAGCCCGTCGTTCACGACGACGGGCGAGAGCGCGTGCACGCTGTTGTCGCCGTCGGATACGCGCTTCAGGATCGCGCCGGATTCGTTCGAATCGCGTTGCGTGTCCCGCTCGATGCCGCCGCGCAGCCCGGTGCAGCCGCTCAACAGCGCGGCGAGTAACGAAATGGCGAAAAAGACGCGCATCAGCCCGCTCCTTGCGCGACGACGCGCAACACGTGATTGCCTTGATAGAGAATCGCCTGGATCGGCGTCGACGTGCGGCCGAGACTCGCGACGAGCGCTTGCAGCGCGTCCTCGAACGAGCCGCGCAGCGTCGCCTGTGCGTCGATGCTGAAATCGACCGGCGCATCCCAGACGAGCTGCCAGCCCGCCGTACGCGCCCAGCGCGACAGCACGCCGCGAATCGTGCCGTCGGATGCACGCACGTCCCAGCTGGATGCGGCCGGGACCGGCGCTATTGCCGCCGCGGACGGCGCCTGCGCGCCCGGCGTCGCCCCGGCCGATGGCGATGGCGGCGCCGATGCCGGCGCGCGCAAGACGTCGCCGCGCTGCGCCGTCAGCGGTGTGTGATCGAAGCGCTCGGCAAATGGGCCGCCCGGCGCCGGATCGGTGCCGGCGGGCGGGCCGCTCGCCGCGCAATCGGTTGCAAAAAGCGCGATCGCGACGAGCGCGGCCGCGGCGACCGTGGCGCCGTGCATCATGATTGTCCTCGTTACTCGACTGCTGTACGCCGCTGGCCCCCGCGCTTTGCCTGGTGTCGATCCCGGAGGCCGCATCCGGCGCCTCGGAACGCCTGCGCGGCCGGAAATGACTTTCCGAATCCGGGATTACCTCGGCTTTACATAATAGGTCTACGCATGCAGTCGCATTATTGAATTGATTATTGCGCGGCAAATATACCCCGAACAGTTTGACAAAAGCTAGGTTGCGTGCAAAATTAAATAGACCATTCAATTTCCCAGTCACCGCGCGCATTGCGCCGTCCTTTTCAATCACCCGAATCGACAAGATGAACCAGCAAGCTGCCGCCCCGCTGCGCGATCTCGCGGGCGAAGTGCTCGGCCTGATCGATCTGAAGCAGATGTTCACCGACATCCACATCGAACAAGACCGCCCCGTCACGATCAAGACGCCGCGCGGCTGGGTCGAGACGAGCGACGAGCCGGTGCTCCTCGACGACATGCGACCGCTGCTCGACGCGATCGACGAGCACTGGGAGACCGCGCTGCGTCAGGGCACGCTCGACCGCCCGTTCGTTCTCACGCGCTGCCGGCTGCGCTGCCACGTGTATCGCGCGGGCGGCGGCCGCAAGATCGTGATCTCGATGCGCCGCCTGCCGCTCAAGCCGCTGCCCCTCGAGGAGCTCGGCCTGCCCGTCTACGTGCGCTCGATGCTCGACAACACGAAGGGCATCATCCTCGTCACCGGCCCGACGGGCTCGGGCAAGACGACGACGATCGCGTCGCTGCTCGAGCACGTCAACGCGACGCGCAACACGCATATCGTCACGATCGAGGAGCCGATCGAATACTATCTGGAGCGCCGCCAGTCGATCATCTCGCAGCGCGAAGTGCCGACCGATACGCCGAATTTCGCGCACGGGCTGCGCGAGGCGCTGCGGCAGAAGCCGGACGTCGTGATGGTCGGCGAGGTGCGCGACGCGCAGACCGCCGACACGCTGCTGCAGGCGGGCGAATCCGGGCATCTCGTGCTCGCGACGATGCACACGGGCAGCGCGGTCAGCGCGCTCAACAAGCTGCTGTCGTTCTTTCCGGGCGAGCAGCGCGACCGGCACGCGGTCGCGCTCGCCGAATCGCTGATCGGCATCGTCTGCCAGAGCCTCGTGCCGAGCGCGGACGGCGAGAGCCTCGTGCTCGCGAGCGAGCTGCTGTTCAACAACAACAACCAGATCGCGAAGCTGATCGCCGATCCGACGAAGCTGCACCTCGTCAACGAGTTCCTGCGGCGCCGAGAGGACAACATGTCGCGCTCGCTCAACGACGATCTCGCCACGCTCGCGGCCCGCAACCGGATCACGCCGAAGGACGCGTTACGGGCGACTTACAACCGGATCGAGCTGAATGAAATGATGCAGTCCATTGTTAACAGATAGTTGACCATTAGCCGCGCGCGCATCCGATCCGGCATTTTTAGCCGTCGATCTAAAATCGAAGAAAAACAATATAAACAAGCCAGGCCCTGCGTTAATTGACTTGCCGAATTAATTAAAATGCGCTTGCCGTCGCGCGGTTAAATCGGGCGCGATCGTCGTTTAATAATGAACGCAATGGGCATCAATTGCCGAGCAGGCGCGTCTGCGTCGTGAGGCCGAGGCCGTCCGGCGGCGGCGAAAGCGCGCGTGACGGCGCACGCGGCCGTGTCGCGGGCTTCGCGGTTTCGGGCAGGCTGGCCGCCGTCACGCGCGGGGTCACTAGGACGAGCCGCTGCTCCCCCCGCCCGGCGGCAAGCGGCAGCGCGAGCGCCGCGCATTCCCCTGCCGCGAGCGTCACGCCGGACACGGTTTCGCGCGACGTCGTTGCGCCCGCCGCCCAGCGCTCGACGATCCGCATGTCGAGCGCGTAGCGGCCCGCCTGCGCGGTCTCGCGCGGCGTGACCCGCATCGCGAAGCCGTTGCGCTGCGCGTCGAGCGAGCGCGCATCGCCGTCGCCCGACGCGACGAACGCCTGCCGCAGTCGGCCGAAATCCGCGCTGCCGTCGGGGAGCGTCAGCGTCGAGCCGTCGGCATCGATCGATGCGTCGCCGTGCGCGGCGAGCTCGGCGACGCGGGCGCGCGTTGCCGCGCAGCCGTCCGGCGCGGCGACAATCGCGACGCGCGGCGCGGATGCGCCGGCGGGTCCGGACGCCTGCGCGCCATCGCGCCACCGCAGCCCCAGCGCGTCGAGCCGCGCGGGCGCGAGCGTCGCGCCGTACGCGTCGATCCGGATCGACGCGGGCAGCGTATCGAGCTGCGCGACGAGCCGTGCGTCGCGCGCCAGCTGGGCAGGTACATCGCGGATCAGCACGGTGTTCGAGCGTGCGTCCGCGTCGATGATCGGCAGCGGCGCGGTGAATTCGCGCACGCCCGGCGCCGCGCGCGGCGCGACGCCGTCCTGCTCGAGCCGGCGGCGCAGCTGCGTCGCCAGCCCGGACAGCGTCGTATCGCCCCCATCCCCCTCATCGCCGCGCACGGTTCGGTCGGCCGCCGCGCGCATGCGCAGCCGGAACGCACGCGTCTCGGTCCGCACGCGCGCCTGCGCGGCCTCGTCGAGCGCGCGCGCGGCGGCAAGCACGAGCGCGACATAGCGCGGCGGGCCGGCAACCCGCACGATCCGCGCCGCGTCGTCGTAGGCGGGCCGCCAGCGCGCGTCGACGATCCGCTGCCGCGCGAGTGTCGCGCGCAGCTCGGCAGGCGTCGCGTAATTGAGCCGCACCGCCGCGCGCTCGAACGCATCGGGCGCGACGAGCTGCAGCACCGCGCCGTCGTAGTACGACGCGAACCCGCAGGTGCGCGCGGCCCAGTCGACGAAGCGCTGCGGCGGCAGCGCTTCGCGCACGTCGAGCCGGCACGGCGCGTGCGGGTCGACGTCGACGGCGACGCCCGAGCGGCGGCTCAACTCGCGCAGCGCGTCGGCGGCGCTCACCGGCCCGACCCGATAGTCGAAGCGCGCGAGCGGCCACGCGAGCGGCACCGCGTGCAGCGCCGGCGCATGGCTCGCGAGCGCGAGCGCCACGGCGGCGGCCGATGCGGCCGCGCGCGGCGTCACGATGCGCGATCCGCCGCTTCCGCGTCCGCGCCCAGGTTCAGGCGATAGCCGGTCGCGTACGCCGCATGCACGGTCCAGCCGATGCCCGCCGCCTTCAGCCGGCTGCGCAGCCGGCTCACGTACATGTCGACGGTGCGGGTCTGCGCGGACGCGTCCGCGCCCCACACGAGCCGCAGCAAGTCCTGCCGCTGCACGACGGTGCCGGGATGCTCGGCCAGGTGCCAGAGAATGTCGAACTCCTTCGTGCTGAACGCATGCGACGCGCTGTCGTCGGACACGCTCAGCGTCGCGCGCGACAGCACGTAGCCGCCGAGCTGCATGCGCCCGCTGTCGACCGACAGCGCCGCGAAGCGCCGCAGCAACGCGCGCACGCGCGCGAGCAGCGTCTGCTTTTCGAGCGGCTTGACGAGGAAATCGTCCGCGCCGGCGTCGAGGATCTTCACGATGTCCTCTTCGTCCGAATGCACGGTCTGGAAGATCACCGGGACGATCGAGCGCGCGCGGCCGCGCACCCACGCGAGCAGCCGCTCGCCGCTCATCCCGGGCAGGTCCCAGTCGAGCAGCAGCAGGTCGGCCCAGCTGTCGCCGAGGAAGCGGCGCGCGTCGAGCCCGTCGTCGAACGCCTCGACGCGGTAGCCCTCGGCCTTGAGCCAGGTGACGAGCAGCGTGCGCTGCACCGGATCGTCCTCGACGACGACGATCTGCTTGGGCTGCTGCACGGTGCGCTGCATGTTCGGTTCGGACATCGTGAAATTAAGGATCATCAAGCGAAAAAAAGGTACGCGCGGGCGCTCAGCCGTCCGGCGCGACGCTCGCGCGCCAGCGCGCGATGCCTTCCGGCACGGCCGGCGGCGCGGCGCCGGCGGCCGGCGCGAGCATCGGCAGGCGCATCACGAAGGTCGTGCCGACGCCGCGATTCGATTCGGCGTACAGCGTGCCCGCATGCGCGGCGACCACCTGCGCGGCGAGCTGCAGCCCGAGGCCGAAGCCCATCGAGCCACGCTTCGCGAGCGACGCGAAATCCGTCATCCGGCCGTCCGTCGCGAGGCCCGGCAGGCCGCCCGCCCAATCGCGGATCGTCAGTTCCGCGTGCGCGTCGCGCACGTGCAGCCGGATCTCGACGCGCGCGCCCTGGCGCGACGCCTGCACCGCGTTGTCGATCAGGTTCTGCAGCGCGCGGGCGACGAACACGCGCGCGCCGCGCAACCACAGCGGCGCGGCGTCGTCGAGCCAGAGCTGCAATGCGACGCCGCGATAGACGGCGCCGACTTCGAACTTCGGCACGAGCTCGCGCAGCATCTTGCGCAGGTCGAAGCGCACGAAATGGCGCTGCCGGAGATCGTCCGCCGCCGACGCGACGAGGTAGTCCTGGCCGAGCAGCAGCGCGTGCCGCGCGAGCTGCGCGATCCGTTCGAGGCCGCCGCACGCGGCGAACGCATCGGGCTCGGCGTCGTGCAGCTGGGTCAGCGCGAGAATCGAATTCTGCGGCGAACGCAGGTCGTGCGCAAGAAAGCGCAGCGACGCGACGCGCTCGTCGAGCGCGCGGCGCAGCGGCGTGACGTCGGCGACCGTGACCGTCGCCGCGATCTCCGGATCGTGCTCGACCGGCTGCAGCGTGAGCCACAGGATCGCGTCGTCGGTTTCGAATTCGAATCCTTGTTCGAGCGTGTCGAACAGCACGGTGGTTTCCGCGAGCGCCGCATCGCCGAGCACGGCGGCGAGCGGCAGCCCGGCCGGCAGCGTGCGGCCGAACAGCGCGTGCGCGCGCCCGGTGGCCGCGAGAATCGCACCGTCGCGGTCGAGCGCGAGCGTGCCCCACGCCTGCCGGGCCTGCATCACCTCGAAAATCCGGGCGTCGGCCCGTTGCGACACGCTCAAGTTCTGCTCCGGCGGACGTCGCGGTCCGCGAAAGATTGGACGGGCCGCGACGCGGCGGCGCGAGCGCGCAGTGTGACCCGATTCAAAGGCGCTTGTCCAGTGCCGCCGCGCCGCGTCGCCCGCGCGATCAGAAGTCGGCCTTCTGGTCGATGTCGCCCGCGCTCACCGTCACTTCGTCCGGCGTGAACTCCATGTTGCCGCCCGCGCCTTGCTTGCCGACGTTCGCGTTCATGAACGGATTGCCGCCCGTCTCGAGGCGCTCCAGCTCCTTGGTCGCGCCGGAGTTCAGCTTCACGTTGCCGTCCTTGTCGATGACGCCGACCGAATTGCCGCTGCCGTTGTACAGGTTGCCTTGCGAGTCCATCTTCAGGTGCAGCGCGTCGCCGCCCGCCTTCGTGTTCAGCTTCACGTCGCGCATGTCCTCGCCGGGCTTGCCGCCCGTCGGCGTCGCCGCGTGGTTCGTCGGGCCGTTGCTGCCGGCCGGCGTGTTGCCGCCCGTCGGCGTGTTGTCGGCCGGATCGCCGCCGACGCTCGTGTCGTCGCCGTCGCCCGAATCGTCCTGCAGCAGCAGATCCTCGATTTCGTGGAGCAGTTCCTCGATCTTCTGATCGCGGCTGCTCGACGGCTTCGACGAGGACTGGTACTGCGTCGGGTTGAGAGTCTGGTTCGTAATGCCGTTAACGCTCATGACCGTCTCGCTATGAATGTGAATCGATTGAGGGAAAGGGAAAGGAACGCGCGCGGCCTTCGTGCGCCCGCGGTTCGACGACAAGCTTAGGCAGCGCGCCCACGGGCGCCGCGAAGCGCGCGAAGCCACGTCGCGGCGGCCGAAACGACCGTACCGGCTTCGCCGCGTACGACCGCGCTTCGCACGCGCCGCTCGCTCGCGCGCGCGTAACGGCGATCATCGTCGACGGCTCATCTCTACTCGACGCATCGCACCGACATGGCGATCAAACCGTGCAACAAGGCCGCCTTGCGCGCGCTGCTCTCGGTCTTCTCGGCCGGGCTGCGCGCGGGCGCGCACGCCGACCTCGACGAACTGCTGCTCGCGCTGCGGGTGCTGCAGCCGCGCAACGCCGCGGTCGACCTGTGCGACGTGCGGCTGCGGATCGGCCGGCGCGACTGGATCGGCGCGCTGCACATCCTGCGCACGCTGGAAGAACAGGAGCGCGGCACGCCGCTGTGCGCGGCGCTGCAGAGCTGGTGCCTGTACGCGCTGCAGGACGACGACTGGCGACGCTATGCGCAGACCGTGGTGCTGTCGGGGGATCGGGCATCGACCGTGCTGGTCGGACGGTTCCTGAAAGTGGACGCGTTCGCGGACGGCGCCGGCGGGCACGACGATGACGACGTCGCCGCGCGGATCGCGCAGCTGCTGCGGCTCAACCGCTATCAGTGGGCGCGGCACGCGCATGCGAACGGGATCGCCTGACGGCTCGGCCCGGCGCCCCGAACGGCTGAGCCGCCGCGCCGATCGGCGCGCCGTTCACGCCGCCTGCCGCGACGACGCGTGCCGCCCGTCCTGCCCGGCTTCGCCCAGCGCCATCGGCGCCTTCGTGATCGCGAACAGATAGCTGTCGCCCGCGCTCATCCCGCGATTGGGACGCGCTTCGTAATTGCGCACGGTCCCCTCGCAAACGAAGCCGAAATGCGGCATCAGCGGCGCGGCCTTGCCCGTTACCGAGCAGAACGCCTCGATCCGGTAGACGTCGGGCTGCGCGATCAGCCAGCCGAGAAACTTGCTCAGCATCTCCGACCACGCGCGCGTGCGCACCCGCCCCGGCGCGAAGCTCGTCAGGAGCCCGATCTCGACGCGCGGCAGCCGGCCATGCATCTCCAGCGTGCCGATCAGGCGGCCGCCGGACTTCTCGAACAGCCCCCAGCAGAAAAACGCGCCGCTGCGCCAGCCTTCGCCCATGCGTCGGATGCTCGCGCGCGATTCGCTGACGCTGCGATGAGTCGGCCACGGCAGATCGAGCGTGGTCGCCGGATCGCCGAACAGCGCGTCGAAGACTTCGGGGGCATCGTCGTCGGTGAGCGGCCGCAGGCGCAAACGCTCGGATTCGATCAGTTCGGGGGGACGGAAGGCATTCATCGGCGGCTCCTGTGCAATCGGCAAACGCATCGATTGTCGAGCGCGGCCGCGCGCCGGCGCCGCACGCGCGCGAAGCGCCGGCCGCGGGCCCGAACCGCGATCGACACGCGCCATGTCGCCGTGGCGGCGTTCGCGCGCGGCTGCATCGCTTCGCGTCGCGGCCAGGCGGATCGCACCCGCCCACGTACAGTGCCGTCACATCGCCCGGCGCGCGTACGGCGCGGCGGGCGGCCCCCAAAGGCTGGCCTTCCTCCAGGAGCCGTATCGTGCCCCGAATCCTATCGTCGCCATCGACGAACACCACGCGCATCGGTCAGACCGACCACGCTCAGCCGTCGGGCGGTACCGGCGCCGGCGCGCTCAAGCGGCGGCCCGCCATCCACGTCAAGCTGCCGGGATTGAAGTCCTCGGGCAAGCCGATGCAGGCGGCGCGCATGGCGCGCAAGAACGGCATCGCGCAGTCGGGCGCAACGACATCCAGGCCGGAAGCGCCGAAGACCGATGCATCGCAGCCTCACGCGCAAGTGCAGGCGAATGCGCACGAAGCCGATCTCATCGACCTGAGCGATCCGCCGCCGACGACGAAGCCCGCCGCCGCGCAACCGTCGCTGCTCGAAGCGACGCCGGCCGAATTGCATGCGGTGCATACGCCCGTCCTTCAACCGACCGTGCTTCATTCGGCGGCCCCGCCGGCGCCTCAAGGTGCGCAACCGCCCGCCCATACGCTCGCGGCGGCCGGCATGCCGAGCCTCCAGGACATTCACCACACGACCGACCAGACGATCGCGATGCAGCACGCGCTCGGCCAGGCGAACCAGCGGCTGGCGATCGCGGAGATGCTCAACAGTTTCATGCAGAAGGTGATCGAGATGATCAAGAAGGCGGCGTCGCCGCCTTGATGCAACGCTGCCGCGGCCGGCCCGGTCGTCGTGCCGGGGCGCCCCCCCCTTCCCGCGTAACCGGAATCTCGCGGAAACGGCCCGACGCCGCGCAGCGGCGTCGGGCCTTGGGCGTGTTCGGCGTCACGGCGAGACGATGCGTCGCCGCGCGGCGTCACCGATCGAACGTCTGCGAAGGCGCCTCGTCGTACATCCGCCGATAGCCGTTCACGAGCGTCGACCGATGCTGGATGCCCCAGCGGCTCGCGATCTCCAGCACGCTCGCCGCGCGCGGCGCGTCGGACAGCAGCTCGCCGCGAATCCGCTCCATCCGCTGACGGCGGATCAGCTCGCTCGGCGACAGCCCGAGATAGGTCTTGAACGCCGCCTGCAATGCGCGCTCGGTCACGTCGATGTGCGCGGCGATCTCCCGCACCGACAGGTCCCGCTGGTCGAGCCGTTCCATCAGGTAGCGATACGCGCGCCGGTACTTGCCCGGCAGACGCGCGCTGACGTCGTCGCTCGGCGCGGCCGCCTGCGTGCCGCAGCGCGCGATCGCCAGCGCGGGCGCGAGCGCCGCGCCGTCCGAGCGCACGTGCCGCACCGACGCGAGCGCATAGCGCGCATACAGCGACGACGATTCGCGAATCCGCCCCTGCAGCTCGCGCACCTTCGCCGCGCAATACAGATAGTCGAGCGTCCAGCGCACGTGCGAGCCGCAGCGCCCGGCCGCGTCGCGATACGGCGCGATCATCGTGTCGGCGACATTCGGCGCCTGGCCGGCCAGCGCCGCGAGCGCGACCTCGAGGCGCACGCTGCGCTGGTAGTCGGCGAGGCCCGTCTTCGCGCACCAGCTCACGTGCGCATCGATCCGCGCGAGCGCCGCGTGGTCGCCGGCCGCGAGCGCGCACGCCTGCCGCAGGTAGTCGACGCGCATCCGCAGCAGCGGCAGCGCGTCGGCGTCAACCGCCGGCACGCTCGTTTCCGCGAACGCCGACAGCGGCAGATCGGCCAGCGTGGAGCGCCAGTACACGTGGTCGCCGAGCGCGTCGGCGCGGCCGATCCGGTATTGCAGCAGCAGGTCCGCGCGCAGCGCGCCCGCCAGCTGCTGCCAGCGCCGATCGGCGTCGCGGGCGGCCGCGTCGAGCGCGTCGAGCGCCGCCATCGCGTCCTCGGCGCGGCCGAGATGATGCATGACGACGCACGCGCCGACGAGACTCTCGAGCTTCTGCCCGGCGCTCGCCGCGCGATCGTCGGCGATCCGCCGGAAGCCCGTCTGCGCGACGCCGAAGCGGTTCTGGAAGAACGCCTGCCAGCTCGCGTTGCGGCAGGTCATCACGCGCGTCTGGTCGCGCGACTCGCGCAGCAGCTTCTGCGCGCGGCGGAAAGTGTCCTCGGCTTCCTCGAAGCGGCCGAGCACGAGCTGGATGTCGGCATACGCGTGCACGTCGCGCTCGTCGGCGGCCGGGTCGCCCGGCTCGGCGTCGCAGCGCGCGGCGACGAGCGCTGCGGCGTCGGCGAAGCGGCCGTCGAACACGCGCGCGGCGTAGGTGTCGTTCGACGACGGATTGGCGAGCGCGGCGGCGGCGGCGAAATAAAGTGTCGAAAACATGGCGGATCCTCTCGGCAAGCGGGTTCGAATACGAAGGGCTCGATCCGTGCGCCGTGCCGCCGCTCGTCGCGGGGCGCAGCGCGTGGATGCGTGCCGCTATCGTCTCGTTCGCGCCGGGTCCGCGCAGCAGTTTGTGACGTTCCGTTACGATTGGGATACCCGTCGGGGTCACCCGTCGCTACACCCGCAGCCAGAAATATTCGCCGGACGCGATCCCGCTGAACATCTCGTCGCCCGATTCGATGATGTTCTGCCGCCAGTAGCGGCCATGCTCCGCGTAGTGCGCGAACAGGTCGGCGACCGTCTCGCCCGTCACGTCCGGCGTGAGCGGCAAGCGCATCAGCAGCACGATGCTGCCCGTGTCCGCGTCGATCCCGAGCTGCGCCTGGTCCTGCGCGTAGATCAGCAGGTTCGCCTCGAGCAGCAGCCGATACACGGCGAGCGTGCGGCCCGCGCTGACGATCCCGTAATGGAAGTTCACGTACATCGACTCCGGATCCTCGTCGAAGTACTCGATGCGCACGTCGAAGCCCTCGACGTCGATCGTGCGCGTCTCGAGCACGTAATCGACGTCCGGCAAATCGACGACCGCGCAGACCTCCGCGACGACCTGTGCATAACGTTCCCAACTCATGAGCGCTCCACCCCGGTATTCGGCGTCCCCCAAAAAAACCAGCCGGCGCTCGCGCGCCGGCTGCCCAACACGATGCCGAGCAGCAGCCCGCCTTATTGCGGCGGTTTCGCTGCGTCGGCCAGCATCTTGACGGCCTGCTTCTTCAGGTCGTTCTTCGTGTTCGTCTCCGACATCTTCATTTGCATCTCGGTTGCCGCGTTCGACATCGCGATGCCCGCGTTCATCGATGCGGTCATGCTCGCGATCGCTTCACCTGCTCCAGCCAATGCTGCCATGATCACTCTCCAGAAAAGTGCGTGCTTCGACGCACGCATTGACAAACATTCGGCGCCGCCGCGTCGTATCGCGACGCGCCGCTTTTTTGCCGCGCGGCGTGCGGCATTGTCGGGAACGGTTCGCGCCGCTCCGTCCACCGCCGCACGCCGCGCGGCGAAACCTTGGCCGCTATGCGGCCGCGTTCGCCTCGTGCAGCGTCGCCACGATCCGCTGCGCCGCCAGCAAGCCGCGATAGATCTTCTGCATCGCGTCGCGGTCGTAGTCGCTCGCCGCCTGCGCGGTGGCCGCGCTCACGCGTTCGGCCGCCTCGCCGAGCGCCTGGCGGATCGCGCCGATCCGCATCGCCGCGTCGGGCGCCCCGAGCGCCTGCTCGAGCGGACCGTGCGCGTCCGCGGCTCGTTCCAGTGCTTCGTACATGCCGTTTCTCCGTTCAGTTGAGGTTCGGTGCGCCGTCCGCCGACGCGCCCGCAAACACATGCTTCACGCCATCCGGGGTCTCGATGTAGCGCACGTCGCCGATCTCGAGCATCCCCGAGTACGCGACCGGCACGGGCGCGTCGCCGGACTGGCGCGCATCGACGTCGATCGCCCGCACGTTCGGCCCGACATCCGCGCGCACACGCTCGACCGACGCACGCAGCTGCGCCACGTCCGGCACGACGCCCGACACCCGAAAGCGCCCCTGCCCCGCATAGGCGACCGTCGCGCCCGACACGCCGAGCGATTCGCCGATGCTCTGCGCGTCGTCCTGCGCAACGTCGTACTGCCGTTCGACGCGGTGCGCGGCGAGCCGGTCGAGCAGCTTGCGCGCGGCGAGATCGTCGGCGGGCGTCGCAACCATCCCGGTGACGGCGACCATCGCGCCGCGCGGCGCGGCATGCAGCTCCGCGTAGCCCGCGCGCTTCAGCTCCGCGCCCACGCGATTCGCGAGCGCGTCGGCGGGTTCGATCGCGGGCGGCGCGCTCGGATGCGCGCTCGCCAGCATCGCGCCCATCGCGAGCAGCCCGGCGACAAGCGCGCCGCCCGCCGCCGCGCAGGCCGCCAGCTTGCGCTGCGCGCCGCGCCGTGCCGCATCGGCGCCAGGCGGCGGCGCCCACAGCGTCGCGAGCAGCTCGAGATCGCTCGGCCATGCGCCGTCCGCCGGCCCGACGCAAAGCGCGGTCTCGCCGAACGGCACCGGCACGAAGTCGAGCATCAGGAGCGCAGAGCCGTCCGCGTCGAACGGATCGGCCGCCGTCTCCGGCGGCACCGGCGCCACGCGGCGCGCGCTCGTCACGCCCTGCGCATCGATCGACAGCTGCAGATCGCCGTCGCGCCAGTCGGTGATGCGAATCTCCGCGTCCTCGCCCGCGCCGATCCGGTGCTCGCCCGCGCCGAGCGCGATTTCCGCGCCGGCGTGCAGGCCGGTCAGGATTCGCAGCAGCTTCATCGGTTGCTCCTTTACGTTGCGTCGTGCGTGTCACTTGCCTCGGTCGACTCGATCGCGCTTCGTGCACTGCTTCGATCGCGCCGCATCGTTCGTCCATGCAGCCAGAATAGTCCGGTGCGGCCGCGTCGTTCGTTCGTCATGCGAATTCTTCGCCGCATTCGCGAAGCATCGCCGGTGCCGCGACGCTCACGAACGCGGCCGCGGCGCGACCGACACGCCGCCGCGCAGCGTCTCGACGCTCGCGAACGCGCGTGCGAGCTGCACGTTCGTCGACGGACGCTCCGCGTTGAACACGAGGAGCGGCAGCAACAGATAGTGCGTGCTTGCGCGCTCGCTGCGCGCGGCCGACGCGTCGCGCGGCGCGCCGCCCGCGCCGTGCAGCGCGTCGAGCAGCACCTGCTTGACGCCGCTCCAGCCGATCGGCGTCCACGGGCCGCCGCGCAAGCGGGCGGCGAGCAAGTCCGCCTGGTGATTCAGCAGCGCGGCCGTGATGCGCGCGTCGGGCTGCGCATCGACGCGCCGGCCGAGCTGGAGCAGCGTGTCGGCCCACAGATGCCGCAGCGCATGCTCGCGCTGCGTCGCGTCCGCGAGCGTGCGCGCGATGTCGCTCAGCGCGCGCTGCGCGGGCGCGGTGCCCGGCCGTGACCGCGCGGCGCGCACGCGCGGCAGCGCGGCGACGTTCGCCGGCTCGCCGTCGCGCTCGTCCTGATCGCGCTGCTGCCTGCCGCCGCCCTGCCCGCCCGAATGCCGGTCGTGCTCGTCATGCGGCGCGACGTGCGCGTGCGGCACCGCCGCTTCGTCGCCGGCGTCGAACGCGTCTGCCTGGCTGTCGGCCCGGCGGCGGCGCCGCGAGCCTGCCGCGGCCGTCTTCGGCCGCGGCTTCAGCTTCGCGAGCATCTGGTTGCGCGCGGCGGCCGCGGTCGCCTGATAGCCGTTCGAATACGTGAAGCGCGTGCCGTACTTGCCGTAGGTCGTCGCGGTGCGGGCGCGCACCGGCCTGCGCCGCCGCGGATCGGGCTTCGCCGCCTGGATGGTCTGCGCGATCGCGCGCGTGATGCGGTTCATGACGGCACCGCCGCGGACAGCAGCTGCTGCGCGAAATGCAGGATCTCCGAGGCCGCCCACGGCCCGGCGATCGCGACGGTCACCGTCACCGCGACGAGCTTCACGCCGTACGAGATGCTCTGCTCCTGCAGCGACGTGATCGCCTGCAGGAACGAGATCGCGAGCCCGGACGCGGCCGCGACGAGCACGACCGGCAGCGAGATGTAGAGACACAGCATCATGCCTTGCGACGTGAGCCGGATCAGGTCGTCGATTTCCATCGGGCGAGCCTCCTCGAAAGCGGGAATCGGGAATCAGGAATAGGTCAGCACGAGGCCGTGCACGAGCGTCGACCAGCCGTCCATCACGACGAACAGCATCAGCTTGAACGGGATCGCGACGTTGGTCGGCTGCACCTGGTTCATCCCCATCGACATCAGCACGTTCGCGATCACGAGATCGACGATGATGAACGCGATGTACAGGATGAAGCCGATGCGGAACGCGTCGGTCATCTGCGCGAGCGTGAACGCGGGCGCGAGCACGATCAGGTCGTCTTCGCGCAGCTGCGCGGCCGCGGCCTTCGGCCAGACCACCGACGCGGAGCGCAGGAAGAAGCGCTTCTCGCGCTCGCGCGAGTGCGCGGCGAGGAACTGGCGGAACGGCTCCTTCGCGGCGCCGAACGCCTGCAGCATCGCCTGCGTCGGCTGCGGCGACAGCGCCTGCCCCTGCAGCTGCTGCTGCGCGGCGAAACCGATCGGCGCCATGATGTACAGCGACACGAGGATCGCGATGCCGTTGAGCACCATGTTCGGCGGCACCTGCTGCACGCCGAGCGCGTTGCGCAGCAGGCCGAGCACGACGACGATCTTCGCGTACGACGTGACCACCATCGCGATGAACGGCACCATGCTCATCACGAGCACGGCGATCAGCAGGCCGGTGATGTCGTTAAACTGAACCATCGTCGCCCGCCATCCGTTCGATCCGCACGCCGAGATGCGCGCCCACCGCGACCAGCCTGCCGCCGCCGATCGCCTGGCCGTACGCGACGAGCCGCACCGGCACGTCGCGCGCCGCGAGCGGCAGCTCGAGCACGTAGCCCGGCCGCAGCGCGGCCAGCTCGGCGATCGACAGCGACAGCGTGTCGATCTCGACGTGCACGGGCAGGTCGACGTCGCCGAGATCGGCCGGCTCGGGCGCGGCGCCCGGCGCGTCGTCGTCCGGCGAATCGGCTCGTGATTCGGCTCGTGATTCGGCCGGCAGGTCGCCCGCGACGATCGGCTCGTCGAGGTCGTCGGCGGTGTCGGGTGTTTCGGTCATCGTCATCGTGGTTCCCTCGATCAGAACGGTTGCATGCCATTGCGTCGCGCGACGCGCGCCCCACCATGCGTGCAGCGGGCCCGTCTGCGCGGCGCCGAGCGCGGCCGGCGCCAGGTCCAGCAGCACGTCGCCCGGCCGCAGGCTGCGCAGCACCGCGAGCGGCAGCCGGCGCGAGCCGAGCCGCACGCGGCCGGGCAGGCGCACGCGCGCGAGCAGGCCCGCCGCGTCGCGCGGCCGCTCGCCGCGCAGCCGGGCCGCGAGCGCGTCGAGCCACGGCGCCTGCGCGTCGAGCAGCGCGCAGTGCAGCGGCGCGCCGTCGAGCGCGAACGACAGCACGCAGCGGGTCGCGTCGAGCGCCGCCGCGTTCGCCGCGCGCAGCCCGCCGATCGTCACGCCGTCGAGCCCCGCCGCCGCGAACGCGGCGACGAGCGGCGCCAGCAGCGTCGACGCGAGCGCCGTGCGCAGCGACACGCTCGCGTCGCCGCGCGCGTCGAGCGCCGGTGCGGCGACGACGTCGAGCGCCGGAAACGCCGCAAGGTCGATCGCGATGCGCGCGCTCGCGCCATTCCATCGCAGGTCGAGTACGCCGGGGCGCTCGAAGCGCGGCCGCTCTTGCATCGCCGCGCGCCAGTCGGACACCATCGGGAAGCGCGCGAGCCACGCGGCGAGCCGCGCATCGGCGACGATGCGCGCAAGCGCCGCGTCGAACGCGCTGCACGCGGGCAGCGGCAGCGCGGTGTCGATGCCACGCGGCTCGGCGGTGTCGGGTTCCAGTTCGATCGGCTCGGTATCCATCGTCGCGGTGGGTCGGGTTCGGTTGCGCGCGCGCTCAGTCGACGTCGATCTCGATCGTGCGCGGCGTGCCGTAATGCGCGAGCAGCGCGTCGAGTCGCGCGTGCAGCGTCGCGCCATGCGTGCAGAGTACGTGCCGCGTCGCCGCGTCCGGCGTCGCGAACCGAAGCCGCAGGTCGAAACGCGAAAGAACGAGATGCAGCACCGTGTCCGGCAGCAGCGCGGCGTCGAGCGGCAGGCTGATCTCCCACTGGCCCGCCGCGTCGTCGCCGCACAGCGCGGCGATTTCGGTCGCGAGCGTCTCGGCCACGCGCACCATCCGCTCGCGCTGCGCGAATACCTGGTTGACGAACGCATCGGCGCCCGCGCACGCGCGCGCCATCGCTGCGCGGCCGACCGCGTCGGGCAGTGCGTCCGGCTCCCGCTCGAACGACGGCAGCGCGCCGTCGCGCCACGTCGGCGACGCGTCGCGGCGGCGCTCGTCGCCGGCCGCCGCGCGCTCGCCGGCCGGCGCGACGCGCGAGCGCCGCATCAATTGCGCATAGTCGAAGCCGCGCCGGGCCGTGCGCGTCGCGGACGCGCCGCCCGGCTCGGCCGCCGGCTCGCCCGCGATGATCCGCACGGGCCTCAGGTCGGCGGCGCTCATGCGTGGGCCGCCGTCGGCATCGTCACGCGGCCGACCGGCTGCAATTCGACCTGGTCGCCGAGCTCCTGGTACGAATAGACGGGCAGCCAGCCGAGCCGCGCCTCGATCATCCGCCGCGTGTAGCGGCGCACGTCCATCGACGTGACGAGCGCGACGTCGTCGCGCGGCGCCTCGCCGACGAACGACGCGACGCTGTCGACGAGATAGCGCACCTGCTCGGGCGGCAGCGCGAGGAAGTTGCCGGCGGGCGTCTGCTTGATCGACTGCCGGATGTGCTGCTCGACGGGCAGGTCGAGCAGCACGGCCGGCAGCTGCCGCGTGCCGCGCGACGCGCGATACGCGAGATAGCGCGACAGGTCGCCGCGCACGTATTCGGCGAGCATCAGCATGTCCTTCTCCTTCGGCCCCCACGCGACGAGGCTCTCCATGATGTCGCGCGCGTTGCGGATCGGGATGTGCTCCTCGAGCAGGCGGCGCAGCACGTCGGCGATCCGCTGCGTCGGCAGCGCCTTCTGCACCTCGGCGACGAGCCCCGGATAGTCGATGCCGAGCTGGTCGAGGATCCATTGGGTTTCCTGGATGCCGAGGAACAGGTTCGCGTTGCGCCGCAACAGCGCGATCGTCTCGTGCGCGACCACCTGCTCGGCGCGCCACGCGCGCGCGCCGGCCGGCACCGCCTTGTCGTCGATCCAGTAGCTCTCGGCCAGGCCGCCCGCGGGCCCGCGCCTGGTGCAGCGGCCGGCGAGCGCCGGGTCCGACGCCGCGTCGGGCAGCATCGTCTGGTCGGCCGGCAGCTCGAGCCGCGTCTGCGGCACGTCGCGCATCAGGATCTCGCACGTCGCTTCGGGCAACGCTGGGCTCGTCCACAGCGTGATGCCGGGAAACGGCAGCCCCTGCTCCTCCTGCAGCTTCGCGCGCTCCTCGTCGAACGCGCGATCGAGCGCGGCGGGCGCGAGCCGCGCGACGAGATCCGGCGACACCCGCACGCCGATCGCGCAGGTGAACAGCGGCGCGCGCGGCAGGATCGACGGCGTGCTGCTCTTCGCCCCCGCGCGCTGCAGCGCGATCACCGGCTCGCCGCGCGCGGTCGTGCGACGCGCGCCCTTCTGCAGCCGGTAGCCGGCGAACGCGAGCATTGCCGACAGCAGCACGAACAGCGCCGCCGGGAAGCCCGGCACCGCGGCGAAGCCGACCAGCAGCACCGCCGCGAAATACAGCGCGCGATGGCTGCCGCCCATCTGCTTCGCGATTTCCGCGCCGAGCGACGTGCCTTCGCCTTCGTCGTGATCGTCGGCGACGCGCGTGATCATCACGCCCGCCGCGACCGAGATCAGCAGCGACGGGATCTGCGACACCATCGCGTCGCCGACCGACAGGATCGAGAAGCGGTTCGCCGCGTCGCCCGCCGTCATCCCGTGGTACATCACGCCGATCGCGATGCCCGCGACGATGTTGACGAGCGTGATGATGAGCCCGGCGATCGCGTCGCCCTTCACGAACTTCATCGCGCCGTCCATCCCGCCGTGCAGCTGGCTCTCCTTCGCGAGCGTCGCGCGCTTGCGGCGCGCCTCGTCGGGCGTCAGGATGTTCGCGCGCAGGTCGGCGTCGATGCTCATCTGCTTGCCGGGCATCGCGTCGAGCGTGAAACGCGCGCCGACTTCGGCGACGCGCTCCGAGCCCTTCGCGATCACGATGAACTGCACGATCGTGATGATCAGGAACACGACGAGGCCGACGACGAGATTGCCGCCGACGACGAGCTCGCCGAAGCTTTCGATGATGTCGCCCGCGTTCGCGTGCAGCAGGATCGACTTCGTCGACGCGATGTTCAGCGACAGCCGGTACAGCGTCGTGAACAGCAGGATCGACGGAAACACCGACAGCGACACGATGCTGCCGACGTACATCGTCACCATCAGCAGCGTGACGCTGATCGCGATGTTGATGCCGAGCAGCACGTCGATCACTTCGGGCGGCAGCGGCAGGATCATCAGCGACACGATCGCGACGATCAGCACCGTGATGCCGACCTCGCCGCCGGCGGGAAGTTTGAGGGTTTTCAGCGTCATGACGACCTCGCGGAGGGAACGACGGCGGCATCGGCGCGCGCAAGCCCGACCGATTCGACCCAGCGCAGGATCGCGGCCACCGTTTCGAACAGTTCTTCGGGAATCGCCGCGTCGCGCTCGATGCGGTACAGCGCGCGCGCGACGGGCGGGTTGCCGACGATCGGCACGCCGAGCGCATGCGCGTGGCGGCGCAGCGCGAGCGCGCCGTCGTCGACGGCTTTCTCGATCACCCGCGGCAGCGGATGCTCGTCGGGCGCGTAGCGGATCGCGACCGCGTAGTGCGTCGGGTTGACGACGAGCACGTTCGCCTGCCCGACCTTCTGCCGGGGCGGCGGGCTCGTCGCGATCTCGTGCGCGAGCCGGCGGCGCTCGCCCTTGGTGTGCGGATCGCCGTCGTTCTCCTTGTGCTCGCGCTTCACTTCCTCCTTCGTCATCCGGTTGTCGCGGATGAACATCACGCGCGCGATCTTGTAGTCGGCCGCCGCGAGCACCGCGACGACGAGCGCGACGACGTTGAACAGCTTCATCAGCACGGTCCACAGCACGCGCGACAGTTGCGGCGTCGGCTCGTACACGCTCGCGACGACGAGCGGAAACAGCGACGTCATCATCTTCCACACCACGCACCCGAGCACGACCGCCTTGACGATCATCTTCACGAGCTCGAGCAGCGACTTCAGCGAAAAGATCCGCTTGATGCCCGCCATCGGATTGATCGCATCGAACTTCGGCATCACGGGCTCGAGCGAGATCAGGAACCCCGCCTGCGGCGCCTGCGACACGATGCCCGCGACGATCGCGGCGGCGACGAACGGCAGCATCGTCAGCGCGGCGCTCGCCGCGAGGTCGTGCAGCGCGGACAGCGTCGCCTGCGGCGTGCGCTCGCCGTGCACGAAATCGAGCGCGGTGCGGATCACGCGCGTCAGGCCGCCCGTCAGCATCGATTCGCACGCCGTCAGCACGCCGATCGCGGCCGACAGCGTCACCGCGTCCGCGATGTCCTTGCTCTTCGCGACCTGGCCCTTCTCGCGGACCTTCTTAAGCTTCTGATCGGTGGGCTCTTCGGTTTTCTCTTCGGCCATCGCCGCCGTTCCTGTCGAGAGTCGGAGATGGCGCGTACGTTAGCGGCGCGCGGCGCGACACGCGCGCGCCGACCCGAAGCGGCGCCGTCCGGCGCGAAGCGCGCGCGGCGCTTCGCATCCGGCGCGCGCGCTTCGCATCGGCGGCCGCCGGCGCACGCCGCGCTGCTACCTTGCGGCCCATACGCCTTTCCCCTCAACGTCATGCGCCGCGGACGCGGCGACACGGAGCGCACACCATGGACGAATCCCGGCCGACCTACCTGCGATGCAGTCAAGCGGCGCTGAACGCACTGATCGACGCCACCAACCTCGGGCTCGGCGGCGCGCTCGACGGCCCGGCCGCCGATCCCTACGACATCGGCCTGCTGGTCGACGCGTTGCGCGTCCTCGCGCCCCAGCTGCCCGCCGCCGACATGTTCGACGGCATGCTGCAGATGGCGCTCGGCAACTGGGACGATGCGGCGCGCGCGTTCGCGGAGATCTCGAACGGCACGTCGAACGCGGTTTACGGCAAGGCGCTGCTCGCGCTCGCGCTTCAGGTGAAGCGCGATCCCGAATGGCGACTCGCCGCCGACGAGGTGCTCGCAGCGGGCGGCCCCGCGCAGGCGATCGCGCTCGTGCGCGCGCTCGAGCGGCAGCACGACGTGCTGCTCGCGAAGGAGCACGCGCAGCGCACGGGCGTCTGGGAGCTGCCGGCGTCGGTCGCGGCGGCGGGCGGCGAGGCGGCCGATGGGGCCGATGCAGCCGCTGGGGCCGACGGGGCGAACGCTTCGCCCGCGAATCCGGCGGGCGGCTTCGATCCGCAGGCCGCCTTCGCGCATCAGCAATACCTGCGTCTCTGACAAGGAGCCCGGCATGACCACCCCGCTCTCCCCGACCGCGCTGACCCGCGCGCTCGACGTCGCGTTTTCCGACGCGGCCGCCGCGCCGGCGAACGCGCCCGCCACGGCGCTGCCCGACGTGCCGGCGGAAGTCGCCGGCCGCTTCCAGGCGCTGATGTCGAACGCGGTGCCGACGCCGCCCGTCGCGCACGCGCAGGACGCCAGCGCGATTTCGAAGCTCGTCGAAACCTCGGATGCCGAACTCAAGAAAGTGCTCGACAACGTCGAATACCTGAACCTGCACGCGAACGAACTGACGATGAACCAGATGTTCGCCGCGTCGCTGCAGGCGTCGACCGAGGCGACCGCGATGCAGATCGACCTGCAGGCGAAGATGGGCGTCGTCACGTCGACGAAGGACGCGATCGGCTCGCTGATGAAGAACCAATAATCATGAACCGACTCCGTCTCCCGATCTCCGCCGCCGCCGGCCGCCGCGCGGCCCGGCTCGCCGCGCTGCTCGCGTGCGCGGCGCTCGTCGCCGGCTGCCAGCAGGAGCTGTACGGCGGCCTCGCCGAGCGCGACTGCAACGAGATGATGGCCGCGCTGCTGCAGAACGGCGTCGACGCGCAGAAGAAGACGCCCGACGGCGGCAAGACGTGGACGCTCGCCGTCGACGACAAGCAGATCGTCAAGGCGATGGAAGTGCTGCGCGCGCGCGGGCTGCCCGCGACGCGCTACGACGATCTCGGCGCGCTGTTCAAGAAGGACGGCCTCGTGTCGACGCCGACCGAGGAGCGCGTGCGGTTCATCTACGGCGTGTCGCAGGAGCTGTCGGACACGCTGTCGAAGATCGACGGCGTCGTGGTCGCTCGCGTGCACATCGTGCTGCCGAACAACGATCCGCTCGCGCAGGTCGCGAAGCCGTCGTCGGCGTCGGTGTTCATCAAGTACCGGCCGAACGCGAACCTTGCGACGCTCACGCCGCAGATCAAGAACCTCGTCGTCCATAGCGTCGAAGGGCTGACCTACGACGAAGTGAGCGTCACGTCGGTCGCCGCCGATCCGGTCGATCTCGTGTCGGCCGCGCAGCCGGGCGCGCAGAAGTCCGGCGGCGCGACGCTCGTCGGCGTGCTGATCGCCCTCTTCGTGTGCGTCGCGCTCGCGGCCGCGGGCGGCGCGCTGTGGTGGCGCGCGCGCAAGCAAGGCGGCGCAGGTGCGGGCGGCCTCGCCGCACGGCTGCGCGGCGGCAATGGCGGCGGCGGCGCGAATGCCGCGGCCGCGCCTCAGCAGGCCGGCGCGCGATGAGCGGCGGCGCGCCGGTCGCGAGCGTCGCCAGCGTCCCGACCCGGGCCGCGTGGCTCGCCGGCTACGACGCGAACGCGCGATGCACGGCCGACTGGGTTCACGCGAGCTGGCACGGCGCGCTCGCGCCGCTCGTCGCGACGATGCATGAACGTGCGCCGGCGCTGCGCGCCGCGTGCTCGCTGCGGCTGCTGCGCATGCTTGGCGTGCCGTCGCCGTCGCTCGACGGCTTCGATGCGCCGGCGGACCGGCTTGCCGCGCTGCCCGTCGCCGACGCGCTGCGGCTCATGCGCGTGCGCGCGCTGCTGTTCCGGCGCACCGAGCTGCGTCACTGGATCGACCGCGCGAGCCGCGAGCGGCTCGCGGGCTGGGTCGGCGCCGACGGCTGCCGCGCGCTCGCCGCGCTCTGCGCGCTGCCCGACGCGTCGCGGGCGCGCGATCTCGATCGCCGCGAGCCGATCGCGCCGCTCGCGCAACGGTCCGGCGACGACCTCGCATGGGAAGGCTGGTGCCTGTTCGAGCGCGAGCGGACCTGGTCGCCGGCGGGGCCGATGCGCATCGTGCGCCTCGCGCTGCCGCGCGACGCCGCGCGCGCGCCATGGATCGAACGCGCGGCGGCGGACGCGGACGGCGCGACGCTGCTCGCGCGCCTGCCGTCGCTGTTTCCGGAGTGGTCATGGCTTTTTGGCTGAAGAACCGGCAGATTCCGCTCGCCGACGATCTCTGCATCGACGCGCCGCACGGCGTGCTGCGCCGCGACGCGTTCGAGACGGTCGAGGCGCTCGACGCCGCGCTCGACGCGCTTGCGACGGAACGTGACGCCGTGCTGCGCGCGGCCCGCGACGACGCCGAACGGATCGCCGCCGACGCGCGCACGCAGGCCGACGCGCTCGTCGACGCCGCGCGGCGCGAGCACGACAGCGCATACGCGCGCGGCTACGACGCCGGCCGCGCGCAAGCGATCGCCGACTGGCACGCGCAGGCGGCCGATTCGTTCGAGCAGGAGCGGCGCGTACGCGACCGGATGCGTGAACGGCTCGCGGAGCTCGTCGCCGCGGCCGTCCAGCAGATGGTGCGCGCGGAAGACGCGCGCGGGCTGTTCGCGCGCGCGGCGGAGACGGTCGAGCGCGTCGTCGCGGGCGCGAGCTACCTGACGGTGCGCGTGTGCGACGCCGACTACGACGCCGCGCGCGAGCAGTTCGGGCTGCTCGCCGACGCGTGGCGCCGGCAGGGGCGCAACGTGCCCGTCGATGTCGTCGTCGAGCCGCGCGTCGCGCGCGGCACCTGCGTGTGCGAATCCGATTTCGGCACCGTCGACGCGAGCCTCGACACCCAACTGAACGCCATCCGCGCGGCGCTCGCCCGCGCGCTCGACGACGCGAGCCGCTCATGAACGCACTGACCGACCTGTCCCGCGTCGCCGACGCGATGGCCGCGCGCATCGCGCTCGAGCCCGCCGTCGGCATGACCGGCAAGGTGCTCGAAGTGATCGGCACGCTCGTGCGCGTCGTCGGCCTCGAGGCGACGCTCGGCGAGCTGTGCGAGCTGCGCAGCGCGTCGGGCGCGCTGATCCAGCATGCGGAAGTCGTCGGCTTCACGCGCAACGTCGCGCTGCTGTCGCCGTTCGGCACGCTCGGCGAGGTCAATCGCAGCACGCGCGTGATCGGCCTGCGGCGGCCGCTGTCGGTGAAGGTCGGCAACGGCATCCTCGGGCGCGTGATCGACAGCTTCGGCGAGCCGATCGACGGGCGCGGCCCGCTCGACTACGACGCGCTGCGCCCGGTGCTCGCACCGCCGCCGAACCCGATGTCGCGGCGGATGGTCGACGCGTCGCTCGCGACCGGCGTGCGCATCGTCGACGGCCTGATCACGCTCGGCGAAGGCCAGCGGATGGGGATCTTCGCGCCCGCCGGCGTCGGCAAGAGCACGTTGCTCGGGATGTTCGCGCGCGGCGCGTCGTGCGACATCAACGTGATCGCGCTGATCGGCGAGCGCGGCCGCGAAGTGCGCGAGTTCGTCGAGCTGATCATGGGCGAGGACGGCATGGCGCGCTCGGTCGTCGTGTGCGCGACGTCCGACCGCTCGTCGATCGAGCGCGCGAAGGCCGCTTACGCGGCCACCGCGATCGCCGAATATTTCCGCGACCAGGGCAAGCGCGTGCTGCTGATGATGGATTCGCTGACGCGCTTTGCACGCGCCGGCCGCGAGATTGGCCTCGCGGCCGGCGAGCCGCCCGCGCGGCGCGGCTTCCCGCCGTCCGTGTTCGCCGAGCTGCCGCGCCTGCTCGAGCGCACCGGGATGGGCGAGCAAGGCTCGATCACCGCGCTCTACACGGTGCTCGCCGAAGACGATTCCGGCAGCGACCCGATCGCCGAGGAAGTGCGCGGCATTCTCGACGGCCACATCATCCTGTCGCGCGAAATCGCCGCGCGCAACCAGTATCCGGCGATCGACGTGCTCGGCAGCCTGTCGCGGATCATGCCGCAGGTCGCGACGCGCGAGCACGTCGGCGCCGCCGGCCGGCTGCGCCAGCTGCTCGCGAAGCACCGCGAGATCGAGACGCTGCTGCAGCTCGGCGAATACCAGGCGGGCAGCGACCCGGCGGCCGACGAAGCGGTCGCGAAGATCGACCGGATTCGCGAGTTCCTCAACCAGCGCACCGACGAGTACTCGCCGCCGGACGCGACGCTCGCCGCGCTGCACGCGCTCGTGCAATGAAGAGCCGGACCCAGCGCGCCTTCGAGATGCTGCTCACGCGGCGCGAGCAGCGCGGCGCGAAGCTGCGCGCGGAGCAAGGCGCACTGCGCGCCGAACGCGACGCGGCCGCGCACGAGCTCGCGCAGGGCGAAGCGCACGCGCACGCGAAGCTCGACGCGGCGAACCGCTATGCGGCGCGCGTCGACGCGATGGCGGCCGGCCACGCGCCGTTCGCGATCGGCGATTACGCGGCGTGCCGCCGCTATCGCGACGCGCTGCTCGACGAGCACGCGCTCGCGAGCGCGCAGTGTGCGCGGCTGCGTGCGGCGCTGCAGGCGAAGGTCGACCAGCTCGCCGCGACCGCGCGCCGGATCGCGCGCAACGACGCGCAAATCGACGTCGTGCGCGAGCGGATCCGCCGGCTCGCGCGCGCGGCCGAGGCGGCCGCCGAAGACGTGCAGGACGAGGAAATCGAGGAAGGCGTGCTCGCACGCCGGCTCGCGGCCGCGCGGGCTTCCAACGAGACCACCGCATGACGACCTACGACATCTTTCCGCTGCAGCACCTGGGCGACGAATTGATCGGCTTCATCGTGCTGCTCGCGCTGTCGAGCGAGCGGCTGCTCGTGATCATGACGATCCTGCCCGCCACCTCCGACAACCTGCTGAAAGGCCCGCTGCGCAGCGGCTCGGCCGCGGTCTGGTGCCTGTTCGTCGCGTGCGGACAGCAGGCGCTGATTCCGCAGCTCCACGGCGCGTTCCTCCTGATCGCGTGCGCGAAGGAGGCCGTGATCGGGCTCGTGCTCGGCATCGCGGCGTCGACCGTGTTCTGGGCCGCCGAGGCGATCGGCACGTACGTCGACGACCTCGCCGGCTTCAACAACGTGCAGATGCAGAATCCGAGCTCCGGCTCGCAGACGTCGCTGATGGCGACGCTGTTCGGGCAACTGACGATCGCGTCGTTCTGGATGCTCGGCGGCATGACGTTCCTGCTCGGCGCGCTGTACGAATCGTATGCGTGGTGGCCGCTCGGGTCGTTCGATCCGGTTCCCGCGCCGCTCCTCGAGATGTTCGCGCAGGCGCGGATCGACATGCTGATGAACATGGTCGCGCGGATCGCGACGCCGATGATGGCGATGCTGCTGCTCGTCGACCTGGGCCTCGCGTTCATCTCGCGATCGGCGCAGAAGCTCGATCTGATGTCGGTCAGCCAGCCGATCAAGGGCGCGGTCGCGGTGCTAATCGTCGCGGTGCTGGCGGGGAGTTTCGTGAGCGAGATGCGCGGGCAGATTTCGCTGGCGGGGCTCGCGCAGCAGGTGAAACAGCTCGCCGGTCATTAGCGGGAAATCAGCGGGAAGCGCGCATCGCTGCTCATGTCGTTTTTCCGGCACCGATCCATTCAGGAGGCACGTCGTCATGTTGAAGTCGGTTCAGCAGTCAACGCAATCGTCCACCGTCGCCGATTCGAACCGGAGCGCGTCGGACCCATCGTCGAGCCGGTCGGGCCAGCGGCCGAGGCGCTCGCTCGGCGCGTTCTCGCACGGGCAGTTGCGCAGCGCGCGCGAAACGGCCAATCAAGCCCGCAACGACGAACCGCCGCGGTTGCCGCCGCTATCGCTCGGCGAGCCGCTTTCGCTCGGCGGCATCGTCGGCGAGCCTCTGCCTCCTCCACCGTCACCGCCACCTACGCCTACGCCGCCGACCGCGACCCGGCAGACCGCCCCGCCGCCGCCCGCCACGGACGCATTCCACGTGCCGCGCCCCGAGCGCCAGCCCGGCCAGGCCTACGACCGCAGCAAGCCGGGCTTCACGCTCGCCGAGACGAACGGCATCCGCCCGCTCGCGCCGCTGTTCAGCGCCACCGCCGCCAATCAGCACGGCGCAGTCGCGACCGGCCTCGCGATCGGCGGGCTCGGGGCCGGCCTCGCGCACGAGACGGTCGGCGCCGGCATGAACGGCCATGCGCTGTTCGCATCGTGGCGCAAGCGCCAGCGCTACGACCGGCAGTTGACGGCGATGCGCGATCGCGACGTCGCGGCGTTCAGCGGCGCCGCCGTCGGCAGCGATGCGCGTCGGCTCGACCGGCTGATGCTCACGCGCGATCGCAAGGGCAAGCTCGACTACGACCTCGACAAGGTGATGAAGCTCGCGTCGAACGACGATCCGCTACTCGCGGCGCAAAGCGCGCATGCGAAGGACGTGCTGCTGACGCTGTACATCCGCCACGAAGTCGCCGGCAAGCGGATGAGCCGCGCCGCCTACGAGGTCGGACGCAACGCGCTCGGCATTGCGTCGGGCGCGGCGCTGATCGCCGGCACGCACGGGCTCGCGGCCGCGCCGGCGAGCGCGGCCGCCCTCGGAGCTAAGCAGGCGGGCTTCGCGCTCGCGCTGGTGAACGCCCTCGACATCGGCAAGGGCGTGCGTGGCCTGAAGCAGCGGATGCGCAACGACAAGGCGCGCGAGATCGACCGCGACGCGCTGCGTAGCCGCATGACGCTCGATACGCGCGACATCGACGACGAGACGCCCGACGAAGCGATCAAGGGCATCCACGCGGTGCAGAAGGACAACGGCCGGATCGAAGCCGACCGCAAGCGGTTCGGCAAGGTCTTCCCGGGTCGCTGGATCAACGAGAAGAAATCGACGACCAACAAGAACGAGATGGCCGACCTGACGGCCAAGCATGCGATGACGATCGTCGATCGCAGCATCGATCGCTTCGCCGGCGCAGGCGATACGAAGCTGCATGCG
Organism: Burkholderia ubonensis subsp. mesacidophila; assembly: GCF_002097715.1. Classification (NCBI taxonomy): domain Bacteria; kingdom Pseudomonadati; phylum Pseudomonadota; class Betaproteobacteria; order Burkholderiales; family Burkholderiaceae; genus Burkholderia; species Burkholderia ubonensis. The sequence continues at coordinate 2,789,517 of NZ_CP020738.1, forward strand.
TTCTACGAGGGCATTCATGCGAAGAACGCATCGACGTCGCAGAAGAAGCGCGCGCTGCGCGATGCGATCGACGGCGACGCCGATCTCGTCGACGCGTTCCACCTGATGCGCGATCTCGGCATGCGCGACGGCGAGGCGCGCGTCGCGATCGAAAGCCTGATCGCGCGGCGCATCGAGATCGGTCTCGCGAACGATGCGACGACGTCGCGCGCCCGCGCGACGGATTCAGGCCGGAAGTACGCTGAGCAGGCGTCATCGGGCGAGCGCGCGCCCGACGACGTCACGGCGATGCGCACGGTGCTGCAGCGGCGATGAGCGAACGACGCGCGCGTCCGGCATTTCGCGTTCGCGCCGAGCGCTTCGCGCACCCGGCCATCGTCCCCGCTGCGACGCGCATCATCCCTGTGTCGCGCGCCACCGTGCCCGACGCACTTTCCTCCTCCTGATCGAAGGTACCGACCATGCCAGTCAACAATATCTCCGGCGGCAGCACCACGCCGCTGCACACGTCCTCCACGACTTCCTCATCGAGCAGTGAGTCGCAGCCGACCACGCAGCCGCATACCCGACCGCCGGTCGGCGGGCCGCTGGGCGCGCTGCAGAATCGCGGCGGTCAGTCGACGCCGCTCGACCGCCGCGAGGGCGTGACGAACGAGGCTGGCAGATACGCGGAGCAACAGGGCGCGACGTACTATTCGGCGGCTGTGCAAGGGGTCAGCACGGTGCTGCAGAACAACCGGCTCGGCATCACGCAGCAGTCGCACGACAGCGTGCTGGGAAATCTCGACGGCATCGCACAAGGCAAGCAGACGCACACCGGCGCGCACATGACCGAAAGTCTGTCGTTCGGCAAAGACGCGATCAAGCATTTTCAGAATGGAGAGCTCCGGGACGGCGTGGTCACCGCGGCCGGTTCGGCGCTCAATGCCGCGGCTTCGCTGACCTTCGGGCCCGGGCGCGATCTCCAGACGGCCCTGCAGCATCGGGATCCGAAGGTCCGCGTGGACGCAATGGCGAGCCTGCATCAGGACTTCGCCATGCTGTCCGATTTCACGAAGGAGCACGACTGACGCATTCGATGCAGCGCGTGGCGTGCCGGCCGCTTCCGTTCACGCGGGAGCGGCGGCGCGCTCAACCGGACGTTTCGCGAACCAGCTTGGTCCGCCGCCTGGCGCCTTCATTCACGATCTGGTGGCGCCGATGGTCGGTCATCTTCTTCCACGTGCGTGCCTCTTCCCGCGTACGAAGGCAGGCCACGCAATAGCCGGTTTTGCCGTCGAACGAGCAAACCTCGACGCAGGGCGACTTGACTGCCATGTTCAGCGAACCCGCGCGGCCGGCACGACCTCGACGGTGACGTGCGAGAGATCCTTGAAGCGCTGGAGCAGGCCGTGATAGAAGCGTGAATCCCGCGTGGCATCGTCAGTCGCGACGGACACGACCGCGCTCATGTGCCCCGGCCCGAGACGCCAGACGTGCAGATCGCTGACGCTGTCGCCGCCGCCTTCGATCGCGGTGCGCACGTTGTCCGCCAACCGGCGGTCCGAATTCATGTCGAGCAGAATGCCGCCGGTGTCGCGCATCAGGCCGTACGACCAGTTCGCGATCACCAGCGCGCCCACGATACCTGCGAGCGGGTCCATCCAGATCCAGCCGAAAGCGCGCGCAAGCAGCAAGCCGATGATGGTCAGAACGGAAACCGCTGCATCCGCGATCACGTGGATATAGGTAGAGCGGATGTTGTGGTCCCTCGCCACGGACGCATGCGCTTCGTGGTCGTGCTCCTCGAATGCCAATGCGTGCGTGTTGTCGTTCAATTGAACGATTGCCTTGAACTGGTGAGGCTCGGGAATGTCCTCGGCCGATTCCAGGTAGCCGCCGCGGTCCTCCATCGCGAATGTCTGTCGGCTGCCGTCCGGACGGATCGTCGTGATCGACGCGGTCGCAATGTCGCCGAGCTTCGTGCCGTCTGTCGCAGGGCCAATCCGGAATACAGGCGGGACCCCCTCCTCGAATACCGATACGAGGAACACGCCGTGCCGATCGAAGACCCGCTGCGCTTCCTCTTCGTGGCCGTGGTCGTCGTGAGCATGACCATGATGATGACCGTGGCTGTGACCATGACTGTGGCCATGGTGGTCGCCGCTCAACAGCCAGACGCTCGCGATGTTGACGAGCAGACCGACCACCGCAATCGGAATCGCTTCGCCGAAATGGATCGGCACGGGTGACAGAAGGCGGCTGACTGCTTCATACCCGATCAGCAGCGCGATCATCGCAAGCACGATGGCGCTGGTGAAACCCGCCAGGTCCCCGAGTTTCCCCGTGCCGAACACGAACCGCGGATCGCTCGCATGCTTGCGCGCATAGGTGTACGCAAGCGCGGCGATCAGCATCGCGCCGGCATGCGTCGACATGTGCAGCCCGTCCGCCACCAGCGCCAGCGAGCCGAAAATCGACCCGCCGACGATCTCGGCCACCATCATTGCCGCGCAGAGTCCGATGACCATCCAGGTCCTGCGCTCGTTCTGCTCGTGCGCCGCGCCGAGAAAGATGTGGTCATGTCCCGCGCCGAAGGCGACATCCCTGAATTCGCTCATTTCCTTGTCCGATTACTTGAAGTAGCTATGTACGACGTCGATCAGCTGTTCGGTGGCGCTGCCCTCATGCGCGTCGGGTTCGTCGGCGTCGACCAGATGGGTTCGAATGTGATCTTCGAGTACGACCGCGAGCAGGCCGTTCATTGCGCCGCGGCAGCTCGTGATGAGCTGCAGGACATCGTTGCAGCCGCGCTCTTCCTCGAGCGCCCGCTCGATGGCCTCGACCTGCCCCTTGATGCGGCGTACCCGATTCAGCAGCTTCTGTTTTTCCCTGACGGTGTGACTCATGGCGATCCTCGCAAATACGGTGGGGGAGTATATATCCGAATGATTGCCCATATAGGGTAGAGGGGTATATGTCAGGCGAATGCAAGGTGGGCGCCCCGCGCGGGCCCGAGGTTTCGGGCGGCGGGGTCGAATCGGCGACACGGCTCGGTACGAGCGCGATCACCCATGACCGGGCGTGGGGAAACACCGACGTGAAACGGCCGGGTCAGACGCGAAAGAACGGAAACCCTGATGATCGCCTGGACCAGAGCAGGAGTACGTTTCGAACTCGCGGCAACGGGGGGCGTTGCCGCTACCTGACGATGACGAATGGGGCTGTCGGTCTGCCGGAGCGAGCAGACCGGTCGTCAAAGTCCTGCTGCCTCATGCTGTCACTCAAACTGCCCCGCGATGCTCCCACGTCCCTTCGATATCGATCACCGTGCGCACCGAGTTCGCGAGAAAGCATTCCTCATGCGCCGCATGATGCAGCGCCCTCACCTCGTCGTCCGTCGGCGTGCGTTCACCGCCGAACGTCACGGCCGGTTTCAGCACGACGCGCGTCACCACCTCCTTGCCCGCGTCGTTCTTCTCCATCGTGCCTTCCGCCGCGTCGCGATAGCGCGTGACGACGAAGCGCTGCTGCGCGGCGACCGACAGGAACCACAGCATGTGGCAGCTCGACAGCGCCGCGATGTACGCTTCCTCGGGATCGACCGCGGCGGGGTCCGAGAACGGCACCCGCACCACGTGCGGCGAGCTCGACGCGGGCACCGTCACGCCGCCGTCGAAACGCCATTCGTGTCGGCGGCTGTAGCGGTTGTCGGTGAACTTCTCGTCCGGTCCTGCCTGCCATTCGACTTCTGCGAAATACGTGGACATCGTGGTTCCTTCGTTGACGAAAAAATCGTGGCGCGCGCAGCGCTCAAACCGGCGTCAGCACCGGCTCGCCGGCGAAATGCCGCGCCGCGTTGTCGAGAAACTGCCGCACCGAGCGATCGAACGCGTCGGGCGACCAGCCGCCCAGGTGCGGCGTCAGCACGACGTTGTCGAGCTCGACCAGCGCGCGCGGCGGATCGGGCTCGCCTTCATACACGTCGAGCCCCGCGCCCGCGAGCCGGCCTTCGCGCAGCGCGTCCGCCAGAGCAGCGGTATCGACGACGCTGCCGCGCGACACGTTGACGAGAAAGCCGTCCGGGCCGAGCGCGTCGAGCACGTCGCGGCCGATCAGGTGCCGGGTGAGCGCGCCGCCCGGCGTCGCGACGATCAGGAAGTCCGCCCAGCGCGCCAGCGCATCGAGCCGGTCGAAATAGCGGTACGGCGCGCCGTCCTTCGGCGTGCGATTGTGATAGCCGGTCTCGAGATCGAAGCCGGCCGCGCGGCGCGCGATCTTCTCGCCGATCCTGCCGAGCCCGACGATGCCGAGCTTGCGGCCGGAAACGTTCGGCGGCATCGGCAACGCGTCGCGCCAGACGCCCGCGCGGGTCGCGGCATCGAGCCGCACGACGCCGCGCACGGCCGCCAGCAGCAGCGCGAACGCGTGATCGGCGACGCAGTCGTCGTTGGTGCCCGCGCCGGTCACCACCACCACGCCGCGCGTCTTCGCATGCGCGACGTCGATGTGCTCATGGCCCGCGCCGAGTGCGCTGATGAGGGTCAGCCTGGGCATCCGGTCGATCTCGGCGGCGGTGAGGCCCGTACTGCCGTTGGTCAGCACCGCGCGGATCGCGCCGCCATGCTCCGCGATCGCGCATTCGCGCGCGTCGCCGGTCGGCGCATCGAGCACGTCGAACGACGCGGCGATCTCGCGATGCGCGCCGTCGCGCAACGGGATCAGGACCAGCAGTTGGGGCTTCATGGCTGAATTCCGCATCGGCAGGGATGCGTGGCAGTGTATAGCAAGACGTCGGGCCACGCCCGGGATAACCCGCACGCGCAACGGGTCGCGCGGTTTGCCAAAGCAGGCCCGGTCAAGTAAGTTTCGGCGTACGTCCCTTTCTTTTCACTCGCAGGAGATTGGCCCAATGAAGCATGTCCTGCCCGCCCGGATGCTGGGCCTCGCCGTCGCCGCCGCGCTTGCGGCGCCCGCCGTGCACGCCGCCGACGCCGTCGTCGTGTCGTCGAAGATCGATACCGAAGGCAACCTGCTCGGCAACCTGATCGCCCAGGTGCTGAAAGCACACGGCATTCCCGTCACCGAAAAGATCGCGCTCGGCGCGACGCCGATCGTGCGCAAGGCGCTCGTCAGCGGCGAGATCGACATCTATCCCGAGTACACGGGCAACGCCGCGTTCTTCTTCAACAAGGCCGACGACCCGGTGTGGAAGAACGCGAGCCAAGGCTACGACACCGCGAAGAAGCTCGACTACGCGGCCAATCACCTGGTCTGGCTGACGCCGTCGCCCGCCAACAATACGTGGGGCGTCGCGGTGCTCGCGCCGGTCGCACACGCGCAGCGCCTGAAGACGTTCACCGATTTCGGCAAGTGGATTACCGGCGGCGGCAAGGTCAAGCTCGCGGCGTCGGCCGAGTTCGTGAACAGCGCGTCCGCGCTGCCGTCGTTCGAGAAGGCGTACGGCTTCAAGCTGAAGCCGGACCAGCTCGTCGTGCTGTCCGGCGGCGACACGGCGGCGACCATCAAGGCCGCCGCGAACCAGACCGACGGCGTGAACGCGGCGATGGTCTACGGCACCGACGGCGGGATCGCGGCGAGCGGCCTCGCGGTGCTCGACGACGACAAGCACGTGCAGCCCGTCTACGCGCCGGCGCCGGTGATTCGCGAAACGGTGCTGAAGGCGCATCCGCAGATCGCCGACTACCTGAAGCCGGTGTTCGCGAGCCTCGACCTGAAGACGCTGCAGACGCTCAACAGCCGCATCCAGATCAACGGCGAGCCGGCCGCGGGCGTCGCCGCGCAATACCTGAAAGCGAAGGGCTTCGTCAAATGACGGCACGCGCGGCGGCCCGCGCGCGACGCGTCGCGATCGACAAGGTCGGCGTCCTCGCCGGCGCGCTGACGATCGGCGCGGTGCTGTTCGCGCCGTTCGTCGTGCTGCGGCCGAACCGGATCGCGGCGGGCGTCGGGTTGCCGGTGTTCGGCGCGCTGCCGGCCGCGCAGGCCGCTACGCTCGCCGCACTGTGGATCGCGGCCGCACTGTGGACGATGACGACGAGCCGGCCCGCATGGCGCCTCGCCGCCGGCTGCGGCCTGCTCGCGACGCTCGGCTACGCCGCCGGCGCGGCCGCGACGCATCTCGTCGCGCCCGACGACGCGCTCGCACGCGTGTCGCCGACCGCCGGCATCTGGCTGCTGCTGTTCGCGTGGGCCGTGCTGGTCGCCGATGCGCTCGCGCGGCTCGCGTTCGGGCCGTGGCGGCGGCTCGCCGCGCTGGCCGTCGCCGCCGCGGCGCTCGCGCTGCCGCTGTCGAGCGGCTGGTGGGACGGCCTGTCCGTGATGCGCGAATACGCGGTGCGCGGCGACGATTTCTGGCGCGAGGCCGTGCGGCACGTCGCGCTCGCCGGCGGCTCGGTCGCGGCGGCCTTCGTCGCGGGGCTGCCGCTCGGCATCGCGTGCGCGCGCGTCGCGGCCGTGCGCGCGGCGCTGCTGCCGGTCCTCAACGTCGTGCAGACGGTGCCGAGCATCGCGATGTACGGGCTGATGATGGCGCCGCTCGGCATGCTCGCCGCGCACGTGCCGCTCGCGGCCGCGCTCGGCGTGCGCGGGATCGGCGTCGCGCCGGCCGTGCTCGCGCTGTTCCTGTATTCGCTGCTGCCGATCGCGTCGAGCGTCGCGGTGGGGCTCGCGCAGGTGCCGGCGCATGTGACGGAAGCCGCGCGCGCGATGGGCATGACGGGCGCACAGCGCCTGCTGCAGGTCGACCTCGTGCTCGCGCTGCCGGTGATCCTGAGCGGCGTGCGCATCGTGCTGGTGCAGAACATCGGGCTGACCGCGGTCGCCGCGCTGATCGGCGGCGGCGGCTTCGGCACCTTCATCTTCCAGGGCATCGGGCAATCGGCCGCCGATCTCGTGCTGCTCGGCGCGATCCCGACGATCGCGCTCGCGCTGGTCGCCGCCGTCGTGTTCGAGGCCGCAACCGCGCTCGCGAGGGGACGCACCGCATGATCGAGATCGAACGCCTCGGCAAGCGCTTCGGCGAGCTCGTCGCGGTCGACGACGTGTCGCTGACGATGCAGCGCGGCACGATCACCGCGCTCGTCGGCGCATCGGGTAGCGGCAAGTCGACGCTGCTGCGGATGATCAACCGGCTGATCGCGCCGGGCGCCGGCACGGTTCGCATCGACGGCGTGGATACGGCGAGCGTGCCGCCCGAGCAGCTGCGGCGGCGCATCGGCTACGTGATCCAGGGCCACGGGCTGTTTCCGCACTGGAGCGTCGCGCGCAACATCGCGACCGTGCCGCGCCTGCTCGGCTGGGACGCCGCGCGCATCGACGCGCGCGTGCGCGAACTGCTCGCGCTCTTCAATCTCGCGCCGGACGAATTCGCGGACAAGCTGCCGCACGAGCTGTCGGGCGGCCAGCAGCAGCGCGTCGGCGTCGCGCGCGCGCTCGCGGCCGAGCCGGCGATGCTGCTGATGGACGAGCCGTTCGGCGCGCTCGATCCGATCATCCGCGGCAAGGCGCAGGACGACCTGCTCGCGCTGCAGCGGCGGCTCGGCATCACGGTCGTGCTCGTCACGCACGACATCGAGGAAGCGCTGAAGCTCGGCGACACGATCGCGGTGATGGACGGCGGCCGGCTGCTGCAGGTCGCGCCGCCCGCGGAGATCCTCGGCCGGCCGGCGGCGGGCGTCGTCGAGCAGCTCGTCGCGGGCGTCGACCGGCCGCTGCGCCTGCTCGCGCTGACGCCGGTCGGCGACGTGGCCGAGCCCGGCGTCGCGGACGGTCCGCCGATCGCCGCGACACGCTCGCTGCGCGACGCGATCTCGGAACTGCTGTGGCGCGGCGTCGATGCGCTGCCGGTCGTGGACGACGACAACGGGAACCCGTCCCCGCACCAGGCCGGAACCGGTCGCGGGCCGCGGGATGGCAACGGCGCGCGCCGCATCACGCTCGACGCGATCCGCGCGCACGCGCGGCGGCCCGGATGACGTTGCGGGCTGCGGCAACCGTCGCGCGGAAACTCGTGCCGGCCGCCGCACGCGCGGCCGCGCTCGCGCTGCTGCTCGTGCTGCTGTTGCGTCCGGCCTGGCTGCAGGGGCTGTTCGCGCCGTTCGCGGACCACGGCGCGCCCGTCATCTACGATCGCGCAAGCCTGCTCGACCTCACGCTCGCGCATCTCGGCACGGTCGCCGCGTCGAGCCTGATCGGCACGCTGATCGCGATCGCCGCCGGCATCGCGGTGACCCGGCCGTGGGGCGCGGATTTCCTGCCGGTCGCGCGCAGCGTCGTCAACATCGGCCAGACGTTTCCGCCGGTGGCCGTGCTCGCGCTCGCGGTGCCCGCGGTCGGCTTCGGTTTGAAGCCGGTGCTGATCGCGCTCGTACTGTACGGGCTCCTGCCGATTTTCGAGAGCACGATCGCGGGCATCGAGGACGTGCCGCGCGACGTCGTCGACGCCGCGCGCGGGATGGGGATGAGCGGCTGGCAGCAGCTGGCGTCGGTGGAGCTGCCGCTCGCGTTTCCGGTGATCGTCAACGGCATCCGCCTCGCGGTCGTCATCAACCTCGGCACCGCGACGATCGGCTCGACGGTCGCTGCGCGCGGGCTCGGCGACGTGATCATCGCCGGCCTGCAGACCGCGAATACCGCGTTCGTGCTGCAGGGCGGGATGATCGTCGGGCTGCTCGCGGTGCTGGTCAGCGACGCGATCGGCGCGATCGCCGGGATGGTGGGCCGGCGCGCGTAGTGGCGGCACGCCGTGAAGCACGCGCTTCATGTGGACTCCGATACGTGTCCGGACAACAACCTACATCCGGCTTTCATCCTGGCGCGGTTTGCGGACGATCGCGCCGATTGGCCGATATACTGTGCCCCTCCCGTTTCCACCACCCTGACCATGCGACGGTTTCCCTGGCTGATCGTATTCTTTCTCGGCAGTGCGCAATACGTGTCGGCGCAGCAGATGCCTGCGCAGCCGTTGCCCGCGCAACCGGCGTCCGCGCCTGCCGCTGCGGCTTCGGACGCTTCCGCGCCGCTGGCTGCCAATCAGCCGAACGAGGAAAACCGCCGCATCATCGGCTACCTGACGAAGAAGTTCGGCCTCGCCAGGGAAAAGGCCACGAAGCTCGCCGACATCGTGAACGCCACCGCGACGAAATACGCGCTGCCGCCGGCGCTCGTCTACGCGATCATCTCGATCGAATCGCGCTTCCAGGAAAAGGCGCGCGGCGGAGGCGGCGCGACCGGGCTGATGCAGGTGGTGCCCAGCGCGCACCGCGGGCTGCTGCGCAACGTGAAGGACCTGACCGAGCCGAACGCCAACGTCAATGCGGGCTCGGCGATCCTGTCCGGCTACGTGAAGGCCGCCGGCGGCGACATCGGCGCCGCGCTGAAGAGCTACGGCGGCACGCACGCGTATGCGTCGAAAGTGCTGCAACGCGTCGAGTCGTTCCGGTTCGTGCTCGAGCCGCGCGACGATGCGAACGCGGGCATGATCCCGGTGAGCGCGCCGGCGTCGGACGTTCGGGCGGTGTCCGTGCGCGATTCCCGGTAACGCGACACCGCCCTCGACCCCGCGCTCAGCTACCCGAGCCGCCCACCGTCCGGATGCTGTGCCACTGCCCCTGCTCGACGCGGAACAGCGTATACGGCGGCTTGATCAGGTCGCCTCGCTCGTCGAACGAGATCTTCCCCTTCACGCCCGTGACCGACACGCTCGGCATGCTCTGCACGATCTTGCCGCGATCGAGCGAATCGGCCTTGCGGATCGCCGCGATCATCGCCAGCGCCGCGTCGTACGCAAACGGCGCATACAGCTCGACGTCCTGGTTGAAGCGCGCCTTGTAGCGCTGCGCGAACGCCTGCGCCGACGGCAGCTTGTCGAGCGCCGGCCCCGGCTCCAGGTCCTGCGTGCCTTCGCCCGAGCTTCCGGCAATCTTCAGGAATGCGTTGCTTTTCAATGCGCCCGCGCCGAACAGCTGCGCACGAATGCCGAGCGAGCGCATCTGCTTGACGAGCATCGCGCCCTGCTCGTCGAGCCCGCCGAAGAACAGCAGGTCGATGTTGTCGCTCTTCAGCGTCGTCAGGATGCCGCGGAAATCGACCGCCTTGTCGTTCGTGTATTCACGGCTGACGACGGTGCCGTGCGCTTCCTTCACGCCTTTCTCGAACGCGTCGGCCAGCCCCTGTCCGAACGCGGTGCGGTCGTCGATGATGCCGATCCGCTTCGCCTTCAGCTGCTCGACCGCGAAGCGGCCCGCGACCACGCCGCCGATCCCGTCGTGTCCCATCGTGCGGAACACGTTCTTGAAGCCCTGCATCGTCAGCTGCGGATTCGTCGAGCCGGGCGTGATCATCACGACGTTCGCCTGCCGATACACGGCCGACGCCGGAATGCTGCAGCCCGAGTTGTAATGCCCGATCACGCCGGCCACGCCATCGTCGACGAGCTTCTGCCCGACCTGGATCGCGACGCGCGGATCGGCCTGGTCGTCCTGCACGTCGAGCACGTACTGCACCGGCTTGCCGCCGATCGTCGGGTGCTTCGCGTTTTCCTCGTCGAGCGCGAGCTGCGCACCGTATTGCAGATCCTTGCCGACCCGCGCGACCGGGCCCGTCAGCGGGCCGGCGAAGCCGATCTTGACGGTCTGGACACCGCCCCATGCGCGGACGCGGCGGCCGTGCCGATCGAGCAGACCGCCAGCCATATCAGCCAGTTACGACGATTCATGATGCCTCCTTGCGGTGATTGAAGTCGCGGGTCGTCATCCGTGCGACCGGCCGCTTCGATCGCGACGCCTCGAAGCTGTATCGGGAGCCGGGCGGCCGGCCCTCCCCGGCGGACCGCGTCAGAAACGCGCGGCCCGGTATGGCGTCAGGTCGAGCGGCGGCGCGCGCTGCGCGACCAGGTCCGCGACGATCCGTCCGCTGACGCCGGCCAGCGTCACGCCGAGGTGCTGATGGCCGAATGCATAGATCACGCGCTCGCTGCGCCGCGCCCGGCCCAGCACCGGCACGCCGTCCGGCAGCGTCGGGCGAAAGCCGAGCCAGCTGCGCGTCGGCGCGCCGAGCGTCGGCAACGCCTCGCGCGCGGAACGCGCGAGCAGGTCGACGAGCGCCGGGTTCTTGCCGGCGCGCAACCCGCCCAGCTCGACCGTGCCGGCCGCGCGCAGCCCCTCGTCGAGCGGCGTCATGTAGAAGCCGCGCTCGGCCCAGCCGACCGGCCGCGACACGACCTGCTCGCGATCCGCGAACTGCACGTGATAGCCGCGCTCGGTGTCGAGCGGCACGCGGTCGCCGCACGCCGCCGCGAACGGCGCGGAACGCGCGCCCGCCGCGATCACGACATGGTCGAACGTCCGCGTCGCGCCGCCGGCCAGCACCCGCACGCCGTCGCCCGCCGGCGCGACGTGCTCGACGTTCGCGCGTTCGAGCGTCACGCCGCCCTCCGCCAGATGCGCGAACAGCGCGCCAAGAAAGCCGTGCGGATCCGAGAAATGCCAGCTGCCGCCGAACAGCACGCCGCGCGCGAAGATCGGCGCGAGCGCCGGCTCCAGCCGGCGAACCCCGGCCGCATCGAGCGTCTCGAACGCGACGCCGAACCGTCGCCGCAACTCGAGCGCCGGCTGCGCCGCGTCGAACGACGCCTGCCGCGCGTACAGGTACAGGCATTCGCGCGGCCGCACGAATGCGGCGAGCCGCGGCGCGTCGAGCAGCGGCGCATAGCCGTCGCGGGCGAGCGCGAGCAGCGCGGCCAGTGCGCCCGCGCTGCGCAGGTGGCGCGCCGGCAGCGACGCGATCAGGAAGCGGATCAGCCACGGCGCGCCGCGCAGCAGGTACGGCCAGCGGATCCGCAGCGGGCTGTCGCGCCCGCACAGGTAGTGCGGGATCGCGCCGAACACCGACGGACTGTTCGGCGGCACGCACGCATAGGGCGCAAAGGTCGCCGCATTGCCGAACGACGCGCCCTCGCCGATGCCGGCCGCGTCGAACAGCGTCACGCGATGCCCGTCGCGCTGCAGCCAGGCCGCCGCACCGAGGCCGATGAAGCCCGCTCCGACAATCGCGACGTTCGCCATGACCGCCCTCCTTCCGGACCTAAAAAACACACAAAGATGGAATCAAGAATCACACATTGGATTTTTGTGTGCAATCAAAATTGCATTGTGTGGGGCCGGTGTTTACCCGATCGGATTTTCTTCTAAATGTCTGATTTTTATGATGATGTTTGACGTAACCGGGGTGTCGGATACAATCGCTGCAGGCAAACGCATCAGACAAACGCTTTTTGTGTGGCACAAGGCGACAGATGGCATCAGACAAACATTCCGACACGCGCGGCAACGGCACGCCGGCGAAGCGCCCGACCTACGTCGAGGTGTCGAGTTCGATCGAGGAAGAGATCCGCAGCGGCACGTACCCGCCGGGCAGCCGTCTTCCGCCGCAGCGTCAACTCGCGACCGAGCTAGGCATCAACGTATCAACCGTGTCCCGTGCGTACAAGGAACTGCAGTTGCGCGGCCTCGTGATCGGCAGCAAGCGCCGCGGGTCGCTCGTCACCGGCGGCGCGATGCCGAGCATCGAGCCTGCGCGCACGGCGCTCGCCGCCGGCAGCGGCCCGCTCGACCTGACCGTGAACCGGCCGGCCACCGGCGAATTCCTGGCGTGTCTCGCGCAGACCCTCGGCACACTGCCGGGCGACCCGCGCTTCGCGTCGCTGCAGGAGTACCAGCCGCCGCAAGGCCCCGACTGGGCGCGCGCGGCCGGCGCGCAATGGCTCGCCGCGCCGGGCTTTGCGCCGTCGCGCGACCGGATCGTCGTGACGAGCGGCGCGCAGCATGGCCTGTATGCGGTGTTGAACAGCCTGATCGGCACCGACGGCGTGATCGTCGCGGACCGGCTCACGTACTACGGGCTCAAGGCGCTCGCGCCGGTGTTCCAGTTCGAGATCGTCAGCGCGCCGGCCGACGACGACGGCCTGCTTCCCGACGAGATCGAGCGGATCTGCCAGCGCGTGCCGGTGAAGGCGATCTTTGTCGTGCCGAACCTGCAGAATCCGACCGTCACGACGATGAGTCTCGAGCGACGCATGGCGCTCGTCGACGTCGCTCGACGTTATCGGGTCACGATCATCGAGGACGACGTGTACGGCCCGCTCGTGCGCGACCGGCTGCCGACGATCGCGGGGCTTTGTCCGGAGCTGACGTTCCATATCGGCGCGACGTCGAAGATTCTCGCGCCCGGCCTGCGGCTCGGCTATCTGTGCTGCCCGCAGGACAGCGTCGCGCTGTGCGCGGAAGCGGTGCGCACGACCGCGTGGATGCCCGCGCCGATGTCGATGCTGATCGCGACCGCGTGGATCGAGAACGGCACTGCCGAGCGGATCATGAACGCGCAGTTGGCGGAGATCCGCGCGCGCGTGGACCTCGCTCGGGAGCTGTTGCCGGCCGGGCACCTGAAGTCCGATCCCGCCTGCATGTTCGTGTGGCTGCGGTTGCCGCCGCCGTGGCGCGCGGACGATTTCGCCGCGAACGCGAAGGCGCGCGGCGTGGTGGTGATGCCGTCGTCGGCGTTCGCGGTGGATCGGGCCGAGATCGAGCATGGGGTGCGGATCAACCTTGCCTGTGCGGCAACGCGTGATCAGCTCGTCAACGGGCTGCGGATTCTGGCGGGGACGTTGAAGGATCGGCCACGGGCGTTGTTCGGGTCGATTTGAGGGGGTTGATTGTCGACGGCCGTTTCGGCGCGGCGTCGCGGGAGATCGATCCGCTGGAGATCAATCTCCCGGCTTCTCCCAGACCTTGAGATCCTCGACTGCTCGCTCGATGTCATCCATATCATCCTCGCCCAGCGAGTGATCGAACTTCGCGGATAGCATTTCCCTCAGCTTTGCCAGTCTCCGGGTTACCCCGCTTTCATCAATGAATCGCGTCGTCTCCAGCGAGTACGTCAAATTCACGTCGCCGGACTCGTTCCGATCGGCATGGTAATACCGCCCAATATTTCTCAGGGAAATCAGCAAATATTCGATTTCAACGAGCGCGGATAGCGCCTCATCCCCGGAGAAAACAATCTCTTCATTATTTTTCTGCACCTTCACCCCGCTTTGTCATGCCCGCATTCGCCAACCCGGCATCGCCCATTTGATCGAGCGGCTGCTTGCTGTTCCGGTTGGTAGAGTAGCGAACCCGAGTCGTTTTACCGGATCGTAGCGCCGATGCCGGTTATCGTGCAGCTTCGTCCCACCGGATAAACTGTCGGCCGATCACCCCCAGCGGTTGCGGCGCGCCTGTCGCCGCCGCACAAAATATACGCTGCAAGCGCGAGTCCGCGGCATTGAACCGCCTGTCAGGTGACGGAAACTACCACTCGTTACAACAACGGGCGATACGTCGCGGACATTGCCCCGTGGTTGGCAGGTTTCCTTAACATCAACGCAGGGATCCAGCCCTATGGAGAACACGACGGAATGGCGAGGCGCGTTCAAGAACGCTGAAATCAACGCCCTTCACGCCGAATGTTTCGAGCATCAAATTTTAGACAATGACTGGTGGTCGCAAGTCAACCGTTTCAGCCTTGGCTGGGTGTGCGTCCGTCGATCGGGGAAGCTGATTGGTTTCGTCAACGTGGCGTGGGATGGAGGGGCCCACGCCTTTATTTTGGACGCGATGGTATCGCCTGCTTTTCAGCGTCAGGGCATAGCAAAGAACCTGATTGCGGAGGCGGTTGGTCGGGTGAAACAAACCGGCTGCGAATGGCTCCACGTAGATTTTGAGTCGCACCTTCGACCTTTCTACGTTGGTGCTTGCGGATTCAAACCTACCGATGCGGGGCTCATCCCAATAAAGTAGCCGGCGACGCACGGCCGCCTTGATGCTCGCAAATCGAGGGCAAAACGGCTGGAAAGGGGCGTCGATTCCACGATGTTGCTCTCCGGGTCGAACACGAACGTCTCCACGCCAAGCGACGATTGCGCGCGTGTCGGCCCACGAATCGGCGCGCGCGCACAGTCAGTGCGGACGCTCGACATTCCGCCATCGCTGACATGATCCGCGGGTCCCGGGCGGATACACTGGCGGCTGATCATTTCCGGTGGTTGTGGCAACCCTGCTGCCGCCGTCGCATAGAACGACAATCGATGGAGAACGAATGCTGAAACGCGCGATGTTTTCGCTCCTGCTGCTGACGATCTGCGTGATCGGACGTCACGCGGCCGCCCAGTCCACGCTCGAACTCACGACGGAAGGCAAGACCCGCACGCTCACCTCGCAGGCGTTGCTGGCGCGCCCGGATGCGACGGAGATCCACGTGCCGCGCGATGTCGCGTACGGCAGGCCGATGACCTTCCGCGCGGTGCCGCTGGCCAGCCTGCTCGACGGCGCGGCCCTGCCTTCGGACAGCGTGCTCGAAACGCGCGCGGCCGACGGCTTCGCCGCGCAACTGCCGATGGACCTCGCGCGCAATCGCGACGCCGCGCGCGCCGTCGCATGGCTCGCGGTGGAGGACCCGGCGCACCCCTGGCCGAAGCTGCCGGGCAAGCCGGTCAGCGCCGGACCGTTCTACCTGATCTGGGTCGGCAAGCAAGCGTCATCCGTCCGCAACGAGCAATGGCCTTTCCAGATCGTGCATCTCGAGATGCAACAGTCGCCCGTCGCGCGCTGGCCGGCCCTTGCCGTCGATCCGGCGCTGCCGGCCACCGATCCGGCCCGCGCGGGCCAGAGCCTGTTCATCACGCAATGTTTCGCATGCCATCGGCTCGACGGCGCGGGCAGCGCGAACACCGGCCCCGACCTCGACGCGCCGATGAATCCGGTCGATTACTTCCAGCCCGCCGCGCTGCACCGCTACATTCGCAATCCGGCTTCGGTTCGGGACTGGCCCGGGCGGGCCATGCCGGCGTTCTCGCCGGATCAGCTGAGCGATCGCGAGATCGATCTGATCGTCGCGTATCTCGGGTACATGGCGCGGCGCAAGGCGGGGAAGTAGGACGTCCCGGCGACTGCGGCGCTTCGAATGTTCTTACGATCAGATAGAAGCCGTCGCGGCCCGGGTCGGCAATCTTGTAATCCAGGCGGTGCAACTTATACTTCGATCCAAGCGGCGAACATCGAAGGTGAGGATCATGACGACCATTCCAGTCACGATTTTCGAGTTCGACGCCGTGTATCCCGAGCGGGCCGCGCAAGAGCAGGCAGACAAGAAGAAACTCAATGCCTTCGGGATGTTTGCAAAATTCAATCCGTTGAAACACCCCAAGGACGACACGGTGCTGGCAGGGCAAAGCGTGCTTCGCTACGAGCCCTTCTGGAAGGTCGAAGCCATCCGCAATGTCGACTATACCTGCCAGGTAAACTACCCGATTACCATACTCAATCCCTATGCCCGGCAAGTGTCCTTGAGCGACAGTGATTTCGACGTGATCGATAGCGCGGACAAAAGAAAAATAGAAATCCCCGCTGTCGAGCATTGCATCCGGTCATTGAAGGTCAGCGCCTTTCGGGATGCTTTGGAGCGGGATATTCCCGGGTCGACGCTGAGCGCATACCTTGCGAAATACGCGCATCACGAAGTCGTCGCGATGGACAATCCCGAAGCATTGCGGCCCAAATTGACCATCGTGTCCGTCGTTCAGGAAACCCTCGCTCAACTGCAGGGGCAAGCGATCAACGCCACGGAAATCGTCAATGACGAGACGGTGTTTTACGCACTTTGCCTTTACTACCGGCCGGTCTATGCGTTCGAATTCATCTGGTCGGCCGGGGACCGACGGGGCGTTATCGAGGTCAACGGCTTGACCGGCGAAACCGATGAAAACGGTCAATGGTTCCGCGAAAAACTGGATCGTGTATTGACCAGGGAAATGCTCATCGAGGCAGCCTCCGAACTTGCGGGCGCGTTGGTGCCTGGCGGCGGATTCGTGGTCAAGGCAATCAGCAAGATCGCATCCTGACGGCCGGGCCACGACCCTAGATCGTCGCAGTGCGAACTGCCGTTGCCGTGCGAAACGCACCGACTTGCGATCCGCACGCCCGTCAAATCCGCCCGACCTCCCCCGTCCACCGCAGATAATCCCCCCGCGTCCAGTCGAGCGACACGCCGACGCGCTTCGTCCCCGGCCGGATCTTCGGCTTGTGCACCGACAGCGTCAGCGTCTCCAGCGCCGGCCATTCGCGAAACGACAGCACCGCGATCTCGGCGACCAGCGTCTCGAGCAGCCGCGTATGCGGCTTGTGCGCGAGAAACGCCGCCACCCGCGCGCAATACCCGTCGTAGTCGATCCACGCCCCCGCCTCGCTCGGCTCGCAGCGATACCCGAGCTGCGCATCGATCACGATCGGCTGCGGCGCGTCATGCTCGTGCGCATGGATGCCGATCCGCGCCGGCACCTTCAGTTCGTCGACGAACACGCTCCAGCCGCGCCCTCGCAGGCGCGGCGCGTCGATCGACACGAACGGTTCGTCGACCGGCTTCATGATGCGAGCGGCGCGGCCGCGTCGAGCATGATGCGGATGAAATAGTCGGCGAAGCTGCGGCGCACGACGATCTCGAACGTGTCGTCGCCGGTCGGCACCAGCACGACGCCCGCCTTGAAGTAATGCGACTGCGCGCACTGCCCCTGCTTGAACAGGCTCGGATGCAGGTCGAGCGGGCAACCGCGCGCCAGCACGTCACGCACGCGCTCGCCGCTGATCTCGACGACCGTATAGCCGCTGCCGACATCGACCGCCGCCGCATACGCGCCCTGCACGGCGTCGGCGAGCGCCGCCTCGAGCACGCCCGCCTGCACGGGCCCGTTCGAGCGCACGAGCCATTCGTCGGGGCCGAGCCACAGCACGTCGTACTCGGCGCCGCGCGCGACCGTGTTCGGCGCGGCAGGCGGCCGGCAGCCGACCACGCGCTCGAACGCGGCGACGAACGCCGGGTCGCCCAGCTCGCCGCGCACGTTGACGAGGTCGAGGAACGGCCGCTCGCGCAGCGTGAACTTCTTCGATGCGCGCGCCTGCTGCGCCTTCAGCAGGTCGGCCGCGCCGACGAACGGCGATTCGAGCGGCACGCCGCCCGCGCCCGCCACCTGCGTCTGGTTTCTGGTTTCATTCCACATGCTGGCGCACCCCTTCGGTATCGTAGAAAACCGGGCTCGAGATCTTCGCGGTGATGCGCTTGCCGTTGGCCAGCGGAATCACGACGCTCTCGCCCATCTTGTTCAGGCCGCCCTTCACCACCGCGAGCGCGATCGAGCGCTTCAGGATCGGGCTGTAGTAGCTCGACGTCACGTGGCCGATCATCGGCGTCGGCTCGGTCGTCGACACGTGCGTGTCCTTCGCGACGATCTGCGCGCCTTCCGGCAGCACGAACTGTTCGTCTTCGGTCAGCAGGCCGACGAACTGCTTGCGGCCTTCCTTCGCGGTGTCCGAACGCGTGAGCGAACGCTTGCCGAGGAAGTCCTTCGACTT
Organism: Burkholderia ubonensis subsp. mesacidophila; assembly: GCF_002097715.1. Classification (NCBI taxonomy): domain Bacteria; kingdom Pseudomonadati; phylum Pseudomonadota; class Betaproteobacteria; order Burkholderiales; family Burkholderiaceae; genus Burkholderia; species Burkholderia ubonensis. The sequence continues at coordinate 2,807,957 of NZ_CP020738.1, forward strand.
CGCGACGAGCCCGCCCATCCCGAGGTCGTACGGCGTGATCGACCCGTCGGTATCCTGGCCGACGATGATGTAGCCCTTCTCCGCGCGCAGCACGTGCATCGTCTCGGTGCCGTACGGCGTGATGTCGAACTCGGCGCCCGCGGCCATCAGCGCTTCCCACACCGCGCGGCCCGCGTTCGCCGGCACGTTCACTTCGTAGGCCAGCTCGCCCGAGAAGCTGATCCGCATCACGCGCGCCTTCGCGCCCGCGACGGTGCCGTTCCGGTAGCTCATGAACGGGAACGCTTCGTTGCCGAAGTCGATGTCCTGGCAAACCTTCTGCACGACCTTGCGGCTCTTCGGGCCGACGACCGCGAAGGTCGCCCAGTGGTCCGTCACCGACGCGAGGCGCACCTTCATGTCAGGCCATTCCGTCTGCAGCCAGCGTTCGAGCCACGTGAGCACGCGCGCCGCGCCGCCCGTCGTGGTCGTCATCATGAAGTGCTGGTCGGCGAGGCGCACCGTCACGCCGTCGTCGAACACCATCCCGTTCTCGTCGAGCATCAGCCCGTAGCGGCACTTGCCGACTTCGAGCTTGTTCCACGGGTTCGTGTACATCCAGTTCAGGAGCTTCACCGCGTCGGGGCCCTGGATGTCGATCTTGCCGAGCGTCGACGCATCGAGAATGCCGACGCTGTTGCGCACCGCGAGGCATTCGCGCTTGACGGCCGCGTGCAGGTCCTCGCCGTTCTTCGGGAAGTACCACGGCCGCTTCCAGTTGCCGACGTCCTCGAACATCGCGCCGTGCTCGACGTGCCATTCGTGCACGCAGGTCTTGCGGATCGGGTCGAGGAAATCGCCGGTCTCGCGGCCCGCGAACGTGCCGAACGACACGGGCGTGTAGTTCGGGCGGAACGTCGTCGTGCCCGTCTCCGGAATCGACTTGCCGAGCGCCTGCGCGAGAATCGCCATCCCGTTGATGTTGCCGAGCTTGCCCTGGTCGGTGCCGAAGCCCATCGCCGTGTAGCGCTTCACGTGCTCGACCGACTCGAAGCCTTCGCGCGCGGCGAGCAGGATGTCGGCGGCCGACACGTCGTTCTGGAAGTCGACGAACTGCTTCGGCCCGCGCGCGGCGGCCTCGCGGCTGCCGACGAGCCACAACGGCTGCAGCAGGCCTTCCGCGGCTTCGGCCACCTTCGGTGCGACCGGGCGCTGCGTGGCCGTCAGGCCGGCCGCCTTCGCCGCTTCCGCGCCCGCGTCCACCGCGAGCCGCAGCGCACGCGCGAGGCCGAATTCACCGGCGGCCGCGCCGATGCTCGCCTCGGGCTGGACGGCCTTGCCCGGCAGGAAGCAGGCTTTCTCGTCGCTCCAGCACGCCTTGCCGCCCGATTGCGCGAACAGGTGCAGCACCGGGCTGAAGCCGCCCGACATCGCGACGAGGTCGCACGACAACGTCTTCAGCTTGCCGCCGGCCTGGCCGTTCGTGTAGGACGCGACGTCGACCGACGAGACGCGCCACTTGCCCGACGCGGCCGTCACGACCGCGCCGCTCATCACCGTCACGCCCTGGCGCTTCGCCGCCGCCGGCAGCGCGCCGTTGCTCGATGCGCGCGAATCGACGACCGTCACCTTCGCGCCGCATGCCTTCAGGTCGAGCGCCGCCTGGTAGCCGCGATCGTTGTTCGTGAACACGACCGCGTCGCGGCCCGGCAGCACGCCGAAGCGATGGATGTACGCGGACACCGCGCCCGCGAGCATCACGCCAGGCAGGTCGTTGTTGCCGAACACGATCGGCCGCTCGTGCGCGCCGGTCGCGAGGATCACGCGCTTCGCGCGGACCTTCCACAGCAGCTCACGGGTGCCCTTGCGCATCGACACCGGCAGGTGATCGGTCAGGCGTTGCGTGACCGTCACGAGGTTGTGGTCCTGGTAGCCGAATGCGGTGCTGCGCGACAGGATCGTCACGTCGGGCAGCTTGCGCAGCTCGCCCTCGATCTTCTCGACCCACTGCAGCGCGGGCTTGCCGTCGATCTCGGTGCGGCACGACAGCAGGCTGCCGCCGAGCTCGCGCTGGTCGTCGACGAGGATCACGCGCGCGCCGGCCGTCGCCGCCGCATGCGCGGCCGCGAGACCCGACGGGCCGCCGCCGACGACGAGCACGTCGCAATGCGCATAGCACTTGTCGTAGCGATCGGCGTCGAGCGTATCGGGCGCCTTGCCGAGGCCGGCCGCCTCGCGGATCTTCTCTTCATACTTCGGCCACATGTTGCGCGGCCACATGAAGGTCTTGTAGTAGAACCCGGCGGGCAGGAAGCGCGACAGCTTCTGGTTGAACGCGTACTTGTCGTTCTCGAGCGACGGTTCCGCGTTCACGCTGGTCGCGACGAGGCCCTGGTACAGCTCGATCTCGGTCGCGCGCGCGTTCGGCACGCTGTACGGGCCCGATTCGAGCTGCACGACTGCGTTCGGCTCCTCGACGCCGGCCGTCACGATCCCGCGCGGACGGTGGTACTTGAAGCTGCGCGCGACGAAGTGCACGCCGTTCGCGAGCAGCGCGGACGCGAGCGTGTCGCCCTGGAAGCCCTGATAGGTGCGGCCGTTGAACGTGAAAGTCAGCGGAATTGCGCGATTGACGCGGCCACCGGTGCCGAGACGGTCTTTCTGGCTCATTTGCTGGTGCCCTCTTCCTGTGCGTGGGCGGCGGCGGTGCCGCCGAACTTTTCGTAGCCCTTGATTTCATACGTGACCGTGTCGCGCTCGACCTTGAACCAGCGGCGGCAGCCCTGCGTGTGCAGCCATTGCTCGCGGTGCAGCCCGCGCTTGTTCTCGCGCATGAACACGTATTCGCCCCATTCGCGGTCGGTCATGTTCTCGTTGGCGACCGGGCGCACGATGTCGGCTTCCCCGCCGCACGAGAACTCGGATTCGGCGCGCGGCCCGCACCACGGACATTCGATCAGCAACATGTTTCGTTCTCCAATTGGTGGGGTTCAGTGCGCGACGGCGGCAGCGCCGTGCTCGTCGATCAGGTGGCCCGTGTAGAAGCGGTCGAGCGCGAACGGCGCGTTCAGCGGATGCGGCTGGTCCTGCGCGATCGTGTGCGCGAACACCCAGCCCGAGCCGGGCGTCGCCTTGAAGCCGCCCGTGCCCCAGCCGCAGTTGAAGTACAGGCCCTTCACGTCGGTCTTGCTGATGATCGGGCATGCGTCCGGCGACACGTCGACGATGCCGCCCCACTGGCGGTTCATCCGTACGCGCGAGAACACCGGGAACATCTCGACGATCGCCTGCAGCGTGCCTTCGATGATCTGGAAGCTGCCGCGCTGGCCGAAGCCCGTGTACTGGTCGATGCCCGCGCCGATCACGAGGTCGCCCTTGTCGGACTGGCTGATGTACGCGTGCACCGCGTTCGACATGATCACCGTGTTGACGACCGGCTTGATCGGCTCGGACACCAGCGCCTGCAGCGGGTGGCTTTCGATCGGCAGGCGAATGCCGGCCATGTCGGCGATCGTCGTCGTGTTGCCGGCCGCGACCACCGCGACCTTCTTCGCCTTGATGAAGCCCTTCACCGTCTCGACGCCGACCACCGCGCCGCCTTCACGGCGGATGCCCGTCACCTGGCAGTTCTGGATGATGTCGACGCCCGCACGGTCCGCACCGCGCGCGAAGCCCCAGGCCACCGCATCGTGACGCGCGACGCCCGCGCGCCGCTGGATCGACGCGCCGAGCACCGGGTACCGGCTGTTCAGGTTGATCGTCGGCTCGATTTCCTTGATCTGCGCGGGCGTCAGGAATTCGGCATCGACGCCGTTCAGCCGGTTCGCGTTCACGCGGCGCTCGGTGTCGCGCACGTCCTGCAGCGTGTGCGCGAGGTTCAGCACGCCACGCTGGCTGAACATCACGTTGTAGTTCAGGTCCTGCGACAGCCCTTCCCACAGCTTCATCGCCTTCTCGTACAGCGCGGCCGATTCGTCCCACAGATAGTTCGAGCGGACGATCGTCGTGTTGCGCGCGGTGTTGCCGCCGCCGATCCAGCCCTTCTCGAGCACCGCGACGTTGGTGATGCCGTGCTCCTTCGCGAGGTAGTACGCGGTGGCGAGGCCATGCCCGCCGCCGCCGACGATCACGACGTCGTATTCCTTCTTCGGTTCCGGGCTCTTCCACTGCTTTTCCCAGTTCTCGTGATACGAGAGGCCGTTGCGGAACAGGCTGAATATCGAGTAGCGGCTCATGGTTTGGTCCTTCGTTAGCATTCGATGACGTTCACGGCCAGACCGCCGCGCGACGTTTCCTTGTATTTCGTCTTCATGTCGGCGCCCGTCTCGCGCATCGTCTTGATGACCGAGTCGAGCGACACGTAGTGTTGGCCGTTGCCCTTCAGCGCCATCCGCGAGGCGTTCAGCGCCTTGATCGCGCCCATCGCGTTGCGCTCGATGCACGGGATCTGCACGAGGCCGCCGACCGGATCGCAGGTCATCCCGAGGTTGTGCTCCATGCCGATCTCGGCGGCGTTCTCGACCTGGTCCGGCGTGCCGCCCATCACCGCGGCGAGCGCGGCCGCGGCCATCGAGCACGCGACGCCGACCTCGCCCTGGCAGCCGACTTCCGCGCCGGAGATCGACGCGGTTTCCTTGTAGATGATCCCGATCGCGGCAGCAGTCAGCAGGAATTCGACGATGCCGGCCTCGTTCGAGCCCGGCACGAACTTCACGTAGTAGTGCAGGACCGCCGGGATCACGCCGGCCGCGCCGTTGGTCGGCGCGGTGACGACGCGCCCGCCCGCCGCGTTCTCCTCGTTGACGGCCATCGCGTACAGGTTGACCCAGTCGAGCATCGACAGCGGGTCGCGCAGCGACTCCTCCGAACGCGCGCGCAGCCGCCCGTACAGCTCGGCCGCGCGGCGCTTCACGCGCATCGGGCCCGGCAGCTCGCCCTCGACCTTGCAGCCGCGCTCGACGCACGCGGCCATCGTGCGCCAGATCGCGAGCAGGCCCCCGCGCACCTCGTCGGCGGGGCGCAGCGCGCATTCGTTGCGCAGCATCAGCTCGGCGATCGACAGGCCGTGCTCGCGGCACTGGCGCATCAGGTCGTCGCCGGTGCGGAACGGATACGGCACCTCGGCCGCCGCGCGCACGCCGTTCACGCGGTCGCCGTCGCGGTTCACGACGAAGCCGCCGCCGACCGAGTAATACTCTTTCTCGACGAGCAGCTGGCCGTGCTCGTCGAACGCCTGGAAGCGCATCCCGTTCGGGTGCACGATGCTCGTGCCGCTCATCAGCTTGCGGTAGAAGCCGATGTGCTCCTTCTCGTCGAAACGGACCGCCTGCCTGCCGAGCAGCGAGAGCGTCTTGCCGGCGCGGATTTCCGCGAGGCGCGGCTCGATCAGGTCCGGGTCGATCGAATCGGGCAGATGGCCTTCGAGGCCGAGCAGCACCGCCTTGTCGGTGCCGTGCCCCTTGCCGGTCGCGCCGAGCGAGCCGTACAGCTCGACCCGCACGCGCCGCACGAAGCCGAGCAGGTTGGCATCCTCGATATGCGACGCGAAGCGGCAAGCGGCGATCATCGGGCCGACCGTATGCGAGCTGGACGGGCCGATGCCGATCTTGAACAGGTCGAAGACGCTGACGTTCATCTGGCTTCCTCTGGGTGGGCACACGTGAAGTGACGTTGGACGCCAGTACACCAAAGCGTAAAATCGGCCGATAGAACAAAAACGGCATCGGCGTGGGACGCCGCCGCCAAGCGGTGCGCCGCGTGGCCCGAAAGTGCGTTTTGACGATGGTTCCCGACGGAAAAACGCAAGTCCGCGCGCCATCGATCGGCGACGCTGGGACATCCGCGCCGCCCGTGCCGACCCTGTAAGAGAGTGAGACCCGCCCGCCCCGGCGAGCCGTGACGAGATTTGCCGCGATGACACCCGACGTACCCGCTTCCCCCCTCGCCGAACCTGCGCCGAAGCGCATCCGCTTCGGCATCGTGCTGCTGCCGAACTTCACGCTGACCGCGTTCTCCGGTTTCGTCGACATGCTGCGGCTGTCCGCCGACGACGGCGACTACAGCAAGCCGGTGCGCTGCGCGTGGAGCGTGATCGGGGAAACCCTCGCGCCGGTGCGCGCAAGCTGCGGGATCCAGGTCACGCCGTGGGAGACCTTCGACGACGCCGAGCCGTTCGACTACGTGGTCGTCGTGGGCGGCCTGCTGCATTCGGGGCCGCAAGCGGGGCCGGAAACGCTCGACTTCATCCGCCGCGCGGCCGCCGGCGGCGCGACGATCGTCGGCATCTGCACCGGCGTGTTCACGCTGATGCGCGCGGGCGTGCTCGACGGGCACCGCACCTGCGTGAGCTGGTTCCACTACTGGGATTTCATCGAGCGCTTCCCGGCCGCCGACCCCGACCTGCTGATCGCCGACCGGCTGTTCGTGATCGACCGGCGGCGCATCACCTGCTCGGGCGGGCGCGCGTCGATCGACGTGGCCGCCGCGATCCTGCTGCGCCACTTCGACCACGCGACCGTGCAAAAGGCGCTGCGCATCCTGCTGGTCGGCGAGATGCAGAAGGGCAACGCGCCGCAGCCGCATCCGCCGGGGCTCGAACCCGCGACGCACCCGAAGGTCAAGCGCGCGATCCTGCTGATGGAACAGCACGTCGGGCGCGCGCTGCCGCTCGAGGAGCTCGCGTGCAAGCTCGACCTGTCGGCGCGCCAGCTCGAACGGCTGTTCAAGGCCGAGACCGGCAAGAGCCCGCAGGCGTTCGCGAAGCAGGTGCGGCTGCGCACGGCCGCGTGGCTGCTGACGAGTTCGGACCGGACGGTCGCCGATATCGCGTCGAGCTGCGGGTTCGCCGATGCGTCGCATCTCGGGCGGGAGTTCCGCAAGCAGTTCGGGATGCCGCCGGCGGCCTATCGGGAGCGCGGCGGCGAGGCGGCGGCGGTGCCGGACGTGGTCGAGGAAGAAGTGGACTGACCGGCGCCCGCCGTGCCCGGCTTTCCCCGGCGGCATGCCGGGCCGCCGATTAAGCGAGCGCTTACAGGGGAAGCCCCAAGTGCCGCACGACGTGTGTCCGCGTTACGCTTGGACGGCGAGGAGACACACCATGATGAGAAGAACTTTGCATATCGCCGTTGTCGCGCTGCTGGCGTATCTCGTCGCCGATCGCGCGCTGCTGCATGCCCACGGGCTCGACGCCAGCCCGCTTGCGTGCAAACAGGGCGCGGAGCGGGTGAAGCATGACGCGCTCGGCCGGGGCTTCGACGATGCCGCGGCCAGCAGTCAGGGCGAGGCATTCATGTCGGGCTGCCTGGTGACCGGGAGGGGAAGCCAGGGCATGACGATGTCGAGCAACTGACGCGAAAGCGCATCATCCCGGGCGCGACGAATTGGCGTCCACATACACCCAGGCCGAGACGCCCGACGCGAGCACGACCCGATCGCGGCGATACGCGTCGACTTCATAGTCGTCCGCGTGCTGGAGTTCTTCGCGCGTGACCGCAAACACGGTGCCCGTCACCTGGTCGCCGGGATGGCCGGTATAGGCGACGACAGGATGATGGGTCTTCCCGCTCGTCGCGACCACTTCGGGGTCGTCGATCTTCACCATCGTCATCGCGTATCCCGGCATGACGTCCGCACGACCGTCGAGCTTGCGGCCGAAGGTCGCCAGCTGCACCTGTTCGAGTTGCAGCGTGCCGTAAGAAAAAAGCTGCTCGGAGAAAGTCTGGTTGGTAATGGACATGATGACCTCGTTAAAAGGGGTATGGGGAGCGAGTCGGGATTCCTGACCGGGAAACATTGTGCCGCAGGTCTCCAGCACGCTACGCCACGCTCCCGATCCCCCCGACGAAACCGGCGAGCGCGATCACGAGCAGCACACCCGCCGACGATGCCGTGATCCAGCGCTGCTTTCGATGAATCAGCGGATGATTCACCGCGGCCATGTAGCCGGTGAGGATCGTGAAATCGACGGCGATCCACAGCGCAGCCAGGATTGCCAGACTCGCACGTGAATCCGGGGTGATGCCCACGAATTGCGGGAAGAAGGCGACAAAAAACAGCAGGTCCTTCGGATTCGCGATGCCGACGAGAAAGCCGTGCACCACGCCCGGCAAACGCCGCGCCCTTGGCGCCGGTTCGCTTTCGCCATGGCTGCCGCGCGTGCGGCCGGCGCGCCATTCGCCATGCAGCGTCCGGATTGCCAGGACCGCAATGAACACGCAACCCAGCACATGCAGCCACTTGATCAGGCGATCACTGACGAGCACCACGCCGAACACCATCAGCATCGCCAGCGCGATCAGGACGAGGCTTGCGGCATTCGCGCCCATCGCGGTCAGGATGCCCTGACGGAAGCCGCGCCGGGCGACCGTGCCGACCACGAGCATGACGACGGGTCCGGGCGTCGCGATGAGCAGCACGATCGCGGCGAGATAGGCCAACAGCAGCGGATAATGGAGCGCCATGAATAAAAGTTGTTTAATGGTCAGGCTCGCACGCCGCCCGGGTCGGCATCATGCCGGCCCAGCGCCCATGGTTGCGAGATGCGTGTAGTATTGCGCGTCAGGACCGCCGCTGAAAAACGGAAAATCCTACCTGAAACCATGAGTTTTATTCATCTCTGATTCCGTGAAGGCAAAGCCGCTTCCCCCTGTTTACGCATTGCGCGCGTTCGAGAGCGCGGCGCGCACCGGCTCGTTTACGCTGGCCGCCGAGGAACTGAGCCTCACGCAAAGCGCAGTGAGCAAGCACGTCCGGACGCTCGAGGAGTACTTCGGCCGGAAGCTGTTCGTCCGGCGGGGCCCAAAAATGAGCGTGACGGCGGAAGGACGCATCTTCGCGTCGGGCCTCAGGCGCGGTTTCCGGCAAATCGAGGAAGCGTGCACGCTCTTCCAGACGCAACGCGACGTGCTGCGGCTCAAGGCGCCTTCCACGCTCACCATGCGCTGGCTGCTCGATGCGCTCGCCGCGTTTCGCAAGACTCAACCGAGCTTCGAGGTGCAGATCACGAGCGTATGGATGGATGTCGATACCGTCGACTTTTTCAGCGAACCCTACGATTGCGCGATCCTGCTCGGCGCCGGCAAGTTCGGCGAAGACACGCACTGCGTGAAGCTGTTCGACGAATGGTTGATCCCGATCTGCTCGCGCGCGCTCGCGCCGGCGGCCCGTGAGAATCTTGCGGCGTGCGATCTGATCCATCCGTCGCCCGACCGTCGCGACTGGCGCCGCTGGCTCAACGGAAACGGCCGCGAGTTCAACGTGGACATCACGCGCGGCGGACAGGTCTTCGACATGCTCGAACAGGGCATCGCGGCGGCGGTCGCCGGCCACGGCGTATCGATCGGCGATCTGGCGCTGTGCGCCGGCGCCATCGACGAGGGGCAGCTCGCGCTGCCGTTCAAGACAGCGGTCAACGCCGGCGACGCGTATTACCTCATCTCGCCGGAAGACTCCGGCAAGGCGGCGCAGGTTCGCGAACTTCATGCGTTCCTGGAAAGCCGGATGCCGCGGCTGGCCTATCCGGACATTCGCTTCGCGGGCGTGCGCTGAAGCTCCGCGCCGATGAATGGGCCGGCATCTTGCCCACGCCCTTTGTTCCGTCGTCGCCGAAGCAGCCCCACGCCGCATGGGTCGCGCCCGGCGCGCCGGCAGCCTACCGCGCGTCGAGAATGAGATTCAGCGCACGCCGCAGCGGCTCGGCCGCACCCCATAGAAGTTGATCGCCGGTGGTCAACACGCTGTATAACTGCGGCCCGACGTTGAGGCGGCGCAGTCGGCCGACACCGATCTTCAGCGACCCGCTGACGGCGGCTGGCGAAAGTCGGTAGATCGTCTCCTGCTTGTTGTTCGGCACGAAGTCGACCCACTCGTGCGCGTCGCGGATCAGCGCTTCAAGACGGTCGAGCTCGCAGTTCTCCTTCAGCTTCAGCGTGATCGCCGCCGAGTGGCTTTGCAGCGCGGCGACGCGCACACAGAGTCCGTCAACACGGATCGTGCCCGGCGGCAGCCCGAGGATCTTGTTCGTCTCGACCTCGCCCTTCCATTCCTCACGGCTCACGCCGTTGCCGAGGTCGCTGTCGATCCATGGAACGATGCTGCCTGCGAGGGGCACGCCAAACGCGTCGATCGGGTAATCGCTCGCGCGCGCGGCCGCGTGCGCCTTCGTCAGCACATCGAGCACCGGCGTATTCGGATCAGCGAGGCTATCGTCGACACGCTTCGCGACGGCCGACATCTGGCCGAGCAATTCCTTCACGTGCTGTGCGCCGGCGCCCGACGCCGCCTGGTAGGTCATCATGCTCATCCATTCGACCAGCCCGGCGCGAAACAGCCCCGCCAGACCGATCAGCGTGAGCGTGATCGAACAGTTGCCTCCGATGTAGTTGCGCACGCCTGAAGCGATGCCGGCCTCGATCTGCGCGCGGTTGACCGGATCGAGCACGATGATCGAATCGTCGTCCATCCGTTTTGCGGACGCAGCATCGATCCAGAAGCCGGTCCAGCCCGAAGCGCGCAGCGCCGGATAGACGGCCCTCGTGTAGTCGCCGCCCTGGCAGGTGATGACGATGTCCATCTCGCCGAGTTGCTCGACCGAGTTCGCATCGAGCAGACGGTGCTCGACGCCGAGCGGATCGCGATACGAGCGCCCCGCCGCCGACGTGCTGAAATACGTCGGCGAGATTCGCGAAAAATCGCCCTCGTCGCGCATCCGCTTCAGCAGCATGGAGCCCACCATGCCACGCCAACCTACCAGTCCGACCCTTGTCATGATCCCTTTACCTTGTTGAAAAGTCGTCGCGAGCCCTTTGAGCCACGCTCATCGTCGCGTGATCGTCGACGACTGGTGTGAGTCGAGATGCATCGCGCGTTTCGAGCCGGCCTTACGAGCGCCCACGCAATGCCACGACCACCACGCCGACAATCGCCGTCAGGCCGCCGCACAACGTCGCGATGCCGGGACGCTCGCCGGTCAGCACCGTCGACAACGCTGTCGCCACCGCCGGCGTCAGATACAGAAAGTTCGCCGCGCGCGCCGCGCCGAAGTAACCGAGCGCGAAGGTCCACGTCGCGTAACCGAGGGCAGCGGGAAACACACCGAGCACCACTACCGCCGGCCACGTCCCGCTCGGCGCGCTGCCGAGCGATTCCAGCGCGCCGGGGAGCCATGGGCTGAGCCATAGCGCGCCCGCCAGCAGCGTGTACGCGGTACAGGTCAGCGCGCCGTACACCGGAATCAGCCGCCGCTGCAACACGAAGAAGCTCGCCGCACACCACGCCGCGCCGAGAATCAGCGTGCTGCCGGCTCCGAGCGCCAAGCCGCCCGGCTGGTCATGCGCAATCACGGCAATGCCGGCCAGACTGACCAGCGACCCGAGCCATCCCCAGCGGTTGAATCGCTCGCCGAGAAACACGGATGCCAGCAGCGCCGTAAAAATCGGCAACGTATTGACGATGAAACTGGCCGCGCCCGGCGCCACGGTTTGCTCGCCGGCGTTGAGCAGCGCGTTGTAAAGCGCGATGCCGACAAAACCGCACAGCAGGAAACGCCATGCATCGCGCCATGCCGGCACGCGCGGGCGGCGCCAGGCGAGCCACGCGATCACCAGCACGGCAGCGGTGGCGAAACGTGCCGCTGCGAGCTGGACCGGCGGCAAACCCTGCAGGCCGATCCGGATGAACGGGAAAGCGGACGCCCACGAGAGAATCGTGAAGGCAACCGCGCCTGCGGCGACGAGCGGCCGCCGTGCGTCGCGTGACGGAGTAGATGACAGTGTGTTCATGCAGCGATGGTGCCGTGTCGCGAGATGCTAAGCTAGCGCACAGATAAACGTCGTGATGTGAAAATGACTCACAGCTCTTCCAACCGGCCGCCGCTCGCCAGCCTCGAAACGGTTTGCACGGTCGCACGCGCCGGCTCCTTTCTGGCGGCCGCGGAAGTCGCCGGACTCACGCACGGCGCGATCAGCCGGCGCGTCGCGGCGGTGGAGAACTGGCTCGGCATGAGCTTGTTCGAACGCCATGCGCGAGGCGTGCGGCTGACGCCCGACGGGCAGCGCTTCGTCGGCCGGATCGAGCAGGCGTTCGGCATCATCGACGGTGCGGCGGATCAGTGGCGCTCGCCGCGCAGCCCGCAACTGGTCAAGCTGAGCGTGGTGCCCGGATTCGCCAAGCTGTGGCTCTTCGAGCATCAGGCCGCTTTCGAGAGCGAAGCGCCGCCCCTGCGCATCGAGCTGGATATCGAGCATCGCAACGCGGAAATCGCCCGCGGCGACGCAGATCTGGGGATTCGCTACGGGCGCGGCAACTGGCGCGAACTCGAGGTCAAACCGTTCATGCCGGAGACGCTGTATCCGGTCGCCAATCGCGCGCTCGCCGCGCAATTGGCGAAGCAGCGCCATCGACGCGGCGACGCCGCGCTCCTCGACGTGCCGCTGCTGCACGACGGCGACGCGACCGGCTGGCGTGCGTGGTTCGATGCGCTGGACATTCCGCTCAAGCCGCGCGCCCAGGATCGCCGTTTCGAGGACTACACGCTGGTGCTGGCCGCCGCGGAGGCCGGGCTCGGCGTAGCGCTGGCGCGCACGCCGCTCGCCGCGGCCTATCTCGAGCGCAGCGGCCTCGTACGCGTGAGCCGCCACGAGATCGTCTCGCCGCTCCGGTACTACTTCGTCCATGCGAAAGGGGAGAGTCGACCGCAAGTGCTGACGCTGATCGAGCGGATGCAGCGGGCGCTGGCGGCGGCGTCGTTGAAGTAACCGTTGCCGACGACAGGCATCCTTTCGGATACCTGATCGGGGACGTGAACAGAAGACCAACCGGGGTCATATCCGCGTGCCCGAAGCGGACAAAAAGGTGTGAGGTTTTTCTTCCCGACGTGTTAATTTTGGTGGCCTCTCTCCGTCGTCTCTATGGCGGCACGCAGCTTGCCCGGGCATTTGGCCCACACTGACAGGAGATGTGCCATGACGATTCAGAAAATCACGCCTTTTCTCTGGTACGCCACGCAAGCCGAGGAGGCCGCCGCTTTCTATGCGGGAGTCTTTCCGGACTCGCGCGTGCTTCGGGTCACGTCGGTGCCGGGCGCCGGTTCCACCAAGGTCGTCGAGTTCGTGCTGTTCGGGCAGCCGTTCATCGCGATGAGCCATGAACGCACCGAGTCGTTCAACCACGCGATTTCGCTCATGGTCAACTGTCGCGACCAGGCAGAGCTCGACCGCTACTGGAGCGCGCTGCTCGAGGGAGGCACGGCCGACGGCTGCGGCTGGCTGAGAGACCGCTTCGGCGTCTCGTGGCAGATCGTTCCGGACGATCTCATCGCGATGATGGCCGACCCCGACGCGGTCAAGGCCACGCGCGTTGCCGGCGCGATGATGCAAATGACGAAGTTCGACGTCGCCGCGCTGCAAGCCGCCTATGCGGGAACGACGGATTGACGGCGATTGCCACGCCATCGACGTCGGCGCGTTGCCGAAACACCCGAACGTAGCCGACGGCATGGCGACGCATCCGCGTCAACGCGATGCCGCCCCGCGAACGAACTGCCGCTACACGTCGTGACGCCCGTTACTTCGCCTGAGCGTCGGTCACGACGAACTCCTCGGCCGCCTTGCGCTGGATCGCGGCCATCATCGCCAGTTCGCGCTTGCTGCCCGGCTCGCTGGAGACGACGCCGGTTGCCTGTTTCGCCTTCGCACCCGGCGGGTAGAAGACGAACGACGTGCCGGCCGGCGCGTCCGGCAGCGCGCGCAGGCGCTTGTTGAGGATCTTCAGGTACTTTTTCTTCGACACTTGTTTTGCAGCCATGACGCCCTCCTCCATGGATATGATCAGGGCAGCATACCAGCTTTGATCGCCCGTCCGGCGCGCCCGACGGCGGCTGCAACGCTCGCGTCAAACGCGCGCTTCGCCAGTCGCGGTTTCGTCAGGACTGTAGACGCTCAATCCCTCGAACGGGTCCATCGGCGCCTCCCACGGGCGCGCCGCAATGGCGCGCATCGCGGCGTCGTAGCCGGCTTGCCGGCGGGCGGCGATGCCGGCCGGCGTGAAATCGATGTCCTTGAACTGGTTGTCCCCGCTGAGCCGCGGCGCGGCGAGCTTGATCACGCGCATCGTGGTCTGGCATCCCCACGCGGCGAGCGCGCGGACTTCGGGCGTCGCGCGCTCGGCTTCCGGCACGTAGCGGGCCAGTTCGCGAATCACGTGGCGCAGACGGTGGAGCTGCCGCTGACGCTCGATCTGGCTGTCGGTGCGGCTCGCGTACTGGATGTCCTTCTGCCGTTCCGATACCTGCCAGATGCTTTCCGGCTCGGGCCCCGCCGGATTCCACATCTGCACCGAGAAGATGATCGAACTGCGGCGCGGCATGTCGTCCAGCACCACCTCGACCGGGGTATTCGAATAGATGCCGCCGTCCCAGTACGGCTGGCCGTCGATCCGCACCGCGGGAAACGCCGGCGGCAGCGCGCCCGAGCTCATGATGTGCTCGACGGTCAGCGGGTCGTGATGGTCGCGCGAGTCGAAGTAGCGCATCTCGCCCGTGCACGCGTTCACGGCGCCGACGGTCAGGCGCGGCCGGCCCGCGTTCAGCAACTCGGGTTCGATCAGCGAGACGAGCGTGTCGCGCAGCGGCGCGATCAGGTAATACGACGCGCGATCGACGCCCAGGCGGGCCATCGGCCCGAGCCAGGACGCAGGATTCGGCTCGAAGAACCCCGTAATGCCGCCGCCGATGATCATCATCTCGGCAAACAGCTTGTCCCAGCCCGGCAGGCCGGGCGGCCCCGCCAGGTCGGTTCGCTCGGTCACGCGGCGCCAGAACTCCGCCAGCCGCTGAAAACGATGCTCGGGCGGATTCCCGACGATCAACGCCGCATTGATCGCGCCGATCGAGGTGCCGATGACCCAGTCCGGCTCGATGCCGGATTCGTTCATCGCCTGGAACACGCCGAGCTGGTACGCGCCCAACGCGCCGCCGCCCTGCAGGACGAGCACGACTTGCCCCGGCAATTTCATTCGTTCTGGCTGGCTCACAAACATGGCTTGCCTCGCTGGTGGTAGCAATGGCCGGACCCGCCCCGGTTGATCCAGTGTAGTAGGCGATCGGCGCGGCGTCACGGCGGCCTGCCGGGGTGCGGCGGGTCAAATCTCGCCCAGGTTGCGCCGCGTCGATAGAGGGTTATTCCGGATGCTGCCGCCCACTCAAATTTGTATGATGACCACATCACCTTACAAACATGAGCACCATGTTCGAGAAAATTCCCGCCCGCGCGATGAGCGATCACGTCGCGCAACAGCTTCTGAAGCAGATCGAGGTCGGCAGTTTCGCGGCCACCGGCAAGCTGCCGACCGAGGCCGTGCTCGCGCAGGAATTCGGCGTGAGCCGCACCGTGATCCGCGAGGCGATCTCGCGCCTGAAGAACGAAGGCGTCGTCGAGCCGCGCCAGGGCAGCGGCGTATACGTGAACCAGCACGGCGCGATCCGGCCGCTGCGCATCGACTACGCGGAAGCGGTCGAGGCGACCTCGCTGCCGCACCTGCTCGCGGTGCGTCGCGCAATCGAGGCGGAAGTCGCCGCCGAAGCCGCGCTGCATCACACCGAAGACGACATGGCCGACATCGACGACGCGCTGCGCAAGATCGACGACGCGGTGGCCGAAGGCCGCGACGGCGTCGCCGAGGACGTCGCGTTCCACCGCACGATCGCGGCCGTCACCGGCAATCCGTATTTCCTGAAGACGCTGCAGTTCCTGAACCAGTACCTCGAAGCGGGCGTGAAGGTCACGCGCGGCAACGAGGCGACGCGCGAGGATTTCTCGCGGCAGGTTCGCGACGAACACGCGGCAATCGCCGACGCGATCCGCGCGCGCGACCCGATGGCGGCGCGCAACGCCGCCCGCACGCACATGTACAACGCCGCCCGCCGCTTAGGGCCTGTTCCCGCTAATAACGGGCTTGCGAACGTGCGTTGCCGGTCGTAGTGCAAGGAGGAGGAGCGCCGTTTGGCCGAGCCAAACAAGCGACGACCGACGCCGCAATACGGCCGGCAACGCACGTTCCCCTGTTTGGAAAAATTCATTCGTGGGGCTGGCCGCCAGAAGGGCCGATCGCCGCGTCATGCTCCTTGCGAATACGTCCAGTATTCGCTGCGTCGCAATCCTCGCGCTCGGCCCTTCTGGCGGCCAGCGCAAGCCCGTTATTAGCGGGAACAGGCCCTAACGGAAGCCGGCATCTGCTGAACGCGGCGGCCCGCCGCCCTCCTCTCACGAACCGATCGGGGTTGACCATGTCACGAAATGTTGGAGTCATCGGCCTCGGCGCGATGGGCCTGGGCGTCGCCCGCTCGCTGCTGCGCGCCGGGTTTCGCGTGCACGCGTGCGACGTGCGCGAGCCGGTGCTGAACGCGTTCGCGGCCGAAGGCGGCATCGCATGCGCGACGCCCGCCGAACTCGGCGCGCAGTGCGACGCCGTCGTTACGCTCGTCGTCAATGCAGAGCAGTCCGAAACGGTGCTGTTCGGCGAGCACGGCGCGGTCGCGCGGATGAAGCCGGGCGGCGTCGTGATCGCGAGCGCCACCGTCGCGCCCGAGTTCGCGGTCGCGCTCGGCCGGCGCATCGAGGCGGCCGGGCTGCAGATGCTCGACGCGCCGGTGTCCGGCGGCGCCGCGCGCGCGGCGTCCGGCGAGATGACGATGATGACGTCCGGCCCGGCCGCCGCCTACGCCGCATGCGAGGACGTGCTGGCCGCGATCGCCGGCAAGGTCTACCGCCTCGGCAGCGCGCACGGCGTCGGCTCGAAAGTGAAGATCATCAACCAGCTGCTCGCGGGCGTGCACATCGCGGCGGCCGCCGAAGCGATGGCGCTCGGCCTGCGCGAAGGCGTCGACCCCGACGCGCTGTACGACGTGATCACGCACAGCGCGGGCAACTCGTGGATGTTCGAGAACCGCGTGCCGCACATCCTGAACGGCGACTACACGCCGCTGTCCGCGGTCGACATCTTCGTGAAGGATCTCGGCCTCGTGCTCGACACCGCGCGCCGCAGCAAATTCCCGCTGCCGCTGTCGGCCGCCGCGCACCAGATGTTCATGAGCGCGTCGAGCGCCGGCCACGGCGGCGAGGACGATTCCGCCGTGATCAAGACCTTCCCCGGCATCACGCTGCCGCCGTCCCGTTGATCCAGCCGAGGCCCCGACCATGAACGCACCCGTTTCCCGCCCCCTGCTCGGCTGCATCGCCGACGATTTCACCGGCGCGACCGATCTCGCGAACATGCTCGTCAAGAGCGGCATGCGCACCGTGCAGACGATCGGCGTGCCCGCCGGCGATGCCACGCGCGAAGCGGCGCTCGACGCCGACGCGATCGTCGTCGCGCTGAAGTCGCGCACGATTGCCGCCGCCGACGCCGTCGCGCAATCGCTCGCCGCGTATGAATGGCTGCGCGCGCAGAGCTGCCGGCAATTCTTCTTCAAGTACTGCTCGACGTTCGACTCGACCGACGCGGGCAACATCGGCCCGGTCGCCGACGCGCTGCTCGACGCGGCGGGCGGCGGCTTCGCGATCGCCTGCCCGGCGTTCCCGGAGAACGGCCGCACGATCTTCCGCGGCCATCTGTTCGTCGGCGACGTGCTGCTGAACGAGTCGGGCATGGAGCACCATCCACTCACGCCGATGCGGGACGCGAACCTCGTGCGCGTGCTGCAGCGGCAGACGCCGTCGAAAGTCGGCCTGATCCGCTACGACGCGATCGGCCTCGGCGCCGCCGCGGTGCGCGCGACGATCGAGCAGCTGCGCGCGGAAGGCGCGCGCTTCGCGATCGCCGACGCGCTGTCCGATCACGACCTGTACGTGCTCGGCGAAGCGTGCGCGGACCTGCCGCTCGTCACCGGCGGCTCGGGCGTCGCGCTCGGCCTGCCGGCCAATTTCCGCACCGCGGGCCTGCTGCCCGAGCGCGACAACGCCGCCTCGCTGCCGCGCATCGACGGGGGCTCGACCGTGCTCGCCGGCAGCGCGTCGAAGGCCACCAATGCGCAGGTCGCCGAATGGCGCGCGCACCGCCCGAGCTTCCGCATCGATCCAATGGCGGCGGCGCGCGGCGAGCCGGTAGTCGAGCAGGCGCTCGCGTTCGCGCGTTCGCACCTGCCAGAACCGGTGCTGATCTATGCGACCGCGACGCCCGACGCAGTGAAGGCCGTCCAGCAGGCGCTCGGCGTCGAAGCGGCCGGCCATCTCGTCGAAAGCACGCTCGCCGCGATCGCGCGGGGCCTGCGCGCGCTCGGCGTGCGCAAGTTCGTCGTCGCGGGCGGCGAGACCTCCGGCGCGGTCGTGCAGGCGCTCGACGTGAAGTCGCTGCAGATCGGCGCGCAGATCGATCCGGGCGTGCCCGCGACCGCGACGATCGACGCGGCGCCGCTCGGCCTCGCGCTGAAGTCGGGCAATTTCGGCGCGGTCGACTTCTTCGACAAGGCGCTGCGCCAACTGGACGGAGCCGGCCGATGAGCATCGAAGCGAAACTGCGCGAGGAAATCTGCACGGTCGGCGCGAGCCTGTATGCGCGCGGCCACGCGGTCGGCAGTGCGGGCAACATCAGCGCGCGGCTCGACGACGGCTGGCTGATCACGCCGACCGACGCGTGCCTCGGCCGGCTCGACCCGAACGACATCGCGAAGGTCGGCCTCGACGGGCAACCGCTGTCGGGCGGCAGGCCGTCGAAGACGCTGACGCTGCATCGCGGCATCTATGCGCGCAACGCTGAAGCGAACGGCATCGTCCATACGCATTCGACGCACCTGGTCGCGCTGACGCTCGCGGGCGTGTGGCGCGACACCGACGTGCTGCCGCCGATCACGCCGTATTACGTGATGAAGGTCGGCCACATCCCGCTGATCCGCTATCGCCGCCCCGGCGACCCGGAGGTCGCGGCCGAGGTCGCCGCGCTTGCCGACCGCGTACGCGGCGTGCTGCTCGACCGGCTCGGGCCGGTGATGTGGGGCGCATCGGTGTCGCAGGCGTCGTACGCGCTCGAGGAGCTCGAGGAAACGGCGCGCCTGTGGCTGATGAGCGATCCGAAACCCGAACCGCTGTCCGAAGCGGCGCTCGACGAGCTCAGGCAAGCATTCGGCGCACGCTGGTAACCCGCCATTTCCGCCCGCCGTGTGCGCGGGCCTTTTTCGTCAGCACACACCAACGACCGGCGCCGTACGCGTCGCCGGCACCCCCCATCATTGGATTGGAGACGACGATGACAGCTCTCGACGCGGCCGCAGGCCGTTCGCCCACCGTGGCCGCCCGTTCGGCCGAATTGGACCTGACCTACAAGAAAGTTTTCTGGCGCATCGTGCCGTTCCTGATGCTGTGTTACGTGGTCGCGTATCTCGACCGCGTGAACGTCGGCTTCGCGAAGCTGCAGATGTCGCAGGATCTCGCGTTCAGCGAAACCGTGTTCGGGCTCGGCGCCGGGATCTTCTTCGTCGGCTACTTCCTGTTCGAACTGCCGAGCAACCTGCTGATGCACCGGCTCGGCGCGCGCATCTGGATCGCGCGGATCATGATCACGTGGGGCATCCTGTCGGCGCTGTTCGCGCTCGTGAAGACGCCCACGCAGTTCTACGTGCTGCGCTTCCTGCTCGGCCTCGCGGAAGCGGGCTTCTACCCGGGCGTGATCCTGTACCTCACGTACTGGTTCCCGTCGCACCGCCGCGCGAAGATCATCGCGGTGTTCATGTCCGCGATTCCGGTGTCCGGCATCTTCGGCAATCCGCTGTCGGGCTGGATCATGGAGCGCTTCCACGGCGGCTCCGGCTTCCACGGCTGGCAGTGGATGTTCATGATCGAGGCCGTGCCGGCGCTCCTGATCGGCATCGCGACCGTGCTCTATCTCGACAACAACATCCGCGGCGCGAAGTGGCTGAGCGACGGCGAAAAACAGCTGCTCGAGGACGAGATCGCCGCGCAGCCGCAGGAACGGCAGCAGCACAGCCACTCGCTGAAGGCCGTGTTCGCGGACCCGCGCATGTGGTGGATGTCGCTGATCTACTTCGCGTTCGTCACCGGCCAGTACGGGCTGACGTTCTGGATGCCGACGCTCGTCAAGTCGACCGGCATCACCGACACGCTGCAGATCGGCCTGCTGTCCGCGATCCCGTTCCTGTTCGCGATCGTCGCGATGAACCTGTTCGGCCACAGCGCGGACAAGCGCCGCGAGCGCCGCTGGCACCTGATCGTGCCGGCGCTGATGGGCGCGGCCGGCTTTGCGGTCGCCGCGTCGTACTCGCACAATACGGCCGTGTCGATCGTGTTCCTGTCGATCGCGGCGGGCGGCGTGCTGACCTGCGCGCCCCTCTTCTGGTCGCTGCCGACCGCGTTCCTCGCGGGCAGCGCGGCCGCGGCCGGCATCGCGATCATCAACTCGGTCGGCAACCTCGCCGGCTTCGCGAGCCCGTACGTGATCGGCTACCTGAAGGACGCCACGCACAGCACGTCGTCCGGCATGTACGTGCTGGCGGCGATGCTCGTGATCGGCGCGATCGCCGTGTGGCTCACGCCGACCAGGCTGGTCAACCGTTAACCGACGCGGGGGCGCTGCCCCCGCCCCTTCACTGACAGGATCTGCCGCCATGCCACGCTTCGCCGCCAATCTCTCGATGATGTACAACGAACACGCGTTCCTCGAGCGCTTCGCCGCCGCCGCGTACGACGGCTTCAAGGCGGTCGAGTACCTGTTCCCGTACGACTTCGCCGCCGAAGACATCCGCGAACGCCTCGACCAGCACGGCCTCACGCAGGCGCTGTTCAACGCGCCGCCCGGCGACTGGGCCGCCGGCGAGCGCGGGATCGCGTCGCTGCCGGGCCGCGAGGACGAGTTCCGGCGCGGCATCGACACCGCGCTCGACTACGCGCGCGTGCTCGGCAACACGAAGCTGCACGTGATGGCCGGGCTGATCGCGCCGGGCCAGGACCGCGCGCGCCATCGCGCGACCTATGTCGCGAACCTCGCGCATGCCGCGCAGGCGGCCTTCGCGCATGGCATCACGATTCTCGTCGAGCCGATCAACCAGCGCGACATGCCGGGCTACTTCGTGAGCCGCCAGGACGATGCGCATGAGATTTGCGCGGAAGTCCGCGCGCCGAACCTGAAGGTGCAGTTCGACTGCTACCACTGCCAGATCGTCGAAGGCGACCTCGCGATGAAGCTCAAGCGCGACTTCGCGGGGATCGGCCACATCCAGATCGCCGGCGTGCCGGAGCGTCACGAGCCCGATATCGGCGAGCTGAACTATCCGTACCTGTTCGACCTGATCGATGCGCTCGGCTACGACGGCTGGATCGGCTGCGAATACCGCCCGAAAGCCGGCACGTCCGCTGGCCTCGGCTGGCTGACGCCTTACCTGTAATTCACGCATTTCCACGAGGCAACGCATATGAAAGTACTGATCACCGGCGGCGCCGGGTTTCTCGGCCAGCGTCTCGCGCGCAAGCTGCTCGAACGCGGCGCGCTGACCGGCGCGGACGGCCGGACGCAACCCATCTCCGAGCTCGTTCTGCTCGACGTCGTCAAGGGCGGCGATTTCGGCGATCCGCGCGTGACGTCGATCGTCGGCGACATCGCCGAGCGCGCGGTGCTCGAAAGCGCGATCGACACGCAGACGAGCGCGATCTTCCACCTCGCGGCGATCGTCAGCGGCCAGGCCGAAGCCGACTTCGACCTCGGGATGCGGATCAACCTCGACGCGTCGCGCACGCTGCTCGAAGTGTGCCGCGCGCGCGGCCATCGCCCGCGCGTCGTGTTCACGAGCTCGGTGGCCGTCTATGGCGGCGCGCTGCCGGACGTCGTGCAGGACGACACCGCGCTGAACCCGCAATCGTCGTATGGCGCGCAGAAGGCGATCGCCGAGCTGCTGCTGGGCGACTACGCGCGGCGCGGCTTCGTCGACGGCCGCGTGCTGCGCCTGCCGACGATCAGCGTGCGGCCGGGCCGGCCGAACGCGGCCGCGTCGTCGTTCGCGAGCGGCATCATCCGCGAGCCGCTGAACGGCGAGGAAAGCGTGTGCCCGGTGCCCGGTTCGACGCGCCTGTGGCTGCTGTCGCCGCGCGGCGCGATCGACGCGCTCGTCGCGGGCTGCGAGCTCGACTGTGCGCAGCTCGGCAACAGGCGCGTGATCAACCTGCCGGGGATCTCGGTGACGGTCGACGAGATGATCGCCGCGCTGCGCGAGGTCGCGGGGGACGAGGCGGTGAAGCTGATTCGTCGCGAGCCGGACGAGCGCGTCGAGAAGATCGTCGGCAGCTGGCCGGGGCGGTGGGATACGTCGCGTGCGGAAGCGCTCGGGTTGAAGGGGGATACGTCGTTTGTCGACGTGATCCGCGCGTATCTCGAGGATGAGCGGCGCTGATTCAGCGTTCGCGTTGTGCGATAAAACCCTCGCATGCCGAACGGTTGCGAGGGTTTTTTAATGGTTCATCGCACATTCGCGGGGAGCGCAAGCGCGTTGATCGCGTCGAATCGCTTGGCTACGGCAAGCTCGTTCGGATAGCCGACGCGATATCGCGGCTCACCGAGCCAAGAGCGCGATCGTGCGCGGCGACGAGCGCGTCGTAGCCCGGCCCCTGCACGGGCTCGCGTGCGACGGAACGGCCCGTGAGCGCCGCAGCCTTTCCCGGCGGCCGCACCGCCCACAGTGCTTCGATCGTGACCGAATCGCCCGGCGTCGACTCGAAGCGCATGACGTCCACGCGGACGCGCCATGCCGGCGCCGCATCCGTTCCCGTATCGAACACGTTCACGCGCGCCGAACCCAGCAACCGCCCAACATCGGCTGCAATGACGCGGGCAATGTCCGTCTTCAACGGTTCGGCCCAGCGCGCGAACTCGTCGAGCGCCACCTGACTGCCGGCGACCCGCGTGACGATCTGCGGACGGTCGACGAGTTCCGGCACCGTCACGGGATTGACCACGACATGAACCGGCGTGGCGGCGCCGTCGCCGGTGAGCGTCGCGTCGGGGCTCAACGTGTAGAAGCGAGCCGTCGGCGAGCTGCCGCAGCCGCCAAGCAGTGCAGCGAGCAGCGCGACGGCGACGAGCAAATGGATGCGTTTCACGGCCGGCCCTCCGACTTGCCCCTCACCAGCGCTTCCGGATGCCGCTCGAGGTAGTCGGCCAGCGTCCGGAACGCCGCGGCCGTGCGGGCGATCTCGCGCATCGCGTCGCCGGTGTTCTGCTGCAGCTCCGAGCCCGGCTGCAGCGCACTGTTCGCCGAATCGAGCGCGGAATGCGCCGACGCCAGCGTATCGCGCGCCTGCGGCACCACGGTGTCGAGCTGCTTGAGCAGGAGGTTGGCACTTGCCAGCGTCTGTTGCGCGTTGTTGCCGATCTTGTCGAGCGGAACGCCGTTGAGTTTCGCCATCAGGCGTGTCACCGAATCCTGCAGCGATTGCAGCGACCCCGCAATCGCCGGTATTTCAGGCGGGCTGGCGGCCCAGTCGATCGTCGCCTTCGCCGCATCCGGAAAGAAATCGAGCGCGACGTAGAGTTGCCCGGTCAACAGGTTGCCGGTCCTCAACTGGGCGCGCAGCCCGTGCTCCACGAGCACGTTCGCCAGTTGTTCGGGATGCTGGGAAAGGCGCCCGCCTTTTACGCCCGTCCGGTAGCGCGACGTGAAACGCTCCGGATAAAGATTGAATTCGACGGGAATACTGAACTTGCGGGTTTCGCGATCGAAGCGCGTATAGATGCCCGTCACCTCGCCGACCGTCACGCCGCGGAAATCGACGGGCGCCCCGACCGCCAGGCCGCGCACCGATTCGGTGAAGTTCACCAGGTACTTCTCGACGATCCGGTCGTGTCGCTTCATCGCCTCCGCCCGGTCGTGGAACAGCGTGAACGGCGCGCCAGTTGCCGCGACCGGCTGATCGAGCGAATCGACCGGCGTCTCGAACGCGATGCCTCCGATCATGATCGACACCAGCGATTGCGTTTCGACCCGCAAGCCGTCGGGGCTCAGCGCGACGTCGATGCCGCTCGCGTGCCAGAAGCGCGAATCGGCAGTCACGAACCGGTCATACGGCGCATTGACGAACACGCGCAGCGTCACGCCCTTGCCGTCCGGATCGAGCGCGTAGGTCACGACCTGTCCGACCTGGAGCCGCCGAAAATAGACGGGCGCGCCGACGTCGACCGACCCCATGTCCGCGCTCTTCAGCACGAACTCGCGACCGGGCTCGTCGCTCGTGAAAACCGGCGGGGCTTCGAGGCCGGTGAACGCGCGGCGCGCGCCCTTCGCATCGCCGACGTCGGCGCCGATGAACGAACCGGACAGCAGCGTGCCGAGGCCCGACACCGTGCCGCCGGCAATGCGCGGGCGCACGACCCAGAAGCGCGTGTTGTCGACCAGCAGCGTCGTCGCGTCCTTGGAGATGTCGGCGGTCGCGACCACGCGTTTGTGATCGGTGGACAGCACCACCGACCTGACGACGCCGATATCGACGTCCTTGAACTTGATCTTCGTCTTCCCGGCTTCGAGCCCTTCTCCGGTCCTGAAGGTGATCGTGATCGTCGGACCTTGTTCGATGACGGCCTTCACCGCCAGCCATCCGCCGATCAGCACCGCGACGATCGGCACGAGCCAGACGAGTTGCATGCGCCAGCGCGAGCGCGTCGTGGCGACGGCTTCCGGAATGTCCGGCATGTCAGGCGTTTTCTCGGGGCCACCCATGATGCTGCTCCCCAGTGTCCCAGATCAGGCGGGGGTCGAATGTCGTCGCCGCGAACATCGTCAGCACGACCACCGCTCCGAACGCGATCGCCGCAGGACCGGCCTTGATCGTCGCCAGCGCCTGGAACTGCACGAGGGCAACGAGCATCGTGATCACGTAGATGTCGAGCATCGACCAGCGCCCGACGAATTCGACCATTCGATAGATGCGGGCGCGCTGTTCAGGCAGCCATCGTGAATGCAGCTGGACCGAAGACGCGAGATACGCGAGCGCGAGGATCTTGAGCAGCGGCACCGCGATGCTGGCGATGAACACCACGACCGCGAGCGGCCACGATCCGGACACCCACAGATAGACGACGCCGCTCAGGATGGTGTCCTTCTGCGCACCGAACAGCGAACTCGTGTACATCACCGGCAACACGTTCGCGGGGATGTAAAGGACCATCGCGGCGATCAGGAGCGCCCACGTGCGCGACACGCTCGCGGGCTTGCGCACGTGCAGCGCCGCGCCGCAGCGCGGACAGGCCAGATCGTGCGCATCCGCCGGCGTGCGCGCGAGTTGCCCACAGTCGTGGCACAGCGCGAGGCCGCAATCGGCGGCGGTAACGACGCCGCGCGGCACGGACACGCCGCTGCCGTCCCTCCCACCGCCCCGCGCCGCGTCGATCCGTGACCACAGTTCATGCGCATCGAACGCAGCGCCGGCGGCAGCGAGCACCAGCATCAGCGCGCCGAACGAATAGAGCGCGACGCCCGTCACGACGCTCGCGATATGGGCCAGCTTGACCAGCGCCACCAGCAGGCCGAGGATCAGCACTTCCGTCATCCCCCACGGCGCCGCGAGATGGCAGATGCGAAACACGCGCGCCGCGCCCGCCGGCACGCGATTCATCCGCAGCGGCACCAGCAGCCAGAGCATGCCGGCGATCTGCGTGAGCGGCATCAGGATCGTGGTCGCGAACACGAGTCCGGCCAGCGGCCATATGCCGTCCGCATACAGCACCCGCACGGCGCCGGCGAGCGTCGTCTCCACCAGCGTCCCGCCGACCGACAGGCCGACGATCGGATACAGGTTGGAGATGACGAACAGCACGCCCGAGGCCGCGGCAAACGCCAGCGCGCGCTCCAGGCTGTCCAGGCGGTTGCGGTAAAGCTCGGCGCGGCAGCGCCGGCAGCGCAGCGCGCAGCCGGGCGCCACCGGCGCGTCCCGCTGGAGCAGGTCGCATTCGTGGCAGACAAGCAGGCCGGCGCGGTTCACTTCGCCTCCTCGTCGGCCACGGGCCGATCGGCGGCGGCATGCGGCACGGTCATCCGTTCGGCCGTGACGACCCAGCCCCCGCCCATGGCCATGTAGAGATTGACGAGCGACGTGAGCGTCGCGCTGCGTGTCTGCGTATATGACAACTCCGCATTGAACAGCGTGCGCTCGGCGTCGAGCACTTCGATGTAGCTCGTGTAGCCGCCCTCGTAGCGCAGCCGGGCAAGCCGCTCGTACGTGCGCAACGCGTCGATCTGCCGGGCCTGAGTGGCAAGCTGCTCGCGCGACTTCTGCAATCCGATCAGCGCGTCCTCGACCTGCTGGAACGCGACCTCGATCGCCTTCTGGTACGCGTAAAGCGCTTCCTGCTGACGCGCCTCGGCCTGGTGGACCTGCCCGGTGATGTTGCCGCCCGTGAAGATCGGCAGCGTCGCCGATCCGGCAAACGACCACGCGCGCGCGGGCCCGGTAAAGAGATTCGAGAATTGCGCACTGACCGAACCGAACAGCCCGGTCAGCGAAATCGACGGGAAGTACAGCGCGCGGGCCGCGCCGATCAGCGCGTTCTGCGCGATCAGGTTCTGTTCCGCCTGCCGCAGGTCGGGCCGGCGTTCGAGCAGGTCCGACGGCAGCCCGGCGGGCACCGCCGGCGTCTCGAGCTCGGCGAGCGGGCGGCCGCGCATGATCGGGCCGGGATTGCGGCCGAGCAGCACGGACAGCGCGTGCTCCTGCTGAGCGATCTGCGTGTCGAGCTGCGAAATCGTCGCGAGCGTCGCCTCGTATTCGGACTGGCTTTGCGCCAGCTCCATCTGCGACACTTCGCCGCCGTTGAAGCGCGCGGTGAACACCTTGACGGAGTCCGCGCGGCTCGCGGTCGTCGCTTTCGCGATCTCCAGCTGGCGGTCGAGGCTGCGCAGCGTGATGTAGGACGATGCGACCGACGCCACCAGCGTCAGGATCGTCGCGCGACGCGCTTCCTCGCTCGCGCGCAGGTTGGCGCGCGCGGCTTCGGTCTCGCGCCTGACCTTGCCGAACAGGTCGAGGTCCCACGATGCCGACAGGGTCGCCTGAAACTGGTTCGAGACCGACGGCACCGTCGGCGGCAGCGGAATCGCACCGCTTCGCGACGACCGCTGCCGCTCGGCGTCGAACCCGGCGGCGAGCTGCGGAAACAACGCCGAGCGCGTGCTGACGAACTGCCCGAGGAATTCGTCGACGCGCGCCGACGCCGCCTTGACGTCGCGGTTTTCCGCCAGCGCGGTCGCGATCAACGCATTCAATGTCGGGTCCTGGAACTGCTCCCACCACGCGCTGTTGGCGACGTCCGCGGCCTCGTCGGGCGCGAACCGGAACGACACCGGCACGTCGACCTTGGGCCGCACGTAGTCCGGGCCGAGCAGGCAGCCGCCCAAGCCCATCAGCAAGACCGGCGCGCAGAGGCGCCAGAGCGCGGCGCGTCGCATGTCAGTCGTCCTTGCAAGGCGCGGACGGCGCGGTGTGCGGCGAGCCGGGCCCTGCCGCCGACGAAGGCGGCAGGGCCTGGCCGCGCGAGCGTGACGACAGCGCCTCGAGCAGGTAATAGAACATCGGGATGAAGAACACGGCGATCGCCGTGGCCCCGAGCATCCCGCCGATGACGCCCGTGCCGATCGAGTGACGGCTGTTCGCCGACGCGCCGAGCGCGATCGCCAGCGGCACGACGCCGAGGATGAACGCCAGCGAGGTCATGATGATCGGCCGCAAGCGCTCTTCCGACGCCGTCAGCGCCGCGTCGTACGGCGACGCGCCCGCCTCGCGGTTGATCACCGCGAACTCGAAGATCAGGATCGCGTTCTTCGCGGCCAGCGCGACCAGCATGGTCAGCCCGATCTGGAAGTAGACGTCGTTATTCAGCCCGCGCAGCAGGATCGCGACCAGCGCGCCGAACATCGCGAACGGCACCGCCATCAGCACGCCGAACGGCAGCGACCACTTCTCGTACTGCGCGGCGAGGATCAGGAACACCATCACGAGGCCGAAGACGAACACCAAGCCGGACGTGCCGCCCGACTTGCGCGCCTCGTAGGCCTCGCCGCTCCACGCGACGTCGTAGCCGGGCGGCATCTGCGCGGCCACCGCCTCCAGTGCCGCGATGACCTGGCCCGAGCTGTAGCCGGGCGCCGCATTGGCCGTGATCTTGACCGCGGGGAAATTGTTGAACCGCGTGATCAGGTCGGGGCCGGTCACGTACCGGTAGGTCACCACGGACCTGAGCGGCACCATGCTGCCGTTCGTGCTGCGCACGTAGATCTGGTCGAGGTCCTGCGGCTTGAGGCGGTAGGACGGCTCCGCCTGCAGGATGACCTGCCAGAGCCGGCTCGCCCGGTTGAATTGCGACACGTAGAGCGAGCCGAACATCGTCTGCATCGCGCTGTACACGTCCTGGATCGGCACGCCGAGCGTCTCGGATTTATCGCGATCCACATCGACCAGAAGCTGCTGCGACGATGCGTTGAAGGTCGACGTCACGCCCGACAGCTCCGGCCGCGCTTTCACCTTGTTCACGAATTCCTCCACGACACCGGCCAGCTGCGCGATCGATGCGTCGCCCTTGCTCTGCACCCACACCTCGGTTCCGCCGGTCGTACCGAGCCCCGGAATCGACGGCGGATTGACGGGAACGACGATCCCCTGCTTGATCCCGGACAGGTTCAAATACGCATCGATCAGCACGGCGCGGGCATTCTGCGTCCGGATGTTCGCGAACTTGTAGCGCTCGTCGAAGCCCTTCAGGCCGACGAAGAACGTGCCGGCGTTGTTCTTGTTCTGGCTGTCGAGCAGGCTGAAGCCGTCGACCGTCGTCACACTGTCCACCGCCGCCTGCTTCATGAAGTAGTCGGCGACCCGCTGCGACACGTCGCCTGTGCGGTCGAGGCTCGCCGCGTCCGGCATGATGACCGCGCCGAGCAGGTAGCCTTGATCCTCCGGCGGCAGAAACGCGCCCGGGATCGTCCGGAACAACACGACCGTCAGCGCGATCATGCCGCCGAACAGGACGAGTGCGAACACGAAACGCTTGATGACGAACCTGACCGCGCGCGTGTAGCCGGCCGTCAGCCGCGCGAACACGTTTTCGAACCACCGGAAGAAGCCCTTCTTCTCGTGGTGCGCGCTCGTGAGCAGCAGCGCGGCCAGCGCCGGCGACAACGTCAGCGCGACGACGCCCGAGATCACCACCGAAATCGCGATCGTGATCGCAAACTGCTTGTAGAGCTGCCCCGTGATGCCGCCGAGAAACGCGACCGGCACGAACACCGCGCACAGCACCAGCACGATCGCCACCACCGGCCCGGCCACCTCGTCCATCGCCCGCTTGGCGGCCGCCTTCGGGTCGAGCTTGTGCACCGTCATGTTGCGCTCGACGTTCTCGATCACGACGATCGCGTCGTCGACCACGATGCCGATCGCGAGCACCATGCCGAACAGCGTCAGCATGTTGATCGAGAAGCCTAGCAACGCCATGCCCATCGCCGTGCCGAGAATCGACACCGGCACGGCCAGCACCGGAATGATGGTGGCGCGCAGGCTTTGCAGGAACACGAACACGACGATCACGACCAATACGAGCGCCTCGAAGAAGGTATGCACGACGTCGTTGATCGACGCGCGCGTGAAATCCGTCGTATCCATCGCGATCCGGTAATCGAGCCCTTCGGGAAACGACTTCTTCATGTCCGCGAGCGTCGCGCGAACCTGCTTGGACACATCGAGCGCATTGGCGCCCGGCTGCTGATAGACGGCGATGATCGTGGCCGGCTTGCCCTGGAAGCGGCTGCGAATCGAATAGTCCTTCTGCCCCAGTTCGGCGCGCCCGATGTCCTTGAGGCGGACGATCGCCGTGCCCTGGCTCGCGGCCCGGACGATGATGTTGTCGAAGTCGGCCGGCTCGGCGAGGCGGCCCGGGGTCGTCACCGCGAACGACTGCTCGACCGCGCCGCCGGTCGGCGCCTGGCCGAGCCGCCCGACCGCGAACTGCTGGTTCTGGTTGGCGACCGCGCGCTGGACGTCGGCTGCGGTGATGCCCAGTTGCGCCATGCGGTCCGGCTTCAGCCAGATGCGCATCGCATAGTCGGGCGTGCCGAAGATGGCGGACTGATTGGCCCCGCCGATGCGCTTGATCGCATCGAGCACGTAGATGTTCGTGTAGTTGGCGATATAGGTCGCGTCGTAGCGCTCCTGCGGGGAATAGATCGCGATGACCATCATGAACGCGGACGACTTCTTCTGGATCTGCACGCCCTGCGCCTGCACCGATTGCGGCAGTTGCGGCAGCGCCAGGTTCACGCGGTTCTGCACGTCCACCTGCGCGAGTTCCGGGTTGGTGCCGATCTCGAAGAACGCGTTGATCGTCAGGTTGCCGGTCGACGAGCTGGACGATTCCATGTAGATCATGTTGTCCGCGCCGTTGACCTGCTGCTCGATCGGCGCGGCCACGTTGTTGGCGACGACGTCCGCGCTCGCGCCCGGATATGACGCAGCAATGGTGATCTGCGGCGGCGTGACGTCCGGGTACTGGGCCACCGGCAGCGAAAGCATCGTCAATGTGCCGCCCAGCGTGATGACGATCGAGATGACGGACGCGAAGATCGGCCGGTCGATGCAGAAGTGGGAGATGTTCATGACACCGCCCCGTCATTGGGCTGCGGCGACGCCGGATCCGCTCGCGGCCGATGGCGCCGCCGCCGGGACGATCTTCAGCGGCGTATCCGGTGCGACACGTATCGCGCCGTCGACCACCACGCGCTCGCCGGCCTTCAGCCCGTCGGTGATGAACCAGTCGTCGCCGTGCCATTCCCCGACTTCCACGACGCGCTCATGCGCCTTCGACGCGTTGTCGACAACCCATACGTAGTGACTCTTGGCCCCCTGCAGGACGGCGCGCTGCGGCACCAGCACCGCGCTGGGCCGCAGCGCGCCGGACACGCGCGCGCGCACGAACTGCCCGGGCCGCAACGTGCCGTTCGGGTTGTCGAACACGGCGCGCACCAGAAACGTTCCGGTGTCGGTGCTGAATGCCGGGTTCGCGAAGTTGATCCGCCCGCGCTGCGGAAATTCGGTGCCGTCGGCCAGCACGAGCGTCACGACAAATTCGTCGTTCGGCGGAAAGCGCAGCTTCCCTCTCGTAATTTCGTCGCGGCGCTTGAGCATCTCGTTTTCGGAAATGCTGAAATTCACCCACATCGGGTCGAGCTGGTACACGTACGTGAGCAACCCCGCGGCGGTGGCTGTGACATAGCTGCCGTCCTGCTGCCGAGCGAAGCTCGACAGGCCGGTGATCGGCGACTTGATCGTCGTATAGCCGAGGTTGAGCTGCGCCGTCTGCACCTGCCCCTGCGCGGCGATCACCGCAGCCTCGGCCTGCTGCACGTTGCCGACCGCGTCGTCCAGGTCCTTCTTGCTCAGCGCGTTCTGCGCGGCGAGCGGCCTGACCCGCGCGAGATTTTCCTTCGCGACGTTGAGCCTCGCCTGCTGCTGCGCCAACTGGCCCTTCGCAGTCTGCAGCGCGGCATCGAACGGCTTGTGGTCCATCAGGAACAGCGTCTGGCCGAACTTCACCATCTGCCCTTCGACATAGGTGCGCTTGTCCAGGAAGCCGTCCACCCGTGCACGAATCTCGACCTCGTGCGAACTCTGCGTCTGCGCGGTGAATTCGAAGTCCACCGGCGTATCGCGCGGCGCGACCGTCACGACCGTCACTTCAGGCTCGCCGAGCTTCGGGATTGCCGCCGGCTTCTTGCATCCGGCGCAGACGGCGAGGGCCGCGAGCAGCGGCAGCGAACAAATGAGGGATGCGGGCTTCATGGGACGGTTCCCGACGCTACATCGCCGTGCAGTCTCCGAACACCACCACGGCGTCTTCGCGATTGACGAGGGTCGCCGTCATCGTCCCGTCGCGCGTGTCGAGCACGAGTGTCCACGCGAAGCCGAGTTCGGTGCCCTGCATGGCGATCTGGTTCTGGCCTTTCTCGATGAATTGAATCGGTGAGCGCCGCGCGGGCCCGGCAATCGTCTTCTTGATGAAGTCGATGGACAGGAACCTTGGCGCACCGAGGTCCGCAGGCAGCGCACGCGCGCAGGAAAGGCCCGGATCGCATGCGTGAGCCTCGATCGTCGCGCACAGCAACGGCTTGCTTCCATCGAAATCGCCCGCGCATGCGCCTGCACAATCCAGCAGGAAGGTCGCCGCCAGTGCCGTACGTACGAGATTGTTCATGGCCGCATCCACCGCTCGCCTCCGATGCTATTGGCTCGTGTAGCCCCGCCCGTTCATGCATGCGGTCACGGCGCGCGTAAACGTCGACAGCTGGCTCGCGGTGCTGCTCTGCATGGCTTGCTCCTGTTGGGCAGCGGCCTGCTCCCGGCGAAGCCGGCGCATGCCGCCGCCGGCCGTGCCGGTGATTGCGCCGATCGCCGCGCCCTTGCCGGCATCGCCGGCGATCGCCCCAATTGCGGCCCCCATGGCTGCGCCGCCCGCAGCGCCTCGCAGCACGCCACCCTGCGACGGCGGCTGTGCGGACGGAGCAGCGGCGCGCTGCGCGAGGGCAACCGGATCGACGCCCGTGGTCTGTTTTGCCCACACCTGGCATTCCGCCGTGTCGGTCTGTTGCTTTTGCGCACTCTGCCCCTTCGCGGGATAGAAGATCGGCTGCTGCGCGCACGCGAAGCCGGCAATCGTCAATGCGACGAGACCCATCGCGAACGGTGCGAGCCGCCGCTTGCGGGCCGCTCCACGTTTGCGTGGCCGTGGAGGCTTCGATCGCCGCAACGCGAATTCCATGAGTGGCCTCGCTTCCATCCAATCTTCCGATCGCAATCCGGGCCGCCGTTCGCCAGCATGCGGCAGGCGACGGACGCCTGCTTCATCGATTGAGGCGGGTAATCTTCGACCCTCTCAAGCCGATCCCGGCCATCAAGCCCTTCTGATCGAAGATGAACGCGTAGATATCGGACTGCAGCGTGGTCGTCGTCAGATTCCTGGCAGCGCCCGCATCGCCGATCACGACGGTCGGCGCCATGCCGACTTCGAACCCGGAACTCGTCTTGAGGTTGTCGAGCGCCTTGTCCGACATGAACATCATCACGTAGCCGTATGTCTGGACACCCGCCTGAAGGCCGTAAGTCACCGATGTCGTCGCGTAGTATCCGGTGACCTTGCCAGCCTCGATCAATTCGCCCGTGCCGTGCGAGGCGCCGGCAATGAACCCGGCTCTCACCACGCTCGGAAACACGAGAATGCCCTTGGCCTTGGCCGCCACGTCCTTCGCCTGGGGCGTGGCGACGTACAGGTTCGCCAGCGCCGCCTGCGCATCCTGGTCGAGAACGGGATCCGCCCCTCCGCTACCGGATGCGGACGGCGATTGACCGGTCGAGCAGGCAGCCGTCACGGCCAGCAGCGAGATCCCGGCCAGCTTGCGAATGCATTCGATCATGATGCGTACTCCCGTTGATTTCCCGCAATCGTGCAAGCCCGCGCCATTTACCATGGCATCTGCCGCACGGTGTCGGATTCAAGTGTGGTTGCCGCATACATCAAGAACAATGGGACTTTGGTCCCATATGGCAACGGCGGCACCGGCGCGCGGATACGCCTTCACGGCGGCGACGCGATGCCCAGCGCGGTGCACACGGTCTTGATCAGCAGCGCATCGTTGAACGGCTTGCGCACATAGGCGATCGCCCCGGCCGCGAGCGCCTGTTCGCGCACGGCGACGTCGTCGTAGGCGGTGATCACGATGACGGGCACCCCCGTGCCGTCGAGGCGCCGCTGCACCTCGAGTCCGTTGAGCCCGGGCATCTGGATGTCGAGAATCACGCATGCGGGGCGGTATGAGGGCATCGACGCTAGCGTGTCCAGAAAATCGTCGCCGCTCGAAAACGTGTCCGCGCCGATGCCGACAGATCGCAACAGACGCTTGATCGCCCGGCCCACCGATTCATCGTCGTCGACAACCGCAACGAATGGCTTGACGTTACCCATTGTGAGAATTCCGGATTCGGCCGTTGTCCGCGTCACAGCGATCCCGCAGATTGAGGCTATCAGGCGAGGAGCGAAACCGGTATAAGACTTTGGTCCACCGTTGTGACGGACGATGCGCCGCGCGGGCCCTCAGCGAACCGGGCGCACGGATGTCGAAGCGCCGATGCCGAGCTTGTCGGCGAGACGCACGAGGTCCGCCAGCGACGCCGCTTCCATTTTTTCCATCACGCGTGCGCGGTGAATCTTGATGGTTTTTTCGGTGATGCCGAGATCGTCGGCGACCTGTTTGTTCAAGCGGCCCGTCACGACGAGCGCCATGACTTCCCGCTCTCGCGGCGTCAGGCGGCCGGCGCGCGCCTGAAGGCTCGCTAGCTCCCGGCGGCGTTCGCCCATCTGCATCGAACGCTCGAGCGCGCGCCGGATCGCGTCGAGCAGGACCGTATCGCTAACCGGCTTCGGCAGGAAGTCGGCCGCGCCGGCCTTCATCGCGTCCACGGTCGTGCCGATGTCGCCGTGCCCGGTAATGAAAATGATCGGCAGCGCCGCATTCAGTTCGCGCTGGATGTCGAGTCCGTTCACGTCCGGCAGCTGGAGATCCAGCAGCAGGCATGCGGGGCAGTTCGTCGGATCGGCCGCGGCGAGAAATGCGCGCCCCGATTCGAACGACTCGGCCCGGTAGCCTGCCGAGCGGACGAGCCGTGACAGCGCGCGCCGGACCGCAAGGTCGTCGTCCACGATGAAGACAATCGAAGCGGGATCGTTCATGGTTGCCGGCGCACGTGGTTCGATTCCGCCGGGCCCCCTGCCGGCAACGCGACATGGAACGAAGCGCCGCGGTCCGCGTTGTTTTCCGCCCAGAGACGGCCGCCGTGCGCGGCGACGATCGTCCGGCTGATCGACAGGCCCAATCCCAGCCCGTGCGGCTTCGACGTGAAGAACGGCTTGAAGATCCTGTCGAACTGGTCGACCGTCAGTCCGCGCCCGCGATCGCACACGCAGATGCGCACCGCGCCTTCGGGCTCGGCCCATACCCGCACGGTGACGACACGATCCGCGGCGGGCCCGTCATGCACTGCATCGAATCCGTTGAGCAGGAGATTGAGCACGACCTGCTGCAGTTGCACCCGGTCGCCACGCACGGAAGGTAGCGCGTCTTCGATGTCGAACGTCGTCCGGATGCGGCGCAGGATCGCGTCGCTATGCACGAGCAGCACGACGTCCCGGACGACGCCGCCGACGTCGAGCGGCTGCAGATCCACGTCGCCCTTGCGGACGAGCGCGCGCATTTTTCGGATGATTTCACCCGCGCGGCAATTGTCGGCCACGATGTCCTTCAGGGTCTCCCGCACCTCGGCCAGGTTGATCGGATCCGCGTCCAGGAAGTGCTGCGCGGCCTGCGCGTTGCTCAGGATCGCGGTCAGCGGCTGGTTCAATTCGTGCGCGAGCGAACCCGCCAGTTCGCCGAGCGCGGAGATGCGGGTCAGATGCGCGAGCTCCTGCCGGTTCCGCTGCAATTCGACCCGGTCGCTGCGATCGACGACGACCGCGAGCCGGATCGGCGCGCCGTCGACGCAGCACTCGCTCGTCGTCACTTCCGCCGGGAATTCCGCTCCGTCGCTGCGTCTCGCCACCACCGATTGCATCGACTGCACCGGCGGCGGCACGTTGCACTCGACGCTCGCGTGACAGTCGGGAAACAGCATCCGACCGGACGCGCCGGTCAACGCATCGCCGTGGTAACCGAACAGCGCCCTCGCCTTTTCATTGGCAAAGACGATTTCATCACGCTCGTTGAAACCGACGATTGCCACCGGTACGCGCTCCAACGCATCGCGCATCGGCGTTGCCGTTTGGCGATGATCCGGATCGGATTTCAAACGCTTGCCGAACCACGGGATACGGGCTGCCGCGTCCGACGCGCGACGCAGCGCCGGCGGAATGTGCAGACCCGCATGCTCCAGGAATCCTTCGCCGCGGGGTTCCCGCCGTGGTGCCGCGCATTGCGGCGCCGCCATGCTGAACGGCGCACTGCGCTCGCGCGCGTGACGCGGCGAATGCCGGCCTGCCGGGCCGCTGCTCGTGCCGACCGGCGATTGCCGTTGCGTGTGCATGTTATGTAACCACCACACGAACGATGCCATGGCCGCCGCCAGCACAACCTCGATACCCAGCGTAGGGAGAGACATGA
The DNA here is from genome assembly GCF_002097715.1 of Burkholderia ubonensis subsp. mesacidophila. Taxonomy (NCBI): domain Bacteria; kingdom Pseudomonadati; phylum Pseudomonadota; class Betaproteobacteria; order Burkholderiales; family Burkholderiaceae; genus Burkholderia; species Burkholderia ubonensis. Next base: position 2,844,105 of record NZ_CP020738.1, read on the forward strand.
CTGCTTTTCTCCGTGGCGACGCGCGGCCCCCGCACTGTCACGCCTGCCGCGGCGCGCGGTCGCTCCGGCAGTCCGCCCGCGGAGCGGACCGCGGAACGAACCGCGATAAGCGCGATGCTCCACCGCGTTCCGGCGCTCCATGCGTGGTGCTGCGTTGCGCTACCCGCCGTCTGAAAATCGGCGACGTGAGCCGCGATTACTCGCGTACTCGCAAGAAATTCTAGGTATACCGACTGATTCGATTCCAGTTCCGATGGCATTCTTCGCCGTCATGACGCGATTATTTTCGACAGGCTTGATCGAAGTCATTGATATGTCGGAACGCCGTTCATCTCATCAATCGCGACAGCACGATCACGTACAGCGCCGACGCGGCGAGCTGGCACAGCGTCACCGGCAGCCCGATCCGCAGGAATCGCATGAACGTGACCGGCGCGCCCTGGCGCGCGCAGATGCCCGCCGACACGATATTGGCCGATGCACCGATCAGTGTCGCGTTGCCGCCGAGCGTCGCGCCGAACATCATCGCGACGAATACCGGAATCGCGACGGCCGGCCAATGCGTGAAGTGCGTCGACAGCGCCGTCTCGGGCACGACCTCGGCAGCCACCAGATAGCCCTTGACCATCACGATCGATGCCGCTGCGACGGGAACGTTCGCGAGCAGACTCGACAGGATGCCGATCACCGCGATCAAGGTCAGTGCGACTAGCGTGAGCTGGACGCCGAACAGGTCATGGAGCCGCAACGCCATGAGCTGGAGCATGCCCGTCTTCACGATCGCCTGAACGAGACAGAAGATGCTGGCCAGAAACACGAGCGTCTTCCAGTCCACGTCGCGCAACACGCTGTCGGTCGGCTCGACGCGCGCCGCATAGCCGACGAGCAAGGCGAGCGCGCTCGCGATGAGCGCGGCGGCGGGCGGCACGATCGGCGCGGGCAGATCCTCGCCGAATACGAAGAGGCCCACCATCGCCGCCAGCACCGCGACCGTGAGACTCGCATAGACCGGCCGCTCGATGCGCGTCGACGTCCCGGCCGGCGGCAACGTGCGTCGCAGACTCCACACGCCCGGCATCAACCGCGGCAATAGTGGCACGACGATCGCAATCGCGACGAAACCGCCAACGCTCACATGGCGCAGATAAAACTCGAACGTCATGCCGACCGAACTGCCGACGAGATAGGTCGCCGGATCGCCGACGATCGTCAGCAAGCCGGCGGAATTGCTGACGATCGCGGCCAGGATCATCGGTTGCGCAATGTCCACGTCGAGCGCCCGTGCGACACGAATGATGACGGGTGCGAGCAGAACGACCGTCGTCGCGTTCGGCAGCACCGCGCACAGCGGCGCGACGATCAGGATCAGCAGGAGCAGGAACCTCCGGCCGCTGCCACCGGTCGCACGCAGATAGTAGTCGCCGACCAGATCGAATACGCCGGTGGTGCCGAGAATGCGCGCGACGACCATTCCCCCGAACAACAGACTCATCGGTCCGCTCGAACCGCGGAACGCGTCGGCGATGTCCTGGGCGGTCAGAATGCCGAGCGCGACCAGCAGGCAAGTGCCGACCAGCGCGGCAACCGCCATGTCGACGAGATCGAACGCAATGACGAGAATGACCGCCGAAAAGACGGCGAGCACGACGACGATCTGGAGTTCGCTCATGTGCCGGGTCTCCTAGCGCAGGGGCGGCGCGTACATCAGTCCGCCCTGCGTCCAGAGACGGTTCGCCCCGCGTTCGAGACCGAGCGGGCTGCGCGCCCCGAGATTGCGATCGAACATTTCGCCGTAGCTGCCGGCCGCCCGCACGGCGCGCAGCATCCAGCCCGGCGCTACGTCGAGGCTACGGTCGACATCATCGTCGGTAACCAGCGACGCCCGCACAGCGGCTTCGTGCGACCGGAACGCGACGTTTTCCCGCGTGAGCCCGAGCTGTTCGGCACGCACGAGCGCAATCAGGACCCAGCGTACGAGAACGAGCCATTTCGGGTCATCGTCGCGGACGACCGGGCCCAGTGGCTCCTGGGAAATGCGCTCCGGCATGATGATCCAGGACGACGGGCCGCCAGGGGCAATCGAACGCGCCGCGGCGAGTTGCGACGCGTCACTCGTCCACGCGCGGCACCGTCCGGAGAACAATGCGGCACTTGCTTCGGTCGTCGAGGCAACCACGACCGGCCGCAGGTTCAGGCTGTGCGCTGTGGAATACGCAAGAAGATGGTCCTGGCTCGTCGTATCCTTCTTGACGCACACGGTTGCGTCCTTGAGGCCAGCGAGCGTCTGCGGCGCGCCCTGCGCCTTCACCAAGAACGTCTGGCCGTCATGGAAGAGAATGCCCGCGAACTGCACGCCGAGCGCACCCTCGCGGAGCAAGGTCCAGGTCGTGTTGCGGGCAAGCAGATCGATCGCGCCCTCGCGCAGCGCCGGGAAGCGTTCCGATGCGCGAAGCGGAACGTATTCGACCTTGTCCGGGCCGTCCAGTACGGCGGCCGCGACGGCCCGGCAGAAATCGACGTCGATGCCCGTCCAGGCGCCGGACGCGTTGCGCGACGAAAAACCCGCGATGCCTTCGCTGACGCCGCAGCGCAGCACGCCGCGCGCCCTCGCCTGGGCCAGCGTTGCGCCATCTGCCGCTCGCACGCCGGGAGTCGCGACGATCAGCAGCACGCCGATCAGGACGATACGTCCGAGAATTCGACTCAAGCGCATCATGGCTCTCCCAATTCTTCGGCGTTCACTGGCGGGCAACCATGTGCATTATGTGCGTCGCCCCGGGGGAACGGGAACTTTTGTTTCCCCATTTCCGGACGTCGGCCCGAAGCCGTAGAGCCGCAATGATGTTTATCGGACGAATCGCCACTTGCGAACCTGTGGCGCCGTCACGCGATGCCAAGCGCGTCGCATTCGACGAAAGCGGTCGCGCGCAACGAACAGGTCGCGCAACGTCGCCGCCGTCGCGACCTGCGTCAATGACTGGATAGCGGACCCTTGCACGTGCGAGACGCATGACGCAGGAGGGCCGGCAAGCGACCTCCGCGGAAGTCTCCAAAACGCCCCGCACGAGCGCCGGCGGCGCGATCGACGCGCTCGTCGCGGGCTGCTAGTTCCACGGTGCGCGGCTCGGCAACAAGCGCGTGATCAACCTGCCGGGGATTTCGGTGACGGTCGACGAGATGATCGCCGCGCTGCGCGAGGTCGCGGGCGACAAGGTCGTGAAGCCGATCCGTCGCGCGCCGGACGAGCGCGTCGAGAAGATCGCCGGAAGCTGGCCGGGACGGTGGGATACGTCGCGTGCGGAAGCGCTCGGGTTGAAGGGGGATACGTCGTTTGTCGACGTGGTCCGCGCATATCTCGAGGATGATCGGCGCTGATTCAGCATTTGTACTGCGCGATAAAACCCTCGCATGCCGAACGGTTGCGAGGGTTTTTTATCGGTTCATCGACAGCACGTCCCGCGGCATTCATTTGATTACCTTACGCCAAAACACCAGATAGGCGGCCAACGAGGATGCGCCAAGCAAAATTGCCCACATCGGAGCGAGACTGATCAAAACGGAGGTGACGTTCAGCATTTGGATTCCTTACTAATGTGACAATGATTTTCAACACACATCCATAAACAGCCGCGTACCTGTGGCGTCCTGTCGCACGGCCAATGTCTCAAACGGGAGCGCACACAGCGCACGCGCCCGTCACCACCCACACGCTTCACGCCGTGAAGCGCTCGCTCACGAACTGCGCGTCGGGCACGCCGGCCGCTGCGGCAGCAGCCTGCACGCCCCGCACGAGCGCCGGCGGCCCGCACACGTAGATATCCGGCCGCACCCCGGCCCCCGCCAACGCCGCGCTCAACGCATCCACCGGCGTGCCACGAAAACCCGCCCAGTCATCGCGCGGATGCCACACGCAGAGATCCACCCGCAACTGCGGCAAGTCTTCCTGCAACTGCTGCAGCGCGTCGAGCATGAACAGATCGCTCTGCTGGTTCACGCCGAAGAACAGCCGTGCGTCAACCATCTCCTGATACTCGGCCATCCGGCGCAGCATCGACAGGATCGGCGCGAGCCCCGTGCCGCCCGCGACGAACCAGCGCGGCCGCAGGCTTTCCGCGAACAGCCCGAAGCCGCCCATCGGCGCGCGCACGGTCAGCGGATCGCCCGGCTGCGCGCGATCCCGCAGGTACGTCGAGAACCATCCGTCCGGCCGCAGGCGGATCAGGAACTCGAGGCGGCCCTCCCAGTTGCTCGTGTTGGCGAGCGAAAAGGGCCGGCGCACGCCGCTGCCCGGCACCTCCAGCTCCGCGAACTGGCCGGCCTCGAACTCCACGGCCGAGCCGTTCGCGTCGTCGGGCTCGACCTGCAGCTCGACGCGCATCGTCTGGTCCGCGATCATGTCGAGCGTCGCGATCCGCGCGATGCGCACCGGCACCGGCTGCAGCAGCACCTTCGCGTGGTCGTACGGCGCGACGACGCGCAAGTCGCTGCGCGGCGTCGTCCGGCACAACAGGATCGCGCCCGGCTGGCCCACCGGCAACGCGTCGGCGCTGTGCGCCTGCAGGTCGTAGTCGCCTTCGGCGACCGTGGCATGACACGCGCCGCAGCTGCCGCGCCGGCATTGCGACGGCAGCGTGATGCCGGCCTCCGCAGCCGCGGTGAGCAGGTCCTGTCCATCCTCGCAAGCGAAGCCGAACGGCTGCCCGTCGCGCGTCGTGATCTCGATCTGATAGGTCATCCGAAGGATTCCTTTACGACGCGCGTCAGGCGGCCTGGCGCGACAGCGACGCGGCGAGATCGGCGCCGGCCTCCCCGATCGGCTGGATGCCGAACTGCTCCACCAGCACGTTGAGCACGCCCGGCGTGAGGAATGCCGGCAACGTCGGCCCGAGACGGATGTTGCGGATGCCGAGCGCAAGCAGCGTCAGCAGCACCGCCGCCGCCTTCTGCTCGAACCACGAGATCACCAGCGACAGAGGCAGGTCGTTCACGCCGCACTCGAACGCATCGGCAAGCGCGGTCGCAATGCGGATCGCCGAATAGCTGTCGTTGCACTGCCCGATGTCGAGCAGGCGCGGAATGCCGCCGATGTCGCCGAATGCGTGCCGGTTGAAGCGGTACTTGTTGCAGCCGAGCGTCATCACGACCGTGTCGTCGGGCGCCTGCTCCGCGAATTCCGTGTAGTAGTTGCGGCCCGGCGCCGCGCCGTCGCAGCCGCCGATCAGGAAGAAATGGCGGATCTGGCCGGCCTTGACCGCGTCGATCACCTTGTCCGCGACGCCGAGCACCGCGTGCCGGCCGAAGCCGACCGTGATGGTCTCTTCCGGCGCCGTCGCCGGGAAGCCGGGCAACGCCCGCGCCGCCTGGATCAGCATCGAGAAATCGTGGTGCTCGAGATGGCGCACGCCCGGCCAGCCCACCGGCCCCGTCGTGAAGATGCGCTGCCGGTACTGCGGCAACGGCTCGATGATGCAGTTGGACGTCATCAGGATCGGGCCGGGGAAATGCGCGAAGTCGCTCTGCTGGTCCTGCCACGCGCCGCCATAGTTGCCGGCGAGATGCGGGAATGCCTTGAGCGTCGGGTACGCATGGGCCGGCAGCATTTCGCCGTGCGTGTAGACCTGGATGCCGGTGCCCGCGGTCTGTTCGAGCAATGCATGCAGGTCGCCGAGGTCGTGGCCGGACACCAGGATCGCCTTGCCCGCCACCGGCGTCACGCGCACCGCGGTGGGTTGCTGCGCGCCGAAGCGGCCGGTGTTCGCGCTGTCGAGCAGCTCCATCACCTTCAGGTTCAGCTGGCCCAGTTCGAGCGCCTTCGCCAGCAGCGCGTTGACGTCGTCCGGATCGCTCGCAAGAAATTCGAGCGCCGCCTCGACGCCCGCATACACTTCGTCGCTCTCGTAGCCGAGCACCTGCGCATGGTGCGCATACGCACACACGCCTTTCAGGCCATAGACCACCAGCGCACGCAGGCCGATGATGTCCGGGCCGACCTTGTCCGCGCCTGCCTCGATGCCGACCTTCGCCGCCTGCTCCAGCATGCCGGCCAGCTCCGCCGCCGGCTGCCACGTTGCCGGCCCCGACAGCGTCGGCAACGCGGTGCCCGTGTCCCGTGCGACCGCCTCGCATACGCCCTTCACCCGATCGCGGATCTGCGCGGCCTCGCGCAGCAGCGTGACGAAGCGCGCCGCATGAAAGTTCACGTTGGTCAGCGTCGTGAACATCGCGTACAGCACGAACCGGTCGGCCTCGCGGTCGGGCTCACCCATGCCGCGCGCCAGCGCGCCGTACTGCGCGATGCCCTTCACCGCATGAACCAGCAGGTCCTGCAGGTCGGCCGTCGTCGCGTCCTTGCCGCAGTTCCCCTTCGCCGACGCACAGCCGGGCCGCGCACCGGTCCGGTCAGTCTGTTCGCATTGGTAGCAAAACACGGTTTTCTCCTTTTTGATCGTGGGGCGCGGGTCGGCGAAGACGGCGGTGGAACGTGCGTTCCACTCGGCCAGGCATCTCGCCCGCTTCAAGATGCTTATTTCGTGCATCTTTTTTATGATGTTCCGTCCGCCGTTTGAATACCCTGATGCCGATCAAGAAAAGAGAGCCTGCGTCAACCTGTCTCGGCCGGCGCGTCCGGACATTCGATGCCCCAGTCGCCGTACTGATACCAGTCGTCGCCAAGCAGCTCGGCGGGATGCTGGGTACGGCTGGAGCCGTTACCGCAACGCATCGACTGGGTCGGGCAGTAGTTGTCGCAGCCCCAGCAAATTCTTTCCGGGTGAACGGGATGCAACGGAAATTTCTTGGCCATGATTCGACGTCGCCTCTGCGGGTACGACATCGACTCTAGTGCACGCTCGACGGCAGGCGATGCGACATTCTTGCGCACTGCCGCCGATGCGAAGTTGATTGAACAGGCATTCCACGACCGATCGGCTGCTTCTTGATTCCCGTCAGGAAAGTGCCATGGCCCGCGGCGATACGATGAATCGTTGCGCAAAACAATAAATTTCCACACGCCATGAAATCATCGACAAGCAGTTTGATTCGGACCTTCCTCACAGCGGCCGCATCGATCGCCGCACTGTTCCACCTCATCCCGGCCACGGCGTCGGCCGCCCCGCAGGCCGGCGATGCCGAGCTGCTGAACAAAGGCGCATACGTCGCGCGCATCGCCGACTGCGTCGCGTGCCATACCGCGCCGAACGGCCGGCCCCTCGCGGGCGGCCTGTCGATGAGCACGCCGTTCGGCGCCGTCCATTCGACCAACATCACGCCCGACGACGCGACCGGCATCGGCCGGTACACGTTCGAGCAATTCGACCGGGCGATGCGCAAGGGCGTCGCGGCCGACGGCCATCACCTGTATCCGGCGATGCCCTACCCGTCCTTCGCGAAGTTCAGCGACGACGACATGCGCGCCCTCTTCGCGTACCTGAAACAGGGCGTCGCACCGGTCAGGCAGGCGAACAAGCCGCTCGGCATCAAATGGCCGTTCAACCAGCGCTGGGGGCTGGCGCTGTGGAACGTGCTGTTCCTCGACGACACGCCCTATCGGCCCGATCCGGCCAAGGACGCGACGTGGAACCGCGGCGCCTACCTGACCCAGGGCCCGGGGCATTGCGGCGCCTGTCATACGCCGCGCGGCCTCGCGTTCCAGGAAAAGGCCATGTCCGAGTCCGGCGGCAACGGGCCGCTCTACCTGTCCGGCGCGACGGTCGAGTCGTGGCGGGCCGTCAACCTGCGCGCGCTGTGGCCCGTCGAGGATTTCGTCACGTTCCTCAAGACCGGCAGGAATCGCTATGCGATCGCCAGCGGCGGCATGACGGACGTCGTGCACCACAGTACGCAGTACATCAGCGACGCCGATCTCACCGCCGTGGGCGTCTATCTGCAATCGCTGCCGAACCTGACGGCGGACCGGCAGGCCGCCGCGGCACCGATGCGCGGCGAACCGGCGAGCAGCGTGCCCGACGCGTTGTACGCGTCGAAGGGCGGGCTCGGCTATGCGCAGTTCTGCATCGGCTGCCATCAGGCCGACGGCGGCGGGTTCTCGCCGGTGTTTCCGCCGTTGTCCCGCAATCCCGCGGTGCTGTCGAAGGATCCGGCCTCGCTGATTCACGTCGTGCTGACTGGATGGACATCGCCACGGACCGGCGCCCATCCGCGCGTCTATACGATGCCGGCGTTCAACCCGCTCTCGAACCAGGAGCTGGCCGAGATCCTGACGTTCGTGCGTTCCGCATGGGGCGGCCGCGAGGATCCGATCCTCGCGTCGGACGTCGCCAAGATGCGCCGGACGCTGGCCATCGGCAACGGCGATGCGTCCTCGTTCCCTACCCCGCGTTTCGCGACGCTGCCCGACCAGCCGAATGCCGCGCAACTGATCCGGGGGATGCGCCTGAATCTCGACACGAAAGCGCTGCTGCCGAACCACGTCGGCGCGTCGCTCAACTGCGCGAGCTGCCACCTGAACAGCGGCACCGTCGCGCTCGCGTCGCCGTACCTCGGCCTGTCCGCCCAGTTCCCGAGCTATGCGCCGCGCGCCGGCAAGGTGCTGTCGCTGGCGGATCGCATCAACGGCTGTTTCCGGCGCTCGATGAACGGCACGCCGCTGCCGGTCGATTCGGACGACATGAAGGCGATGGTCGCGTACTTCGACTGGATGCAGGCCGGCGCGCACCCGAAGGACAAGCTTCCGGGGCGCGGGGTCGGCAAGATCGACACCGCGCTGAAACCCGACCTGACGCACGGCAAGGCGCTGTACGCCGCGCAATGCGCGTCCTGCCACGGCGCGGACGGCGCCGGGACGCGGCGCGCCGACGGCACGCCGATCTATCCGCCGCTGTGGGGCGACCAGTCGTTCAACATCGGGGCCGGCATGGCGCGCCTTTACACCGCCGCGGCGTTCGTGAAGAACAACATGTCGATCGGGTCGCACAATCGCTTCCCGCTCGGACAAGGCGGGCTGAGCGACCAGGACGCGGTCGACGTCGCCGCGTGGTTCACGACGCGGCCGCGCCCGGATTTCCCGGACAAGATCCACGACTGGCCGAAAGGCGGCAAACCCAAGGATGCGCGGTATTGACCGGTTTCGACGGCGCGGTGTCGACGGCGGCGGGCCGGCGGGCGCTTGATCGCTTCCGTCACCTTTTCGTCAGCGGGTGTAACCTGACGTAACCTAACCCAGCGGAGGCTTCAGGCAGACTGTCCGCAGTCCATCGCCCCGTCTGCCGCCCGACCGACCATGTCCGCCGCCTACGAGTACGCTGCCGGCCTGCTCCGTACGCTCTACGACCGCCACATCGACGGCGGAGCGGTGCTCGACGCCGCCGCCTTTCCGGACGCCGAGCGCTTCGTTCGCGCGTGGCCGGCCATCCGCGCGGAAGCGCTCGCGGTCGCGCGCGACCTGCCGCGCATCCCGCGCTTTCACGAGATCATGCGCGAGCAGCGCGACATCTCCGCGAACGACGCGCGCGACTGGCGGATGTTCATCATGCAGGCCTACGGGCAGCCGTTTCCGCGCAACCTGTCGCGCTGCCCGACGGTCGCGTCGCTGGTCGCCACGTCGCCGGACGTGCTGTCCGCGTCGCTGTCGTTCCTCGCGCCCGGCAAGCACATCCCGCCGCACCGCGGCCCGTTTCGCGGCATCCTGCGCGGTTATCTCGTGCTGAAGATGCCCAGGCGCGCGGACGGCTCGCCCGCCGCGGTGCTGAAGGTCGATGGCCGCGAATACCGTCTCGACGAAGGCCGATTCCTGCTGTGGGACGACACGTTCGAGCACGAGGTGTGGAACGACAGCGGCGAGGTGCGGATCGTGCTGCTGCTCGACATCCGCCGGCGCGGGATGCCGCGCGGGCTGACGTGGCTGTCGAATGCGGTGATCGGGGTCGTGCGGCTCGGGATACGGATACGGGGCGGGTCGATTCCGGTCTAGCGGCGGCAACACGCATCGGTGCTTCGCGCGCCATGCGCCGGCGAACCGCGTCGCGTCATCCGCCCGATCGCCGCGTGCGTCTGCGCGAGTTCGTCGTCCAGCCAGTCGAGAAACTGCCTGACCCGCGGCTGCCGCTCGCGCCCCGGCCGGCACAGCGCGACATAGCGCGTGCCCGCGAGCCGCACCGACGGCTCGATCGGCGTCAGCGCGCCCCGTTCGACGTGCTCGGCCACCAGTACCGAACTGGCGAGCACGACACCCTGCCCGTGCAGCACGGCCTGCAACGCGTAGTGTTCGTCGTCGTAATGCCGGAATACCGCGCGCTGCAGCCACTCGGTCCTGCCGGCCGCCCGGCACCACGACGGCCAGTCGACCGGCAGCGGCACGGCGCTCTCCCAGGCGATCTCGATCAGGTCCAGCCGCCCATCCGGGCGGTTCGCGTCGAAGCCGCGCGCCGCATATGCGCCGAAATACTCGTCGATCAGTTCGTGCTGGAACAGCGCCGGGAAGTCGCGCGCGCTCGCGCGGATCGCGAGGTCCACGCGCGCGTCGCGTTCGAGATCGACGAGCGCGTTGCCGGTCTCGACCTTGATGTGCAGCGGCGGATCGGCCTGCTGGAAGCGGCCGAGACGCGGAATTAGCCACATCGACGCAAACGCGGGTGTCGTGGTCAGCACGAGCGTGCGCTCGGCCGGCTCGGGCCGCACCGCGTCGAGCCCGCGGCTCAGCGCGAGGAGCGCGTCGTGGCACGCGCGGAACAAGCGCTCGCCGTCGCCGGTCAGCCGCACGCCGCCCGGGTCGCGCTCGAACAGCAGCACGCCGAGCCGGCTTTCAAGCGACTTGATCTGGTGCGACACCGCGGCGGGCGTCACCGACAGCTCCTGCGCGGCGGCCTTGAACGTGCCGAGGCGCGCCGACGATTCGAATACACGCAACGCGGTCAGGGGAATTTTCGAGAACACGGGCTGGGCAAGCCGGACGCGATCCGGGTTGAGTTCGATTCAATCCGGTTGAGATTAGGTGAATTGAACCCGGCGCGCAACGCGCCTAGTCTGGCGAGGCGTCGCGGCATCGTGCCGCGCCACCTTTTCGTCGGAACGGAGACGCATCGTGCAAGGCCTACCCCGCAAGATCACGCAGGCAATCCTCTACGAGGCGATCGCTATCGCCTGCATCTCGCCCGCGATTGCCGCGCTCTTCGGGCAAGGCCTCGTTTACTCAGGCGCGCTGTCGGCAACGATGTCCGCAATCGCGCTGCTGTGGAACATGGTCTACAACACGCTGTTCGAACGGTGGGAAGCGACGCGCCTGCAGCGCACCCGGACGCTCGGGCGCCGCATCATTCATGCGTGCGGATTCGAAGGCGGGCTGATCTTCATCCTGGTGCCGGTCGTCGCGTGGTGGCTGAAGATCTCGTGGCTAGACGCGTTCCTCGTCGACCTCGGGCTGTTTGCGTTCTTCTTCTGCTATGCGTTCGTGTTCCAGTGGGCGTTCGACCGCGTGTTCGACGTGCCGGCTGCGACGAAGCAGCTGTGAGGTGAACACGATTGTGCGCGAGCTTCCCAAGCATGCTCGTATGTGGTCACAAATCGGGTTGCAGCGGCGTACCGCCAAGACTATTCGCCGGTACAACACTTGTTCGGGCAATCTGGTTCGAATGAAATCTCGACACGCCGTCCATTATCAACGTCTCGATGCGTATAGACACGCACGCTCGTTTTCACATTTCCACGTAGAAACCTGAACTGTTCAAGCAGTGCCTTTCCGGCCTCCAGACGCAACTTGGCAAGTTCCTGTGGACGACGCTCGTCTTCTTCGGCGTGGCCACTGACCAGCGTCACTTCCTTGGTCTTATGGTTAGCGTAAGCAATATTCTTATCAATCACCCAGCTCGCGAGTCGAATGATTTCGTCGCCCGGCACGTTCGCACTATTTCTCGGAAAATAGATATCAAAATTCTCACTCGCAGTGCACGCAAACGAGGAGCCATAACCAAGGAGGCACAGGACGACAATTATTTTATTCATTATAGATAACATACCCAGCCACACTATCTGCGTTATTAATAGCAAGATCGGGATCCTCCGAACCAAAATTTACACACTCATTCATATAGTATCGATGATCCTTCGTGCCCATGGTGTCGCGAAAATGACTGACCTCATGAATCAACGTCGAAACAATCGAATCCTTTTCCCACGAAAAATCGCGCATTGTACAAAAATCCGGATGGATTGCAATCGTATGAGTCGCAGTATCGGGAGCACAAACAGATGCCACAACGCCTGATGTGTTGGGATTGGGAACGCAACCTATGTAAGCGTATCGCCCACTGTCCCAGCGGGTGAAGTTGAATCCCGTCAACTCCTTCAACGCACCAACAATTGCAGTTAGACCATGAGTCAATCTGATTCGCGTACCTTCGTCACTTCTACCAAACCACTGCTGCACTCGAGTCTTATCACGAGCAGACCATCGACGCAGATCTTCGAGCCTAATTTCGACGAGCGAGACAGCTTTATCTCGCATTTTCAGAACCATTTCCCTGAATTGTCTGTTCGTCATATTTTCACATATCCGTTCAGTATTAATCAATACAGTTACAACCGAACCCGGATTTGTGTTAGTCACAGCACCAGAATGGACAAGAAACCATTCACCATCATCGTTGACATCAAATTCTTCCATTTATCCAACTCCACGACCCCATTAACTCTCAAAGGCATGACCCGACCAACGTCAATTCATTACGCCGCCATGTTTAGCGCGAAATCAACAATAGCCACACGCGCCGAACAGTTACGTTTCCAGCGAGATCTCGACTTGTAGCGTTTCCGCACTGCCTGTCTCCACACGTTGCGTGTGACCGGATGAGTCTGTGACGCCGCTGAAAATTCGCCCCGATGCAGTCCGTATGCGATATCGGATGCCGGATAGTGGTCGCCCCCTATCGGCATCGCTCAGAAAATATCGCTCGCCGTATTCGACGCCATTTACCGACGCAGAACGGAAATCGCTTTTCCTTTGCCCCGTCAACCCCGCAACCTGCTCAGCCGTGAAGGACATGCTCATGCCACGCTCGGCATAAAAGACGGGCGACGGATTACAACCACAGACGTTGATGTCGCCGCTCAGTGCCCAAGGTTCGCCATTTGACCCGGTACCAGGCCAGCGCGGTCCATTCGGTGCGATAAACCCTTCCTGCTTGCAGGCTGTGCAGTAGGTTTTCATGTAAAGCGTCGCGATCTGCACGCATGGCGGCGGATCGGAACAGGTGACGTCCACCAATCCTTCCGTGATCGTCGCGCTGCCGCCACGATCGCCCTTGGCAAGGAAATAGCGAATCATGAGCCCTCCCCTTGGCGCACAACAGTCGAACGCTTCACCACCGCAAAGGTGCAGGCGGATACAAGCCCTTCGCGCTCCGGGCTGTCGGTAACGGCGTCGCCGTTGTCCAACTCGCTACCGACGAAAGCCAGCGGCTCGAAGTCTCCGTTATCCGCCAGCCCAAGGCCGCTTACGATTCGTGCGATTGAGCCGTCTGCATAGTGAACCTGATTACCCACGACGCCAGCCATGCCGAGCCGAATACCTGTATCCCACTTGCCGGTAAGCCTTACGTAGCACGCCACCGCGCGCGGTCGTTGCCCCTCGTACCGCCAGCCGATAGCGCGGCGGCGAAGGTGGCGGCACATAAGCCGCGTCGAACAATCCCTCGACTGTTTCGGCAGCCTGAACAGAAATTCCCCATAACCGCTGAAGCGTTTCGACGATAAGGTCGCCGTTGCTCAATCGGCTGCCCACTAGTGCAAACGGCTTGTTGCCGGAAACCGCGTAATTGCCCGCACCGTCCGTAATAATGGCCTCGCTGCCGTCCTCGCAGGTCACGACATCGCCAACGCGGACAACGGCAAGCCCGGCGATAGCCAGGCTACTGGTTGCCTTGGTCACTCGACCGCCGCGTTCTGTGAGTGCGCCAATGGTGGCGAAGGGGTAAGTCGATACCGTCTGCTCGTTCTTCATCCGGATTTCCTTTCTCGACGAATTGATGAGGATTGCTTCACACAAAATTTGCGCGAACGAGAACGAAGAATCAATCTGACGAATACGAAATTCGCAGCACTAATTTTTAATGACCTTTTCAGCCAGCATGCGATCTTGGTCTTACGCGTGAGCTGCGAGGTGTTAGCGGCCGTTGAGTCTTTGTCCGACAACGTCGTGGTCGCGCCTAAAAGGAAGCGAAACGTTCAGGACGATACAGGATTCCGACTACTGAACCAGCGTGCGCAATTTGCGAATGGAAATCGCGCCAAGATCCCCCAAAAAGCAAAACGGCCTTCCCGCCGCGAGCGAGAAGGCCGCCACCGATACGCGCGCCGATCGCGCGCACCGCCCGTTACGTCAGTGAATCCCGAGATACGCCTTCACCGCCGGCAACCCCGGCTTCCCGTCGATCGTCGTCACCCCCGCGAGCCACTTGTCGAGCGACTGCGGGTTCGCCTTCAGCCATGCGGCCGCGGCCTTGTTCGGGTCCTCCTTGTTCATGATCGGCATCATTACGTGGTTCTCGATCGCCGTCGTGAACTGCAGGTTCGACACGAACTTCGCGACGTTCGGGCAGCGCTGCGCGTAGTCGGGCGGCGTCGCCGTCAGCACCTTCGCCTCGCCGTAGTTCGGCCCGAACACGTCGTCGCCGCCGGTCAGGTAGTCGATCTTCATCTGCACGTTCATCGGATGCGGCTCCCAGCCGAGGAACACGATCCACTGCTTGTCGCGGATCGCGCGGTTCACCTCGACCAGCATCCCGGCCTCGCTCGACTCGACCAGCTTGAACTTGCCGAGCCCGAACTGGTTGCCGTCGATCATCTTCTTGATCAGCGCGTTGCCGTCGTTGCCGGGCTCGATCCCGTAGACCTTGCCGTTCAGCTTGTCCGCGAACTTCTGGATGTCCGCGAACGACTTCAGGCCGCCCTGGTACACGTAGTCGGGCACCGCGAGCGTGTATTTCGCGCCGGTCAGGTTCGGCGTCGCGAGCACCTTGATCGTGCCGGCCTTCGTGAACGGCTGGATGATCGGGTCCATCGTCGGCGACCAGTAGCCGAGGAACACGTCGATCTGCTTGCTCTTGATCCCCGCGAACGTGATCGGCACCGATGCGATCGTCTTGGTCGGCGCATAGCCGAGGCCCTGCAGCATCGTCGATGCGAGGCCGGTCGTCGCGGCGATGTCGGACCAGCCGACGTCCGCGAAGCGCACGGCCTTGCACACCGGCGGATCGGCCGCATACACAGCCGTTGCCGGCGCGGCGGCAATCCCGACACCACATGCCGCTGCGATCAGTAGTCGCTTCATCCTTCTTCTCCTCAAAGTGTTGTCGTTCGCATGAAATCCGGGATCGTGGATCAAAGCCGTGCGCTGCGATCCCGGCAGCGGCACGGACCGTAAGAAATCGGCTCCGCTCAGCGCCCAGGCAGCCGGCGTTCGACACTCGGCGCATGACCGAACTGCGCGCGGTATGCCTTGCTGAAATGGCACGGCGAATGGAACCCGCAAACCGTCGTCACGCGCGCGATCGACGCGTCGGTCGTGCGCAGCAGGTCGCGCGCGCGCTTCAGGCGCAGCGTCAGGTAATAGTGGGTCGGCGACACGTTCAGGTAGACCTTGAACATCCGCTGCAGATGCCGCTGCGACAGCCGCACGAGCCGCGCGAGCTCGTCGAGCGACAGCGGCTCCTCGATGTTCGCCTCCATCAGCCGCACGACCTCGATCAGCTCCGCGCGCGAGAAGCCGACGCGCGCGTCGACCGGAATCGGCTGCGGATCGGTCGCGCTGCGGATGCGCTCGAGGATAAACTGCTCGGACACCTGCGCGGCGAGCTGCTGCCCGAAGCGCGCGCCGACGAGGTTCAGCATCAGGTCGAGCGGCGCGGTGCCGCCGGTGCAGGTCAGGCGGTCGCGATCGACGACGAACAGCTCGTCGGCGAAACGCACCTGCGGGAACTCCGCATGCAGCGACGACAGGTTTTCCCAATGGACGGTGCAGCGGTAGCCGTCGAGCAGCCCGCTCGACATCAGCGCATACGCGCCGGTGCAGATGCCGCCGAGCGGCAGGCCGCGCTCGGCGAGCCCGCCGAGCGTCGCGCGCGCGTCCTCGTCGACCACGTCGCGGATGCGGATGCCGCCGCAGACGATCATCACGTCGGGCAAGCGTTCCGGGTCGAGCGCCTGCGTCGGCCGCACCGCGATGCCGTTGCTCGCGTGCACCGGCGCGCCATCGAGCGAATAGATCGACCACCGGTAGTGATCGGCGCGCCCGACGTAGTTCGCCATGCGCAGGACTTCGACCGCGCTCGAGAACGCGATCATCGAGAAATTCGGCAGCGTCAGGAAGCCGAAATGCGCGAGGGACGAAACCGGTGAAACGCAGGCGGCGGGCGCAAAAGCGGCAGCGGCGGCGGACGTCACATCGCTCTCCTAACAAGCAGGTTGCAGGCGGTCAGCCCCGCGGCCGATGCCGCGAAAAGCCGGTGCTGGAACGGAGAAGGCGGCCGGACAAGGACAACGACAAGTCGCCGGCCGCCGGTCGGTCAGGCCTGCGCGGGCGCGGCCTTGACGCGGAACAGCTGCTTGAGGCCCGCGAACAGCGGCGCCTTCACGGTGCCCGGCGCGCGGCCGAAGCTCTCGGTGATGCGGTCGAGGATGATCGCGAGCAGCACGACCGACAGGCCGCTTTCGAAGCCCAGGCCGATGTCGAGACGCTGGATGCTGGCGAGCACGTCGTTGCCGAGGCCGCCCGCGCCGACCATCGACGCGATGATCACCATCGACAGCGCCATCATGATCGTCTGGTTCACGCCCTGCATGATCGACGGCAGCGCGTTCGGGAACTGCACCTTGTACAGCAGCTGCCACGGTGTGCAGCCGAATGCCTGGCCGGCTTCGACGATCTCGCGGTTCACGTGGCGGATGCCGAGGCTCGTGAGGCGCACGGCCGGCGGCATCGCGAAGATCACCGTCGACAGGATCCCCGGCACGCGGCCGAGACCGAACAGCATCGCGGCCGGAATCAGGTAGACGAAGGCCGGCATCGTCTGCATCAGGTCGAGGATCGGACGCACGGTCGCGGCGACCCACTTGCTCTTCGCGGCCCAGATGCCGAGCGGGATGCCGAGCACGAGGCTGATGATCGTCGACGACAGCGTGAGGCCGAGCGTGATGACCGTCTGATCCCAGAAGCCCGTCGCGAAGATCAGGAGCAGCGACGCGGTGGTGAACAGCGCGAAACGCCAGCCCACGCGCCACAGTCCGACGCCGATGAAGATCGCCATCATCAGCCACATCGGGATTGCCTGCAGGCTGTGCTCGACGAATGCCGCGAGACCCTCGATCGCTTGACCGATCGCGTCGAACGTCTTCGCGTCGTGGTCGAGCAGGTAGTGAACGGACTGGTCGACCCAGCTGCCGAGCGGAATCATTTCAGACATGGGAGCCTCGCGAACGCGTGATGGCCTTCAGGATGAGCGCACGATCGACCGAGCCGCAGTAGCAGCCGTCGTCGTCGACGACGGGCAATGCATTCGGGCTCGCAACCACACGCGCGACGACATGTTCGAGCGACGCATCGCGCCGGATGCTCTCGATCGGCCGCACGGACGGCGCGGCCTGACCGATCGCGTCGCGCGTGACGAAGCCGCGGATCTTGCGCTCGGCGTCGAGCACGAACGCGTATTCGGCGCTGCCGTTCAGCGTCGCCGCGACGTTCGCGGCATCGAACTTCGACACGATCGGCACGGCGCCCGTCTGCATCAGGTCGCCGGCAGTCAGGTAGCGGCTCGTGTCGATGCCGTCGAAGAACGCGCGCACGTAGTCGTCGGCCGGGTTCGCGATGATGTCCTGCGGCGTGCCGACCTGCACGAGGCGCCCGCCCTCCATGATCGCGATCCGGTTGCCGATGCGCAGCGCTTCCTCCAGATCGTGCGACACGAACATGATCGTGCGGCGCTGCTCCTTCTGCAGCTGCAACAACACATCCTGCATTTCCCTGCGCTTCAGCGGATCGAGCGCGGAGAACGCCTCGTCCATGATCATCAGCGACGGGTTCACCGCGAGCGCGCGCGCGAGGCCGACGCGCTGCTGCATGCCGCCCGACAGCTCGGACGGCAGCTTGTGCGAGAACGGCGCGAGGCCAACCTGCTCGAGCACCTCCATCGCGCGCCGTTCGCGCTCCTTCTTCCCGACGCCCGCGACCTCGAGGCCGAACGCGGCATTCGACACCACGGTGCGATGCGGCAT
This sequence comes from Burkholderia ubonensis subsp. mesacidophila, assembly GCF_002097715.1. Classification (NCBI taxonomy): domain Bacteria; kingdom Pseudomonadati; phylum Pseudomonadota; class Betaproteobacteria; order Burkholderiales; family Burkholderiaceae; genus Burkholderia; species Burkholderia ubonensis. The sequence goes on from NZ_CP020738.1 coordinate 2,862,324, forward strand.
CAGCGCGAACGACTGGAACACCATGCTCATGTCCTTGCGGCGCAGCGCGGTGAGCGCCGAGCGGCGCGCCGACGCGACGTCAAGGCCGTCGATCGTCACCTTGCCGGCGCTCGGGTCGACCAGCCGGTTCACGAGGCGGATCAGCGTCGATTTGCCGGAGCCGGACAGGCCCATCAGCACGAAAATTTCGCCTTCCTGCACGTCGAACGATACGTTGTGCACGCCGACCACCTGGCCCGTGCGCTTGAGCACTTCGTCCTTCGTCGCGCCGGCGGCGAGCATGTCGAGCGCCTGCTGCGGATTGCTTCCAAATACCTTGCACAGACCTTCGACCACGACCTTGGGGGCATCCATCGAAACCTTCTCCTCGTGTAGCGGGGACTCACGCGTGTCACAGCGTGCCTACATAGTTGCCAGAAAAAACCCCGGCCTGCCGACGAATTACGACAAACGCTTGCGCAAATACGACACGGGGGAAAGACGGCGTCCGGCCGCGCCGGGCGGGTCGGCGCGGCCGGCGCGGGCGGTTTGCGGCGGCGCAAAACGCGTGTCGCCCTGACTGGCGGACATCGCGAGCAGAACTTGTGCGGAGCAACGTGCCGCGGATTCGGCTGCGGCGGGCGCGAAATCGCATCGGCCGCGCGTCGCTTTCGGACAAATCCGCGTCCGATCGGGTCAGATCGGTTCGCGCCGCACCGGGCTGGTGCGCGACGGCGAGCCGGCACGCGTCGCAACCCGATCGTATGAAGAGCACTTGCCCGTGCGGAAACGGGCGCGTCCGCCGAGTCCGCCGACATGCTTCGGGTTCCTTCCGGCCTGGGCACGTGTCTTTACGGCGTCTTTATCCGGCACACGCAATTCTTTCGACGCTCGCAATGCGCGACTGCGTACAGTCGATCACATCGGAACAACGATGCGCAGACATGCAGGAAACACACTCGCCGGGCAAGCGCCCGGTTTCGCCACTGAATGTCCTAGTCGTCGCGGCCGCCCTTTCGCTGGCGGCCGTCGCATCGCCCGCCAGCGCCGACAGCGCGGCGCCGGTCTCGTCCGTCACGCCCGCCGCCCCCATCGCCGGCAGCGCGCCGGACGCGACGTTCATCCCCGCGCTCGACGCGATCGCCGCGACGCTGCGCGACCGTTTTCACGTTGCGTACGCCGAGGCGCGAACCATCGCGCATGCGGTGCAGACCGAATCGGAGCGTTACGGGCTCGCGCCGGCGCTGCTGCTCGCGATCATCGCGGTCGAATCGAGCTTCGACCGCCATGCGGTCAGCGGCGCGGGCGCGCGCGGGCTCATGCAGGTGCTGCCCGCGTCGCACCGCGATCTCGTCGCGCACGTGAAGGACCTGTCCGATCCCGCGACCAACGTGCGGATCGGCGCGGCGATCTTCCGCGGCTATCTCGACGATGAAGACGGCGACATCGAAGCCGCGCTCGTGCGCTACAACGGCGGCACGAAACGCTACGCGCAGCGCGTCGTGCTGCGCGTGCAGCAGTTCGACGCGCAGTTGCGCCGGACGGCCGGCGAGCCGGGCGCTACCGGCAATCCGTGAACGGCCTGACGGCTCGACGACTGCGCGCTACGCGCCGCCGACCAGCCGATAGCCGATCCCCGCCTCGGTGACGATCAGCGCCGGCCGGCGCGGGTCGCGCTCGAGCTTGCGGCGCAGATGCCCGACGTAGACCCGCAGATAGTGCGGGTCCTTCTCGTGCGCGGCCCCCCAGACTTCATTCAGCAGGCGGTCCTGCGTCATCAGCTGTCCGGCGTGATGCGCGAGCGCGGCCAGCAGCCGGTACTCGATCGGGCTCAGATGCACGCGCACGCCGTCGCGCAGCACCTGCCGGTCGCCGAAGTCGACCGTCACGTCGCCGAAGCACACTCGTGCGTCGCCGATGCGCCCGCCGCCGGCCTGGCGCCGCAGGTGGGCCCGAATCCGCGCGATCAGCTCGGCGGCTCCGAACGGCTTGGTCAGGTAATCGTCCGCGCCGGCATCGAGCGCGGCGACCTTGTCGGCCTCCGCGCTCAGCGCCGACAGCACGATCAGCGGGGCGATCGACTGGCCGCGCAGCGCGCGGATCAGCGCGACGCCGCCGACATCGGGCACGCTCGTATCCGCGACGATCAGGTCGGGACGGTGCGCGGCGACCGCCGCGATACCTTGCGCACCCGTCGCGGCCTCGCACACGTGCATGTGCTCGGCCTTCAGCGCCGCATGCACGAAATGCCGGATGAAGCGGTCGTCGTCCACGACGACGACCACGACGGCCGGCTCGCTCATGCCCATCCGCACGCAACCAGCACCATGTCGATCAGCTTGATGAACGGGAACGGCAGCAGCACGCCGCCGAGGCCGTAGACCAGCAGGTTGCGGCGCAACAGCGGCGCGGCGCCGAGCGGCCGGTAGCGCACGCCCTTCAGCGCGAGCGGAATCAGCGCGACGATGATCAGCGCGTTGAAGATCACCGCCGACAGGATCGCGGACGACGGCGACGCCAGGTGCATCACGTCGAGCACGCGCAACTGCGGATAGGTCGTCGCGAACGCGGCCGGGATGATCGCGAAATACTTCGCGATGTCGTTCGCGATCGAGAACGTCGTCAGCGAGCCGCGCGTCATCAGCATCTGCTTGCCGATCTCGACGATCTCGATCAGCTTGGTCGGGTTCGAGTCGAGGTCGACCATGTTGCCCGCCTCCTTCGCCGCCTGCGTGCCGCTGTTCATCGCGACCGCGACGTCCGCCTGCGCGAGCGCCGGCGCGTCGTTGGTGCCGTCGCCCGTCATCGCGACGAGGCGGCCCGCCGCCTGGTGCTCGCGGATCGTCGTCAGCTTGGCTTCCGGCGTCGCTTCCGCGAGGAAGTCGTCGACCCCGGCCTCCGCCGCGATCGCCGCCGCCGTCAGCCGGTTGTCGCCCGTCACCATCACGGTCTTGATGCCCATCTTGCGCAGCTCCGCGAAGCGCTCCTTGATGCCGCCCTTCACGATGTCCTTCAGCTCGATCACGCCGAGCACGCGCGCCGCGCCGTTGCGCAGCTCCGCGACCACGAGCGGCGTGCTGCCGCGCCGCGCAACGTCGGTCACGAGCGTATCCACTTCATGCGCGACACGCCCGCCGTGGGTCTCCACGTAATGCCTGACCGCGTCGGCCGCGCCCTTGCGGATCTCGCGCCCCGGCAGGTCGACGCCGCTCATCCGCGTCTGTGCGCTGAACGACAGGAACACCGCATGCAGCGCACGCATGTCGCGCTCGCGCAGGTTGAAGCGCTCCTTCGCGAGCACGACGATGCTGCGGCCTTCCGGCGTCTCGTCGGCGAGCGACGACAGTTGCGCCACATCGGCGAGCGCTTCCTCCGTCACGCCCGGCGCCGGCATGAACGCCGACGCCTGACGGTTGCCGAGCGTGATCGTGCCGGTCTTGTCGAGCAGCAGCACGTCGACGTCGCCCGCCGCTTCCACCGCGCGGCCCGACGTCGCGATCACGTTCGCCTGCATCATCCGGCTCATGCCCGCCACGCCGATCGCCGACAGGAGGCCGCCGATCGTCGTCGGGATCAGGCACACGAGCAGCGCGACGAGCGCGGTGATCGTCACGACGTGCCCCGCCTTCATCGCCTCCACCGAGAACATCGAGAACGGCAGCAGCATCGCGGTCGCGAGCAGCATCACGATCGTCAATGCGACGAGCAGGATCGTCAGCGCGATCTCGTTCGGCGTCTTCTGGCGCTTCGCGCCTTCGACCATCGCGATCATCCGGTCGAGGAACGCCTCGCCCGGGTTCGCGGTGACCTCGACGACGATCCAGTCGGACAGCACGCGCGTGCCGCCCGTGACCGACGAGAAGTCGCCGCCCGACTCGCGGATCACCGGCGCGGATTCCCCGGTGATCGCCGATTCGTCGACCGACGCGACGCCTTCGATCACTTCGCCGTCGGCGGGAATCGTGTCGCCGGTCTCGACGAGCACGAAATCGCCTCGACGCAGGTCGGTGGAGCCCATCACCTCGACGGCGGCCGTCGCGTGCGGCCCAGCGAGCTTCTTCGCGACGACGTTGTGCTTCACGCTGCGCAGCGACGCGGCCTGCGCCTTCGAGCGGCCTTCGGCGAGCGCCTCCGCGAAGTTCGCGAACAGCACCGTGAACCACAGCCACAGCGCGATCGCGACGATGAAGCCGGCCGGCGCCTCGGCCTGGCCGACGAGCGCGGCGAACCAGAGGAGCGTGGTCAGGATGCTGCCGACGTACACGCAGAACATCACCGGGTTGCGGAACTGCGTGCGCGGCGTGAGCTTGCGGAACGCATCGGCGAGCGCGGGCCGCACGATCGCGGGATCGAACATCGAGTGCGCGGCGGTGCGCGCCTGCCCGAGATTGTCGGGACGATGACCGGTCGTTGGAGCAAGGGACATGGCGATCTCCTCGTGCCGCGGCAAAGTGCGCGGCATCGGATTCCACACCAACCATCCTAGACAGGCCCGCGTGAAAATCGCGGTAAAGGCGTCACGCGAAACGTAAACATCGCGTAAAAGCGGACGCGGGCGACCGAGCGCCGGCGCTTACTTCAGCGCGATGCGCCCGTGCACCCGCGCGCGCCACGGCGACGAACGCCAGCTGGCCGCGCCCGCGGCGCGGCGCGCCGCCATCCGCGCGCACGGGCGGGCCCGCATGCCATCCCGGGCCATCGCGGCGACGCGCGACCGCAGCACGTAGGCGATGCGCCGCACGGCCGCCACGCGCACCGCCATCTGCGACGCGGGCGACACCCGCCGCGCCAGCATCGCGACCGGCCGCTTGCACAGGATCGCGCTGTCGTAGCGCTTGCCGGTGAACGTCACGACGTCGACGATCTCGAACCCCTGCGAGCGATAGAACGCGAGCAGGTGCGACGCCGGCTGCGGCGTGTCGAGCGCCAGCAGCGTATAGCCGCGCGTCGCGGCCCATTGCTCGGCGAACGACAGCAGCATCGCGCCGACGCCGCGGCCCTGCCAGTCCGGATCGACCGCGACCTGCCGCACGCTCGCGACCGTGTCTTGGCGGTACAGCGAGCAGGCCGACGCCGGATCGGTCGCATACAGCGTCATCGTGCCGATCACGCGGCCGCCGCTGACCGCGACGAAACACTCGCCTGCCTCCGCGCGCCGACGCGTGATGTCTTCGGCCTGGTCGACGCAGGTGCAGTTCAAGCCCATCGCGCCGAGCCGCGCGAACGCACGGTGCAGCATGTCGGTGAGCAGCGCATAGCCGTCGAACGCAGGATCGAAGCGCCGCACGACGACGCGCTCGGCGCGTGGCGCCGGCGGCGTGACGTGCAGGCGTTCGATGACTTCGTCCGAGGATGTCGACATGGCTTGGCTCCTTCGCTTCGTTGCCCGAAGTCTATGAGCGCCGGCTTTTCCGTCGCAAGAAAAAATGTCGTAAAAGTTGCGTCGCGCGTGGTCGTCGCCTGCCCGATTGACGGGCCGATTGACAGCCCGATCCCTGCGATCCAGACTCGAGCGTCCTCGCCCGCTCGCACACGCCCATGATCACTTGCTACATTCGCTACGTCGTCGACCCGTACAAGCTGGACCAGTTCGAGACCTACGGAAAGATGTGGATCCCGCTGGTCGAGAAGTTCGGCGGCACGCACCACGGCTACTTCCTGCCGTCCGAAGGCGCGAGCGACATCGCACTGGCGATGTTCTCGTTCCCGAGCCTCGCCGCCTACGAAACCTACCGGCAGCGCTCGAAGGAAGACGAGGCGTGCCTCGCCGCGTTCCGGTACGCGGAAGAAACCCGGTGCATCGTCAGCTACGAGCGCAGCTTCTTCCGGCCGGTATTCGAGTAAGCGCGCATCGAAGACGCCGCCCGGACGAAAAAAAAGCCCCGCCTGCATTCGCGCCGGCGGGGCCAACCCATGTCAGTAGAGACATCATGGAGGAGACGGAGCCATCATATCGACGGCCCGCCGCGCTCCCAACCAAGCATTTCTGCTATCGATCTGCGCCGCCGCGCACGCGATTCACCGGGCCGCGCGGCATATCGATAGAACGAAAAGTCGTTTTCAGACTGGCGGCGGGGTCGTTACCATGCAGCTTTTAAGCCCGTGTTTAAGCCTGTGCTGAGCCGGGCACCCGATCCCCGAGGAGCGCCCCTTGACTGCATTCGATCAACACCGCCGGCCGTTCGTCGTCGGCATCGGCGGCACCACCCGCGCGGCCTCGTCCACCGAGCGCGCGCTGACGTTCGCGCTGCGCGGCGCGCAGGCGGCCGGCGCCCGCACCCGCCTGTTCGACGGTCCGTTCCTGCACACGCTGCCGCACTACGCGCCCGAACACAATGCGCTGACCGACGCGCAGCGCGAGCTGATCGACACCGTGCGCGAAGCCGACGCGATCATCATCGCGACGCCCGGCTATCACGGCGGCGTGTCGGGCCTCGTCAAGAACGCGCTCGACACGCTCGAGGAACTGCGCGCCGACCAGCGGCCCTATCTCGACGGCCGCGCGGTCGGCCTGATCGTGACCGCGTATGGCTGGCAGGCCGCCGGCACCGTGCTGACGTCGCTGCGCTCGATCGTCCATGCGCTGCGCGGCTGGCCGACGCCGTTCGGCGCGACCGTGAACACGCTCGAGACGCGCTTCGAGAGCGCCGACAGCTGCTCGGATCCAAAAGTCGTCGCACAGCTCGAGACGGTCGGCACGCAAGCCGCCGAATTCGCGCTCGCGTTCGCGTCGCATCGCGCGGCGTCGCATGCGGCATCGGTCGACGCGCTCGCGCCGGTGCTGAAGATCGCCAACCAGTAACCCGTTCTCTTTCCCCGCCCGCGCCCGGCGGCTCGCCCGCGCGCGGGCGGCGCGCATCCGGCGCCGCCGGCCACCGTACGCACGGCCGTCCACGGTCGATAACGATTCAGCCCACCGCGTGATTTGCATTGGCCGAAAGATTGGTTCACGCCGGTCGCGGGTTTTCGTACGCTGAAAGCCCGAACCCTCTTCGAGCGCGCCATGATTCGCACGATCCGCTACAAGGGCTACGAAGTCGCGCCCGCCGCCGCGCGGCTGCCGAACGGCCTGTTCGCCGCCAACCTGACGATCGAAAAAGCGAGCGGCGGCCCGTCGCGCGCCGTCACGTTCGACGCGATCGATTTCTTCTTCGAGGAGGAGCACGCGCTCGCCTATGCGTCCCGCTGGGGCCGCCTGTGGGTGGACGCGCACGCTTGACCTGCGTCACGCGGCGCACGCATGGCTGAACCAAAATACGCGAATACCGGAGCTATGGGAGACTCTCTCACTCCGTAATCGCGATAACAATGCCATGACTGATACGCTGCAGCGCGAGCAGGCAGCAGATCATGCAATGCGCAACTGGACCTTCGAGAGGCAAGGTCCGGTGAAAATCGGTTCCGATGCGCACAAGCAGATGTTCTGCCGCATGCTGCTCGACACACACAACCCGTACAAGCCGGCCGTCCTCGACTGGCCGCCGCTCAAGCTCGAAGCGCTCGAGCGGCTCACGTCGCTGCCGATCTGGGACATCGCGGTGCAGACGGAAGGCCGCGCGTCGATTCGCGTCGCGACGTTCGCGTCGACCATCCGCGACCCGCTGCTGAAGCAGGCGCTCGACATGGACGGCGGCGAGGAAGCGCGCCACAAGGTCGTGCTGTCGAAGCTGGTCGACGCGTACGGCATCAAGCTTGCGCCGGAACCCGCCTATCCCGCGCCGAAGGACGCCGAATGGGCGTGGATGGTGACGGGCTTCAGCGAGTGCATCGACAGCTTCTTCGCGTTCGGCCTGTTCCGCACCGCGCAGCGTTCCGGCTTTTTCCCGGAAGCGCTCGTCGAGACCTTCGAGCCGGTGATCCAGGAAGAAGGCCGGCACATCCTGTTCTTCGTCAACTGGTACGCATGGTACTGGCGCAACATGGCGTGGTGGCGCCGGCCGTGGCTCTTTGCGAAGGTCGCCGCCGTGTGGGCGTTCCTGATCTGGGAACGGATCGGCATCGCACGCGGCATCGACGCCGACGGCGTCGCGCACGATGCGAACTTTTCGGCGACCGGCCACGCGGCAGTCGGCGACGCGCTCGATCCGCGCGAGCTGATCGAACTGTGCCTCGCCGAGAATGACCGGCGGATGGCCGGCTACGACAAGCGGCTGCTGCGGCCGATGTTCGTGCCGCGGATGACGCGCTTCGCGCTGCGGTTCATCCGGAAATAGCGTCGGATGTGGTGCGCGGCGTCTCGGCGCGATGATCGGTTTCGATTGTCGGCCGGCCGCCTCGCGATGCCGCCACCGCCTGCGTGAAGGTGGGCCGAGCGAATCAGCCCCCGTGACGCAACATCCCGCCGCATGCGGCAGCCCTTTCTTCACGCTTCATGTCCCGCCCCATCTACGCGGAACCGTCGGACTGCGACTTGCCGCATCCGGGGCCCGATCCGATCGGTCAGGACACGCCCGCCCGTCCTGACGGCGCCCCGCTGCCGCTGGGCGGCGGCTGCCGCGAACGCCGGCGCCGAATCGTGAGGTGCCAATTACCTCCACAATTCCGCTGATTGTTGAGGAATCTCAATAGCCCACACCCCAAAGAATTCGAAACGGACATGCAGCCGCGAAAGCTCGCGTCCGACCTCTTTTTTTTGCCTGCCCACGATCAGTCCGCTGCCCGCACCGCCCCGCCAGACGGGCGCATCCCGGCGATGCGCAATGCGCAGAACGGCATAGCCGAATTGTCGCCCCTCACGAATTTCCCATTTCATATTTTCACCAAAAAATCAAAATCAAAACAAACAAAAACATACTATTAATAACTTAACTTAAACAACCACCAAGCCATCTAAATTCCATTTTTTAACATTACAAACACACAACACGGCAAGCAAGGCGCAAACGTTTTCCATTTCATTTGTCTTACTTTATCGCCATGGCGCTTGTCCATCCATCGACACCACCATCGCCAACACATTGATATACAAGGCTATCGCGCACCAAGACGTCACACTGAATGCCTTTCATTTTGCATTCTTACGATTTAAAGATTCCTGACGATTCAATCGTCACCCTCACCACTTATTAACCAAATTTCAACTTTCTCGCGCACCAATTTTTCACTTTTTAGCAATCTCTAAAATCCACCTCAAATAAACTCCGATCACATTTTTTGAGATTGCACGAGCGCACGGCATATTCATCTAACGAAAGAGCCCGGTGTGTTGCGTGATTATTTGGAGGTAGTTGGTTATGAACCGCGCATACCGCTCGATCTGGAACGAATCGCTCGGCACCTGGGTCGCCGCATCGGAGCTCGACTCGGCTCACGGCAAAGGCAAACGCTCGGCCTCGGTCAAGCTGCTGGTCAGCCTGCTGCTCGCAACGTTGGCGCCTGCCGGGTATGCGTCGACCTACACCGGATCACTCACCTGCAATAGCGGCGCCGGGACGGTGCTCGGTCATTCGCTTCCGGCCCAGACATCCGGCCCGGTCGATGGCAGCGGCACCTGGTCGAACGTCGCAGGTTGCAATGCCAACGGGGGCGGTTATGGCGTCGGCTTCAACGGCGTGACGTTGTTCGGTTCGTTCGCAACGGCGTCGGGTGACGGCGCCGTCGGGATCGGCCTTGGCACGCTGGCAGCGCAGGGCGCGACCGCGGTCGGCTCCTTTGCCACCGCTTCCGGGACATCCAGCAATGCGTACGGCTTCAATGCAACGGCATCGGCAACGGGAGCGACCGCGCTCGGCAGTTCCTCCACCGCAGCGGGCGTGAACTCGGTCGCCGCCGGCCTGCAGGCGTCGGTCGCGTCGACGGCAACCTCCGGCATCGCGGTGGGCCGCGGCGCGACGGTCAACGGCGCATACGGCATCGCCCAGGGCGACGGCATCGTGTCCGGCGCGACCGGCCAGAACGTCGCGATCGGCTCGAGCGGCACGACGGCCAACAGCGGCACGGCAGCCGGCGGCGCCGTTGCGATCGGTCGCGGCCAGACGGCGTCGGGTGACGGCGCGGTCGCGATCGGCGACCCGAACAGCGCAACCGGCACCGGCGCGCTGGCGGTCGGCGCCAACAACACGTCGAACGGCCAGGGCGCCGTCGCGCTCGGCAACGGCAACTCGGCGACCGGCCTGGGCGCCGTGTCGATCGGCAACGCCAGCACGTCGAACAACAGCTCGGTGGCGATCGGCAATACGGCAACCGCAACCGGCTCGGACGGCTCGGTTGCAATCGGTAGCTCCGCCACCGCGACGGGCCGGGGCGCGATCGCGCTCGGCAACGTCGGCAGTTTCCTGGCCAAGACGCAGGCCACCGGCGTCGACGCGCTTGCGCTCGGCAACGGCGCCACCGCAAGCGGCCCTGCCGGCGCGGTCGCGCTCGGTGCGGCCAGCGTGGCCTCGAACGGCTACGCGACGGCGGTCGGTTCGAATGCAACGGCATCCGGCTCCGGTTCCGTCGCGGTCGCACAGAACGCCAACGCGTCGGCCACGAACGCCATCGCGATGGGCGTCGGCTCGAACGCGAACGTCGCGAACTCGGTTGCCCTCGGCAGCAGCTCGGTGACCACCGCCACCGCGTCGACCGTGACCGGCGGCACCGGCACGGTCAGCAGCACCACGATCGGCACCCAGACGTTCGGCACGTACGCGGGCGCCGCATCGGCGGGCGGCGTGGTCAGCGTCGGCGCGGTGAACGCCGAGCGCCGCATCCAGAACGTCGGCGCCGGCCTGATCAGCGCAACCAGCACGGATGCCATCAACGGCAGCCAGCTCTATGCGGTCGCGAGCACGACGACGTCGAGCATCACGAGCCTGTCGACGTCGGCTTCGACCGGCATCTCGTCGGCCAACAGCTCGATCGTATCGCTCTCCACGTCGGCTTCGACGGGGATCAGCACCGCGCAAAGCGGGGTCAACTCGCTGTCCACGGGCCTGAGCTCGACCAACAGCTCGGTTGCTTCGCTGTCGACTTCGGCTTCGACGGGTATCTCGTCGGCCACCAGCTCGATCGCCTCGCTGTCCACGTCGACCTCGACCGGCGTCAGCTCGCTTTCGACCGGGCTGAGCACGACGAACAGCACGGTGACGTCGCTGTCGACCTCGGCTTCGACGGGCATCAGCACGGCACAGAGCGGCGTCAATTCGCTGTCCACCGGTCTGTCGACTACCAACAGCACGGTCACCTCGCTGTCGACCTCCGCTTCGACCGGCATCAGCACCGCGCAGAGCGGTGTCAATTCGCTGTCCACCGGTCTGTCGACCACCAACAGCACGGTCACCTCGCTTTCGACCTCCGCTTCGACCGGTATCAGTACGGCGCAAAGCGGCGTCAATTCGCTGTCGACGGGTCTGAGTACCACCAACAGCACAGTAACGTCGCTGTCGACGTCGGCGTCGACCGGCATCAGCACGGCGCAGAGCGGCGTCAATTCGTTGTCGACTGGCCTCAGCTCGACCAACAGCTCCGTTGCGTCGCTGTCGACGTCGGCATCGACCGGCATCAGCACGGCGCAAAGCGGCGTCAATTCGCTGTCGACCGGCCTCAGCTCGACCAACAGCTCCGTCGCTTCACTGTCGACTTCGGCTTCGACGGGTATCTCGTCGGCCACCAGCTCGATCGCCTCGCTGTCCACGTCGACCTCGACCGGCGTCAGCTCGCTTTCGACCGGGCTGAGCACGACGAACAGCACGGTGACGTCGCTGTCGACCTCGGCTTCGACGGGCATCAGCACGGCACAGAGCGGTGTCAATTCGCTGTCCACCGGTCTGTCGACTACCAACAGCACGGTCACCTCGCTTTCGACCTCCGCTTCGACCGGTATCAGCACCGCGCAGAGCGGTGTCAACTCGTTGTCCACCGGCCTGAGCTCGACCAACAGCTCCGTCGCTTCGCTGTCGACGTCGACCTCGACCGGCATCAGTTCGCTGTCCACCGGCCTGAGCTCGGTGACGACCACCACCAACAACCTCGGCAACAGCACCGCCGCGGCGCTCGGCGGCGGCTCGACCTACAACCCGGCCACCGGCACGGTCTCGGCACCGTCGTACACCACGTACAACGCGAACGGCACGACGTCCACCGCGAACAGCGTCGGCTCGGCAGTCGACAACATCAACAGCCAGGGCATCAAGTACTTCCACGCGAATTCGACTGCGCCAGACAGCAAGGCCCTCGGCACCAACTCGGTCGCGATCGGCCCGAACGCCGTCGCGAACAACGCAAGCGACGTCGCGCTCGGCAGCGGTTCCGTCACCGCAGCCGCGAATCCGACCGCCAGCGCCACCATCGGCGGCACGAGCTATTCGTTTGCCGGCTCGACCCCGAGCAGCGTCGTCAGCGTCGGCGCAGCCGGCGCCGAGCGCCAGGTCACGAACGTCGCGGCCGGCCAAATTTCCGCCACCAGCACGGATGCCATCAACGGCTCGCAGCTCTACGCGACCAACACCGCGATCAACACGCTGTCGACGTCGACCTCGACGGCCGTGGGCTCGCTGTCGACCGGCCTGAGTTCGAGCTCGTCCGCGCTTTCCTCGCTCTCGACGGGCGTCGGTTCGCTGTCGACGGGCCTGAGCTCGACCAACAGCTCGGTTGCTTCGCTGTCGACCTCGGCTTCGACCGGCATCTCGACGGCCACCAGCTCGATCGCTTCGCTCTCCACGTCGACGTCGACCGGCATCAGCTCGCTGTCGACTTCCGCTTCGACGGGAATCAGCACGGCGCAGAGCGGCGTCAATTCGCTGTCGACCGGCCTCAGCTCGACCAATAGTTCCGTCGCTTCGCTGTCCACCTCCACGTCGACCGGCATCAGCACCGCGCAGAGCGGCGTCAACTCCCTGTCGACCGGCCTGAGCTCGACCAACAGCTCCGTCGCTTCGCTGTCGACCTCGGCTTCGACCGGTATCTCGTCGGCCACCAGCTCGATTGCCTCGCTCTCCACGTCGACGTCGACCGGGATCAGCACCGCGCAAAGCGGCGTCAATTCCCTGTCGACCGGCCTGAGCTCGACCAACAGCTCCGTCACTTCGCTGTCGACTTCGGCTTCGACCGGCATTTCGTCGGCCAACAGCTCGATCGCTTCGCTTTCCACGTCGACCTCGACCGGGATCAGCTCGCTGTCGACTTCCACGTCGACGGGCATCTCGTCGGCCAACAGCTCGATCGCTTCGCTTTCCACCTCGACTTCGACCGGTATCAGCTCGCTGTCGACTTCCGCGTCGACGGGCATCTCGTCGGCTAACAGCTCGATCGTGTCGCTCTCCACGTCGACCTCGACCGGGATCAGCACCGCACAAAGCGGCGTCAACTCCCTGTCGACGGGCCTGAGCTCGACCAACAGCTCTGTCGCCTCGCTGTCCACCTCGACTTCGACCGGCATCAGCTCGCTGTCGACTTCCGCTTCGACCGGCATCTCGTCGGCTAGCAGCTCGATCGCGTCACTGTCAACGTCAACCTCGACCGGCATCAATTCGCTGTCCACCGGCTTGAGCTCGACCGACAGCTCGGTAGCTTCGCTGTCGACCTCCACATCGACCGGCATCAGCACTGCACAAAGTGGCGTCAATTCGCTGTCGACCGGCCTCAGCTCGACCAACAGCTCCGTCGCGTCGCTGTCGACTTCGACTTCGACGGGTATCTCGTCGGCCAACAGCTCGATCGCCTCGCTGTCCACCTCGACTTCGACCGGCATCGGCTCGCTGTCCACCGGCTTGAGCTCGACCGATAGCTCGGTCGTTTCGCTCTCCACCTCGACGTCGACCGGGATCAGCACCGCACAAAGCGGCGTCAATTCCCTGTCGACGGGCCTGAGCTCGACCAACAGCTCTGTCGCCTCGCTGTCGACCTCTGCTTCGACGGGAATCTCGACGGCCACCAGCTCGATCGCTTCGCTGTCCACCTCGACGTCGACCGGCATCGGCTCGTTGTCGACGGGTCTGAGCTCGACCGATAGCTCGGTCGTTTCGCTCTCCACCTCCACGTCGACCGGCATCAGCACCGCACAAAGCGGCGTCAACTCCCTGTCGACGGGCTTGAGCTCGACCAACAGCTCCGTCGCCTCGCTGTCGACCTCCACGTCGACCGGTATCAGCACCGCACAAAGCGGCGTCAATTCCCTGTCGACGGGCCTGAGCTCGACCAACAGCTCTGTCGCCTCGCTGTCCACCTCCACGTCGACCGGTATCTCGACGGCCAACAGCTCGATCGCTTCGCTGTCTACGTCGACCTCGACCGGCATCAGCTCGCTGTCCACCGGCCTGAGCTCGGTGACGACCAACACCAACAACCTCGGCAACAGCACCGCCGCAGCGCTCGGCGGCGGCGCAACGTACAACCCGACGACCGGCACGATCTCGGCCCCGTCGTACACCACGTACAACGCGAACGGCACGACGACCACCGCCAACAGCGTCGGCGCTGCGATCGACAACATCAACAGCCAGGGCATCAAGTACTTCCACGCGAACTCGACCGCACCGGACAGTCAGGCCCTCGGCACCAACTCGGTCGCGATCGGTCCGAACGCCGTCGCGAACAACGCAAGCGACGTCGCGCTCGGCAGCGGGTCGGTCACCGCAGCCGCGAATCCGACCAGCAGCGCGACCATCGGCTCGACGACGTACGGCAACTTCGCCGGCGCCACGCCGTCGAGCGTCGTGAGCGTCGGCAGCGCTGGGGCGGAACGTCAGATCACCAACGTGGCGGCCGGCCGGATCACGTCGTCCAGCACAGACGCGATCAACGGCAGCCAGCTCTACGCAGTCGCAAGCACCACCAATTCGAGCATCACGTCGCTGTCCACGTCGACTTCGACCGGCATCGGCTCGCTGTCCACCGGCCTGTCGAGCACGAACAGCACGGTCGCGTCGCTGTCCTCGACGCTGTCGTCGTCTGACAGCGCGATCGCGTCGCTGTCGACCGGACTCTCGACAACGGACAGCAGCGTGACTTCGCTGTCGACGTCAACTTCGACGGGCATTTCGTCGGCCACGAGCTCGATCGCTTCGCTGTCCACGTCCACCTCGACCGGTATCAGCTCGCTGTCCACTGGCCTCAGCTCGACCAACAGCTCGGTCGCGTCGCTGTCCACCTCGACTTCGACCGGCATCAGCTCGCTGTCGACGGGCCTGAGCTCGACCGACAGCTCCGTCGCGTCCCTGTCGACCTCCACGTCGACCGGCATCTCGACGGCCACCAGCTCGATTGCGTCGCTGTCGACGTCAACTTCGACCGGCATCAGCTCGCTGTCCACCGGCCTCAGCTCGACCGACAGCTCCGTCGCGTCCCTGTCGACTTCCACGTCGACCGGTATCTCGACGGCCACCAGCTCGATTGCCTCGCTGTCCACCTCGACGTCGACGGGCATCAGCTCGCTGTCGACGGGCCTCAGCTCGACTGACAGCTCCGTCGCGTCCCTGTCGACTTCCACGTCGACCGGCATTTCGACGGCCACCAGCTCGATTGCCTCGCTGTCCACGTCCACCTCGACCGGCATCAGCTCGCTTTCGACGGGCCTGAGCTCGACCGACAGCTCCGTCGCGTCCCTGTCGACGTCCACGTCGACCGGCATTTCGACGGCCACCAGCTCGATCGCTTCGCTGTCCACGTCCACCTCGACGGGCATCAACTCGCTGTCGACGGGCCTCAGCTCGACCGACAGTTCCGTCGCGTCCCTGTCGACCTCCACGTCGACCGGTATCTCAACGGCCACCAGCTCGATTGCCTCGCTGTCCACGTCGACCTCGACCGGTATCAGCTCGCTGTCGACCTCCACGTCGACCGGCATCTCGACGGCCACCAGCTCGATTGCCTCGTTGTCCACGTCGACTTCGACCGGCATCAGCTCGCTGTCCACCGGTCTCAGCTCGACCGACAGCTCCGTCGCGTCCCTGTCGACCTCCACGTCGACCGGTATCTCGACGGCCACCAGCTCGATCGTGTCGCTGTCCACGTCGACCTCGACCGGCATCACCTCACTGTCCACCGGTCTCAGCTCGACCAACAGCTCGGTCGCCTCGCTCTCCACGTCGACCTCGACGGGCATCAGCTCGCTGTCGACTGGTTTGAGCTCGACCGACAGCTCGGTTGCGTCCCTGTCGACGTCCACGTCGACGGGCATCTCGACGGCCACCAGCTCGATCGCCTCGCTGTCCACGTCGACCTCGACCGGCATCAGCTCGCTGTCCACCGGCCTGAGCTCGACCAACAGCTCGGTCGCCTCGCTGTCCACGTCCACCTCGACCGGCATCAGCTCGCTGTCGACGGGCCTCAGCTCGACCGACAGCTCCGTCGCGTCCCTGTCGACTTCCACGTCGACCGGTATCTCGACGGCCACCAGCTCGATCGCGTCGCTGTCCACGTCGACTTCGACCGGCATCAACTCGCTGTCTACCGGCCTGAGCTCGACCGATAGTTCGGTCGCCTCGCTGTCGACGTCCACGTCGACCGGCATCTCGACGGCCACCAGCTCGATCGCGTCGCTCTCCACGTCGACTTCGACCGGTATCAGCTCGCTGTCCACCGGCCTGAGCTCGACCGACAGTTCCGTCGCGTCCCTGTCGACTTCCACGTCGACGGGCATCTCGACGGCCACCAGCTCGATCGCGTCGCTGTCCACGTCGACCTCGACCGGCATCAGCTCGCTGTCCACCGGCCTGAGCTCGACCGACAGCTCGGTTGCGTCCCTGTCGACTTCCACGTCGACCGGCATCTCGACGGCCACCAGCTCGATCGCGTCGCTGTCCACGTCGACTTCGACCGGCATCGGCTCGCTGTCCACCGGCCTGAGCTCGACCAACAGCTCCGTCGCTTCGCTGTCCACCTCGACCTCGACCGGCATCGGTTCGCTGTCCACCGGCCTGAGCTCGACCAACAGCACGGTCGCTTCGCTGTCCACCTCGACCTCGACCGGCATCAACTCGCTGTCCACCGGCCTGAGCTCGACCAACAGCACCGTCGCATCGCTGTCCACCTCGACTTCGACCGGCATCGGCTCCCTGTCCACCGGCCTGAGCACGACCGACAGCACCGTCGCGTCGCTGTCGACCTCCACGTCGAGCGGCATCGGCTCGCTGTCCACCGGCCTGTCGTCGACCAACAGCAACCTCACGTCGCTGTCGACGTCGACCTCGACCGCGATCCAGGCCGCGAAGACGCACTACTACAGCGTCAACGACAACGGCACGCAGCAGGCCAACTACAACAACGACGGCGCAACCGGCGTCAACGCCATCGCGGCAGGCGTGAACGCAAGCGCATCGGGCGCGAGCAGCGTCGCGGTCGGCGACGGCGCGAACGCGTCGTCGAACGGCGCGGTCGCCATCGGCCAGAACGCGTCGGCGACAGGCGGCAAGGCCGTGTCGATCGGCGTCGCGAACACGGCGAGCGGTGACGGCGCGGTCGCGATCGGCGATCCGAACGTGGCCACCGGCACCGGCGCGGTCGCGCTCGGCGCGAACAACACGGCGACCGGCAACGGCGCGCTGGCGATCGGCAACGCCAACACGGCGACGGGTAACGGCTCGCTCGCCCTCGGCAACACGGCGACGGCCGCCGGCGCAGGCTCGCTGGCATTCGGCTCGAACGCGGTCGCGAACAACCTCAACGACGTCGCGCTCGGCACGGGCTCCGTCACGGCCGCCGCGAACCCGACGTCGAGCACGACGATCGGCGGCATCACGTACTTCTTCGCGGGCAGCACGCCGACCAGCGTGGTGAGCGTCGGCGCGCCGGGCGCGGAACGCCAGATCACCAACGTCGCCGCGGGCCGCGTGTCGGCCACCAGCACGGACGCGATCAACGGCAGCCAGCTCAACGCGACGAACCTGGCCGTCAACAGCCTGTCGACGGCAACGTCGACGAGCATCGGCTCGCTGTCGACCGGAATCAGCTCGCTGTCCACCGGCCTGAGCTCGACCAACAGCACCGTCGCGTCGCTGTCCACGTCGACGTCGACCAGCATCAGCTCGCTGTCGACGGGCCTGTCGTCGACCAACAGCAACCTCACGTCGCTGTCGACGTCGACCTCGACCGGCCTGACCTCGCTGTCGACGGGCCTCAGCTCGACGAACAGCACCGTGGCGTCGCTGTCGACCGGCGTGACGAACATCAACACCCAGCTGAACCAGCTGTCGACGACGCTGAACAACAACACGACGCGCACGGTGAACAACAACGGCATCGCGGCCGACATGAACGGCACCGGCAGCGACCGCCCGACCGTCACGACGGGCTCGAACTCGGTGGCGATCGGCGCCGCGTCGAACGACAGCAACCGCTCGAACGTGGTCTCGGTCGGCAACGACACCCAGCAGCGCCAGATCATCAACGTCGCGCCGGGCACGCAAGGCACCGATGCGGTCAACGTCAACCAGCTGACCGCGGTGCAGTCGACGCTGTCGACGGCGCTGTCGGGCCAGCAGGCGCAGATCAACAGCCTCGGTTCGCAACTGCAGCAGACCGACCAGATGGCGAAGCAGGGTATCGCGGCCGTCGGCGCGATGGCGTCGATCCCGCAGCTCGACCGCGACGCCAACTTCGGGATGGGTGTCGGCACGTCGACCTTCCTCGGCCAGAAGGCGATGGCGGTCAACATGCAGGCGCGGATCACCGAGAACCTGAAGGCGTCGATCAACGGCGGCTTCAGCGGCGGCCAGAAGGTGATCGGCGCAGGCATGCTGTATCAGTGGAAATAAGCCGAGCCGCGCGGGCCGGGCGCAGTCGTCAGCGCCCGGCACGCCGCGCTGCCCGATCGACGCAGCGGGCTTCCGTCAACGATCGCATTCAGGACATCACCGTGAACCAACTCTCTTTCGCGCTTGCGCTCTCCACGATAACCCTCGCCGCCTGCTCGAGCGCATCCGGCCCGACGTTCAGCGCTTCCGAGCTGCAGCCGCGCGACGGCGTGCGCACGTACCAGGTCGACTGCCACGGGATCTTCTCCGGCCCGAACACCTGCATGAAGGCCGCACGACACCTCTGCGGCGACCA
The DNA here is from genome assembly GCF_002097715.1 of Burkholderia ubonensis subsp. mesacidophila. NCBI lineage: Bacteria > Pseudomonadati > Pseudomonadota > Betaproteobacteria > Burkholderiales > Burkholderiaceae > Burkholderia > Burkholderia ubonensis. Next base: position 2,881,269 of record NZ_CP020738.1, read on the forward strand.
GCCGGTGCGCACGCTCGATACCGCGAAAGCGCTGCGCGACAACGCCGACCCGGCCACGCTCGTGTTCCAGTGCGGCGCGCCGGAAGCCGCGACGCCGGCGCCGGCCTCGTCGCCCGCGGCAGCGGCAGCGGCGCCCGCCGCCGTCGAACATGTAAATCTCGCCGGCGACGCGCTATTCGCCACCGGGCTGGCGACGCTCACGCCGACCGCCCGCGCCTCGCTCGACGCGTTGCTGGCCAGGCAAGGCGATACGGCCTTCACGCGCGTATCGGTCACCGGCTACACGGATTCGGTCGGCAGCGACGCATCCAATCTCGCGCTGTCGCAGCGGCGCGCGCAAGCCGTCGCCGGCTACCTGAAGTCGCACGGCCTGAACGCCGGCACCGTCGCGGTGACGGGACGCGGCAGCGCCGATCCGGTCGCGTCCAACGCCACGGCGGAAGGCCGCGCGAGCAACCGGCGCGTCGAGATCTCGCTGGAACGCTGATTGCGCGGCGTCGCGCACCGCCCGCGCCGACGCTTCGGAATACGCACGACGGACCCTGGCCCGATCCCGGCGTGCCGCGCGGATCCGCTCGGCCGTCAACGCGGGCAGCAGGAGCCGGCAACGCGCCGGCCTGCGCGGGCCGCGTCGGGGCCGCCCCGACTCCACAAACCGGCGATTTCCGTGCCACAATCGCCGCTGGCGGCCAGCCCGGCAGCGCGTGGCGACGCGTCGGACCGGCTTGGGCCGCCAATGTCGCCATCCGCGCGGCCCGGCCCGTTTCCGCGGGCCGCGCCGCCGCAGGCGCACACGTGACAACCAACGGCCTGCCGGGTCCGCGCGTCGCCATTCGACGCCGCCGGACCGACGGCGCCGCACAGGAATTTTGCTGGTGACGGACATCAATCAAGCCGCCTCGCGCGGCGCCCGCAACGAACGCCCGGCCGTCGGCATCTCGCTGTTCGCGAGAGACGGCCAGGCGATCTGGGAAAACGGCATCCACCAGAACATTGCGTACCTGGCGATGATGCTGAAGCGCTCGGACCGTGTCGGCCCCGTCTACTTCCTGAACGGCGGCGACGCACGCGCGCTGCCCGCCGGGCTCGACCTCGACGGCCTCGACGTGCCGCTCGTGCAGCCGAACGACGTCACGCACGCCCTCGACGTCGTGATCGAGATAGGCGCGCAGCTGCCGGTCGAATGGCTCAAGCACCTGCAGGCGCTCGGCAAGAAGCGCATCGCATGCTTCGTCGGCCATACCTACAGCGGCCTCGCCGAAACGCCGATCTTCGAGAAGCCGTCCGGGCACATCTTCAACGGCGCGCCGTTCGATGAAGTGTGGGTGCTGGAGAAATCGCAAACGATCGACGTGCCGCTGCTGCGCACGCTCACGCGCGCGCCGGTCTACACGATTCCGCACATCTGGTCGCCGTACTTCCTCGACCGCCGCATCGCCGCGCTCGCGAGCGAAGGCGCGACGTTCGGCTACCAGCCGGGCCGCGCGGCCTGGCGGCTCGCGACGCTCGAGCCGAACATCTCGGTCGTCAAGACCTGCCATTACCCGATGCTCGCGTGCGAGGAGCTCTATCGCGCGCGGCCGGAAGCGGTCGAGCACCTGTTCGTCGTCAATTCGATGCACCTGAAGGAACACCCGACCTTCCTGCACTTCGCGAACAGCCTCGACCTCGTCCGCCAGCACAAGGCGACCTTCGAGCCGCGCATCGACCTGCCCGGCTTCATGGCGCGCCATGCGGACGCGGTCGTCTCCCATCACTGGGAGAACCCGCAGAACTATCTGTACTACGACGTGCTGTACGGCGGCTATCCGCTGATCCACAACTCGACGCTGCTCGGCGACGCCGGCTACTACTACCCGGATTTCGATGCGGCGGCGGGCGGCCGCGCGCTGCTCGACGCGTGGCAGCATCACGACGCGCGGCTCGACGATTACCGCAAGAAGGCGGACGCACTGCTGAAGTCCGTCTCGATCGATAACCCCGCGAACCTCGACGCGTTCGTCGCGCGTCTGGTCGCCTGAACCGGAGCAACCGCATGTCGGACACCCAGGCCCGTCAAGCGCCCGGCGAGGGCAAGCGTCTCGTCGTCGGCGTCTCGCTGTATGTGCGCGGCGCTGGCCAGTCGCTGTGGGAAAACGGCATCTTCCAGAACTGCCTGCTGCTGATCCTGCTGCTGCGGCAGTCGCCGCTCGTCGCGGAAGCGGTGATGGTGAACGGCGGCGAGCAAATCGCCGATCCGCAGATGATGCTCGGCGAATGGAACGTGCCGCTGCTGTCGATGGACGACGCGCTGCAGCGCTGCGACGTGCTGATCGAGATGAGCGCGCAGTTCAACGCCGATTACCTGCGCGCGTTCCGCGAGCGCGGCGGCAAGGTGGTGACGATGCGGGTCGGCAACGACTACGTGATCGACATCGAGCGCGCGATGTTCAACAAGCCGTCGGGCTTCCTGTTCTCCGGCGCGCCGTACGACAGCGTGTGGACGATTCCCGAATTCGAGCGCTCGTGCCTGCACTATTACCAGACGGGCCTGCGCGCGCCGGTGACGATCGTGCCGCACATCTGGCATCCAATGCTGTTCGACAAGGCGCGCGCGACGCTCGGGGCCGGCCTCTCGTTCGGCTACCAGCCCGGCAAGCCGCGCTGGCGCGTGACGATGTTCGAGCCGAACATCTGCATGGTGAAGACGAGCATCATCCCGATGCTGGTGACCGAGGAAGCGTATCGCGCGCAGCCGGATTTCCTCGAGATCGTGCGCGTGTGCAACACGCTGCACCTGAAGGACCACACGACGTTCGTCCACTTCGCGAAAAGCCTCGACATCGTCAATCACGGCATCACGACGTTCGAGAGCCGCTATGCGGTGTACGAGTTCATGGCGGCGTTCGGCGACGCGGTGGTGTCGCACACGTGGGAGAACGCGCAGAACTACCTGTACTACGAACTGCTGTACGGCGACTATCCGCTGATCCACAACTCGCCGTTCCTCGGCGACGCCGGGTATTTCTATCCGGACTTCGACTGCCAGGCCGGCGGCCGCGCGCTGCTGAAGGCGTTTGCCGAGCACGATGCGAATCTCGACGCGTATCGTGAACGGTCGAAGCGCGTGCTCGACTCGGTCAGCATCTACAACCCGGACAACGTCGCCGCGTATTCGGACGCGCTCGCGGCGCTCTATCGCGACGCGTGACGCGCCGCCGACGCCGAGGCTGACATGAAGATCAACGTCGCGATAACGATCAACGTGCAGCGCGATGCGGCGCAGTCGATCTGGTACAACGGCGCGAACCAGCACTGCGTGTACCTGTACATGCTGCTGAAGCAGTCGCCGCTCGTCGGCGACGTGTGGCTCGCGCACGACGACGGCGTCGCCGACTATCCGGAAGCGCTGATGATGGGCGAATTACGCGACGCGCTGCGGCCGCTGTCGGCGATCGTCCACCAGACCGACCTGCTGGTCGAGATGAACGCGTTCATTCATCCGAGTCACGCGGACGCGGTCCGGCAGCGCGGCGGCAAGTGCGTGTCGTACCGCTTCGGGAACGACTACGTGATCGCGGTCGAGACGATCAACTTCGGGAAGAACGACTGGCGGCCCAACCCGCATCGCGTCCAGTTCGACGAGATCTGGACCAACCCGCAGCATGCGCACACCTGCGCGGCCTATTTCCAGGCGGTCTACCGCGCGCCGGTGTTCGTGCTGCCGCACATCTGGTCGCCGTACTTCATCGAGCGGAGCCTCGACGCCGATCCCGAGCTGAAGGCGCGCTTCGGCTACCGGAATCACGGTCCGGCCAAGCGCATCGCGTTCTTCGAGCCGAACCTCAACGTCGTCAAGAGCGCGGTCGTGCCGATGCTCGCGGCGAACGCGTGCTACGTCGCCCATCCGGAGCTGGTCGAGCACGTCTACATGACCAACACGTTCGACAAGAAGGAAAACGTCGCCTTCAAGCATCTCGCGCTCGGGCTCGAGATGGTCCGCGACGGCAAGGCGACCGCGGACGTGCGCGCGCCGTTCGTCGCGTGGGCCGCGCATCACACCGACATCGTCGTGTCGCACCATTGGGAAAACGGCCTGAACTACCTGCTGTACGACGCGCTGTACGGCAACTACCCGCTGGTGCACAACTCGCCGTTCCTGCGCGATGTCGGCTACTACTACGCGGACTTCGACATCTTCGACGCGGCGCGGGCAATCGCCACCGCCGCGCAGACCCACGATGCGCGGCTCGACGAGTACGCGCGGGCGGCCCGGCAGTACCTGGCCGGCGTCGATGCGCTCGCGGAGCCCAATGTCCGCGCGCATTCGGAGCGGATTCTCCAACTGTTCGGCGACCGCGCGATCGGCTGACGCGGGGACGCGGGAAGCGCTACCCGCGCACGAGATGCCCGCACGCGTCCATGAACGCCCGCCCCTGCCGCCGCCCCGCGCGCATCAGCAACGCGAAGATGCGCCGCGACGCGCGGCCGTACCGGGCGCCGCCGTTCGCTTGTTGCTCGAGACTGCCGGCGATGCCGCGCGCAATCGCCGATTCACGCCCGTACACGCTCGTCAGAATCCCCGCGCAGTAGTAGCGGGCCGCCAGTTCACGGCTGGCCGGGTCCGGCAGGCGCGCCGCCGCGATACGGCGCGCGACCGCCTCCAGGCCGTCGAGATAGCGGATCAGGTCGACCTGCCGGTCGGCGGATCCGGCGCCCAGGCGGACGAGAATGGCCGCCACCTCCCGGATCGCCGCCGGCTCGCGAATCATCGCCATCCTGCTGTGTTCTTCCACGGCCGCCCCGCTTCTCAAGACTGCGTCAACCCGCCCCGCTTCGTTGCATCGAACCGGTCTCATCGCGCGACATCCGAACGCCGGGAAAAATGATCGCCCTGCGCCCACCGGACGCCGGCGTCGATCACCATCTGCCGGTCGAGCTCGGTCTCCACGCCTTCGACGACGACCTGCCCCGCGGTCTCGTGCGCGAGCGCCACCAGCCGGCGCACCTGATACCGGCCGACCGCGTTGTTCCGGATCATCGACAGCATCGAGCGGTCCAGCTTCACGATGTCCGGTTGACCGACCACGAGGTGGTTCTGCGCGCTGTAGCCCGCGCCGAAATCGTCGATCGCGATCCGGCATCCGGTCTGCCTCACCTGCTGGACGAACGGTCGGCCGGATACCGGGTCGAGCGGCGCGGTTTCCGTGATCTCGAGCACCAGCCGCTGCGCGACCGCCGGCTCGGCGTGGAGCCGGTCGAAGATCGCCTGCCACTGCGCGTCTTCCGTCGCGCTCGACGCCGACACGTTGCAGCCGTAGACGGCTTTCGCATCGGCGCGCAGGCTGTCGATCGTCCTGCCGACCACGAGCTGGTCGAACCAGCACATCAGCCCCATCGACACGAGACGCGGCAGGAACGCGACCGGCCGCAACAGGTCGCGCTGCCCGCGTGCGAGGCGGGCGAGGCATTCGTGGTAGAGCACGCCGCCCGACAGGTCGGTCCTGCAGACGGGCTCGCGCGCAAACGCGAGCCGACGCTCGATGAAGCGGCATACCGCGACGGGGTCGGGATGCGTGGCGGTCGGATCGAACAGCTGGCCGGCGTCGTCATGATTGTTGTGCATCTGCGCCTCAAGGCGAGCGTCGACCGCATACATTCCGGCGCTCCGGGAACCGTCGAGCCGCACGAACCGGCCCATTCCTCACAATAAACGCCGGAGAATGAAAAAATTTCCTCCCGCACCTGGCCAACGAAAATCGATCGAATCGCAAATCCGGCCTTCGCTGGAATACCCGGGAGCCATTCTAGATTTAAGCAAAATCCAATACTGTTAACGATATTAAAATTACATTGATGAAAGCTTTGATTTCTTATTATCCAGCTCGGCGGCTCGCGCTTCATTCATATGACAATACGAATAAAATCATGCCTTTTGCGCAGCGCTCCCGGCATGAACGCGCTCGACCTCACGGGCCCGGAAGATCAACCATTCGTTCATTATGATTTTCAATGAAGGATGATTTTCCGGATTATCAACCGCCACACGCCAGCATTTATAAATGACCGTCTTTGACAGTCTTACAAGGTAGTTAACATTAAAATCAATTCCGACGGACCACCCCCGGATCCGTCAGCTTTGTGCCTTGAAAGCCACCGAGGCCCCCGCCTTCGGTGGTCTTTTTTTCATCTTCCGCTATGCCGCCGTCGCGCCGATCAATTGCGCAAGCAGCGCGTCGTACTCGGCAACGAGCGCCGGGTTCGCGCAGGTATAGCGCCGCAGGATCTCGCGCTGGCGCAATGCGTACCCTTCCCAGTCGTCGTCGTGCGTGCGCAGCGCACGCAGCAGCGCGTCCGCGCCCTGCTGCACGTCGTTGTCCGGATAGTAGTAGCCGAGATCGGGTGCGAGGCTCGCGTTGTGCACGAGCGGATAGCCCTGCCAGCACACGTCGAAGTAGAAGTAGTTGAGCGGGTTCTCCCACTGGTGCGACACGACGACGTCGGTCAGCTCGGACAGGAACGCCGGCGTGTCGAAGCGCCCGACGAAGCTTGCCTTGCCGGCACGCACGACCTCCAGATGGTTCATCAGCATCACGAACTCCTGGCTCTCGCGCGCGAGACGGTCCGCGTTCGTCACGTGCGTGAACGCGATCGCGTCCGGCTCGCGGCGGAACACCTCGTCGATGATCAGCAGCGGATACACGCAGAACTTCACGACGTTGTGGTTCGGCTCCATTACCGTGAGCCGCTTCGCGGGCGTGCCGCTCGGCCGGTATTCGCCATGCCCGGGCAGCGTGCTGGCACGCTCGGCCAGGAACATCGGATCCCAGACGAACGGCACCACGCGCCCCGGGCAGCGGCGCAGCGACTGCAGGAACGGCAGCGACGACGGCGCGATCTGCGGGATCGCCCACACCTCGTCGAAGCCCCGGTTGATGAACAGCGAATCCCACAGCCGGCGGCCGAACAGCATCGATTCCATCGCGTTGATGTACTCGACGCCGCAGCAGTAGCTGACGATCTTCGCGCCGCGCGCCTTCAGGTACGCGGTCTGCGCGGCGTCGATCTGCCCGCCGAGCTCGATCAGCACGTCGAGCGTGTCCTTTGCGTCCGCGAACGCGCGCGTGTCGTACACCGCGCGATCCCACGGCAGCGCGTCGGTCAGCGGCACGTCGGTGGTGTTGACGAGCGTCACGCGGTAGCCGTGCGGCGACGCCATCAGCAGCTTCGCGAGAAACAGCGCGTTCTGCTTGATGCCGTTGATCCACAGGCTTTCGTCGGGGGCGCGCAGGCCGATCGTGATGCCGATGCGCAGGCCGTTCAGGACAACAGGTGACGTCATCGTCGGCAAAGGGGCGTGATGGGTTGTCGGAGTGTAGCGCGCGCGGCGCCGCTCGCGTCAAGCGAGCCTGCGCGCCTGCGCGCCGCGACAGTCTAGCGGATCGCGGGCAGCCAAACTGTCACTTATCGTTAGCACGGCATGCGCGCGGCGATGCCCTGGCACCGGAATAAGCCGGCCCACTCCAACGTTTACCGAATGGGCAACCACGTCCCGAGCGGCAAGCCGGCGGCGTGAATGTGCGCCAGCACACCGATGTGCTGGGTGACGCCGATGACGCGACGTCGAAAACGTCGGGAGATTCATGCGGCCAACCATCATGGACAATCCGCTTCGCTTCGGGGCATTGCTCGCCTGCCTCGCCCTTGCTGCGCCGGCGCTGGCGCAAACGTATGACGAGTTACCCCTGCTGGCCGACGGGACGGACAGCACGAATTGCCGCGCCGTGGTCGGGCAGGCGGAGATCGACGGGACAATGCAGCAGATCGTCGGACGCGCGTGCCTGCAAAGCGACGGCACCTGGCAGATCGTGCAAAGCCCGGATGGCAGCGTGCTGTGGTATCCGGTCGCTGCCTATCCCTATCCCGACCCGTGGTGGTGGGGCCCGCCGTTATTCATCGGCGGGGGCGTGAGCCTGATCTTTGTCGATCGGTTTCATCACTTTCACCACTTCAATCATTTCCATCCGATCAATCACGGCCATTTCGGCGCGCCAATCGGAGCGGGCTTTCATCGCGGCCCGTTCCCCGTCGGCGGTGTGCGTGGCTTCGGTGGTGTAAGGGGATTCGGCGGCATGCATGGGGCCGGCGGCATGCACGGTTTCGGCGGAATGCGCCGGCATTAGGCCAGGCTTTCCTCCAGATTACCGCCAGGCGACGACGAGACCGGCTGTGCGTCGCCTGGCACAAGCATCAACGATCAGGCATCCCGACTACGCCCTCTTCTCCATGCTCATTCTCGTCATGAAGCGTCCTCGCTCATCACGAGCAGTTGCGCGCCGTCGGCGACCTGATCGCCGACGCCGTACAGCACTTCCGCGACGACGCCCGCGCTCGGCGCGCCGATCGTGTGCTCCATCTTCATCGCTTCCATCACGATCAGCGGCGTGCCCGGCTCGACCGCCTGTCCGGCCTCGACCAGCACCGCGATCACCTTGCCCGGCATCGGCGCGGTCAGGCGCCCGCCGCCGTGCTCGGCGTCGCCCGCGTGCGCGAGCAGGTTGCGCCATTCGAACGATTCGGACGCGCCCTGCGTGAACACGTGGAACGTGTCGCCGTCCGCATACACGCGGCCGCTGCTGCGCACGCCGTCGAGCGTCACGTCGAAGTCGAGCGGGCTCGCGCCGCGCGTCCACGCGAACGGCTGCGCCGGCGCGTCGCCGATCGCGAGCCGCTTGCCGGCCGCGTCGTCGTCGACGGTCACGGTGAGGTCCGTCTCGCGATCGATCGCACGCCATTCGAGCGTGCGGCGGTAGCCGGCATTCAGGCGCCAGTTCGACAGCGCCGCCCACGGCGAGCCGCGGTCCGCGAGCGCATCGCGCTCACGCGCGCGCAGCGCCGCGCAGGCGAGCGCGAGCGCCGCGCGCGGCGGCTGTTGCGGCGCGAACAGCGTGTCGTGGTTGCGCTCGATCAGGCCGGTGTCGAGATCGGCCGTCGCGAACGGCTCGCACGCGACGATCCGCTGCAGGAACGCGGCATTCGTATGGAGACCGACCACCTCGCATTCGCGCAGCGCGCGCATCATCCGGCCGAGCGCTTCCTCGCGGTCCGCGCCGTGCACGATCAGCTTCGCGATCATCGGATCGTAGAACGGCGTGATCGCATCGCCCTCGCGCACGCCGCTGTCGACGCGCACCGGCGCGCCGGTCGCGAACTCGACGCCTTCGGCCAAGCGCAGGTGCTTCAGCGTGCCGGTCGACGGCAGGAAGCCGCGCGCGGGGTTCTCCGCGTAAAGGCGCGCCTCGATCGCGTGCCCGCTCACGTGCAGTTGCGCCTGCTGCAAAGGCAGCGGTTCGCCCGCCGCGACGCGCAGTTGCCACTCGACGAGATCGAGGCCCGTCACCATCTCGGTGACCGGATGCTCGACCTGCAGGCGCGTGTTCATCTCCATGAAGTAGAACGCGTCGCCCGTCATGATGAATTCGACGGTGCCCGCGCCGACATAGCCGACCGCGCGCGCGGCCGCGACCGCCGCCTCGCCCATCGCGCGGCGCACGTCGTCGGCCAGGCCCGGCGCCGGCGCTTCCTCGAGCACCTTCTGGTGACGGCGCTGCACCGAACAGTCGCGGTCGAACAGGTAGACCGTATTGCCGTGCGTGTCGCCGAACACCTGCACTTCGACGTGGCGCGGGCGCGTCAGGTACTTCTCGATCAGCACGCGGTCGTTGCCGAAGCTGCTCGCCGCCTCGCGCTGGCACGACGCGAGCGCCGCCGGGAAATCGTCGGAGCGCTCGACGACGCGCATCCCCTTGCCGCCGCCGCCCGCGCTCGCCTTCAGCAGCACCGGGTAGCCGATCGCATCGGCCTCGCGATGCAGCAGCGCCGTATCCTGCGCGTCGCCGTGATAGCCGGGCACGAGCGGCACCGCGGCCACGTGCATCAGCGCCTTCGCGGCGGCCTTCGAGCCCATCGCGGCGATCGCGTCGACCGGCGGCCCGATGAACACGAGGCCGGCCTTTTCGCACGCATGCGCGAAGTCCTCGTTCTCGGACAGGAACCCGTAGCCGGGATGGATCGCCTGCGCGCCGGTCGCGCGCGCGGCTTCGATGATGCGCTCGATGCGCAGGTAGCTGTCGGCGACCGCCGCGCCGCCGATATGCACGGCCTCGTCGCACGCGGCGACGTGCTTCGCGTGCGCATCCGCGTCGGAATAGACGGCGACGCTCGCGATGCCGAGACGCTTGCACGTCGCGGCGACCCGGCAGGCGATTTCGCCGCGGTTGGCGATCAGAATCTTGTCGAACATGGCTTCGATGTCGTCCGGTAAGGGATGGGGTTCGCGCTTCAGTCGTGCGTCATGCCACGCGAAGCGCTGTCGGCTGCCGCAGCCGGTTACGTCAGGTCCGCCATGACGGCGTGCGCTTCTCCAGGAACGCGGCGATGCCCTCGCGCGCTTCCGCGCCCGCGCGGGTCCGCGCGATCCACTCGGCGGTCTGCTCGATCAGCGCCGCGTCGAGCGGACGGCCCGCGACGTCGGCCACGAGCCGCTTGCACGCGCGCACCGCATCGGGCCCGTTCGCGACCAGCGTCGCCGCGAGCTTCTCGACCGTCTCGTCGAGCGCATCGCCCGGCACCGTTTCGTGCACGAAGCCGAGCGCCGCCGCGCGCGCGCTGTCGAACACTTCCGCCGTCGTGAAATAGCGCCGCGCCGCGCGCTCGCCCATCGCGCGCACCACATACGGCGCGATCGTCGCCGGGATCAGCCCGAGCCGCGCTTCGGACAGGCAGAACTTCGCGCCGTCCGCCACGATCGCGATGTCGGCAGCGGCCACGAGACCGACGCCGCCCGCATACGCATCGCCATGCACGCGCGCGATCACCGGCTTGCCGCAGCGGTGGATCGCCTCGAGCATCCGCGCGAGCTTGCGCGCGTCGGCACGGTTCTCGTCGTCCGAGTAGCCGGCCATCTTCTTCATCCAGTTCAGGTCCGCGCCCGCGCAGAACGCGGGGCCTTCCGCCGCGAGCACCACCGCGCGCACGCCCGCGTGCGCGTCGAGCCATTCGAACGCGGTCGTCAGCTCGGCGATCATCGTCTCGTTGAACGCGTTGCGCACGTCGGGGCGCGCCAGCGTGACGGTGGCGACGCGGTTTGCTTCGGATACCTTGATGGTTTCGTATCGCATCGTCCGCTCCTTGCTCGTTACATCCGGAACACGCCGAAGCGCGTCTCGTCGATCGGCGCGTTCATCGACGCGGCGAGGCCCAGGCCCAGCACGTCGCGCGTCTGCGCGGGGTCGATCACGCCGTCGTCCCACAGCCGCGCGCTCGCGTAGTACGGATGCCCCTGGCGCTCGTACTGGTCGCGAATCGGCTGCTTGAACGCCTCTTCGTCCTCGGTCGACCACGCGCCGCCCTTCGCCTCGATGCCGTCGCGGCGCACCGTCGCGAGCACCGACGCGGCCTGCTCGCCGCCCATCACCGAGATCCGCGCGTTCGGCCACATCCACATGAAACGCGGGCCGAACGCACGGCCGCACATCCCGTAGTTGCCCGCGCCGAACGAGCCGCCGATGATCACCGTGAACTTCGGCACCTTCGCGTTCGACACGGCCGTCACCATCTTCGCGCCATGCCGCGCGATCCCTTCGTTCTCGTACTTGCGGCCGACCATGAAACCCGTGATGTTCTGCAGGAACACGAGCGGGATCTTGCGCTGGCAGCACAGCTCGATGAAATGCGCGCCCTTCACCGCCGATTCGGAAAACAGGATGCCGTTGTTCGCGACGATCCCGACCGGATGGCCCCAGATGTGCGCGAAGCCCGTGACGAGCGTCGTGCCGTAGCGCGCCTTGAACTCGTCGAACTCGGAATCGTCGACGATGCGCGCGATCACCTCGCGCACGTCGAACGGCTTGCGCGTGTCGACGGGAATCACGCCGTACAGGCTCCGCGCGTCGTAGCGCGGCGGCTTCGGCTCGCGCAGCGTCACCGGCGACGCGATCTTCGGCGCGAGGTGATCGACGATATTGCGCGCGATCGACAGCGCATGCGCGTCGTTCTGCGCGAGATGGTCCGCGACGCCCGACAGGCGCGTGTGCACGTCGCCGCCGCCGAGATCCTCGGCGCTCACCTCCTCGCCGGTGGCCGCCTTCACGAGCGGCGGGCCGCCGAGGAAAATCGTCCCCTGGTTCTTCACGATGATCGACTCGTCGCTCATCGCCGGCACGTACGCGCCGCCGGCCGTGCACGAGCCCATCACGACCGCGATCTGCGCGATGCCCGCCGCCGACATCGTCGCCTGGTTGTAGAAGATGCGGCCGAAGTGGTCGCGGTCGGGGAACACGTCGTCCTGGTTCGGCAGGTTCGCGCCGCCCGAATCGACGAGATACACGCACGGCAGGCGGTTTTCCGCGGCGATCTCCTGCGCGCGCACGTGCTTCTTCACGGTGACCGGGTAGTAGGTGCCGCCCTTGACCGTCGCGTCGTTGCAGACGATCACGCACTCGCGGCCCGCGATCCGGCCGATGCCGGTGATGATCCCCGCGCCCGGCGCGTCATCGTTGTACATGCCGTTCGCCGCGAGCTGCGACAGCTCGAGGAACGGCGTGCCAGGATCGAGCAGCTGCGCGATGCGATCGCGCGGCAGCAGCTTGCCTCGCGACAGGTGCTTGTCGCGCGCGGCAGGGCCGCCGCCCTGCGAAAGCTGTTCGATCTTCGCGCGCAGGTCGGCGACGACCGCCTCGAGCGCCGCGGTATTCGCGCGGAATTCTTCCGAGCGCGGGTTCAGCTTGGATTCGATGATCGGCATCGACGGGGCTCCGTTCGCGTGGCGTGGACGTTACAGCGTTTCCGCGAACAGCTCGCGGCCGATCAGCATCCGGCGGATCTCGCTCGTGCCGGCGCCGATTTCGTAGAGCTTCGCGTCGCGCCACAGGCGGCCGACCGGGTATTCGTTGATGTAGCCGTTGCCGCCGAGGATCTGGATCGCCTCGCCCGCCATCCACGTCGCCTTCTCGGCCGTGTAGAGGATCACGCCCGCGCAGTCCTTGCGCACCTGGCGAATGTGGTCGCTGCCCGCCGAGTCGAGATGGCGGCCGACCGCGTACAGGTAGGCGCGGCACGCCTGGAACGTCGTGTACATGTCGGCGACCTTGCCCTGGATCAGCTGGAATTCGCCGATCGCCTGGCCGAACTGCTTGCGGTCGTGGATGTACGGCACGACCGCGTCGAGACACGCGGCCATGATGCCCGTCGGGCCGCCCGACAGCACCGCGCGCTCGTAGTCGAGGCCGCTCATCAGCACCTTCACGCCGCCGTTGAGCTGGCCGAGGATGTTCTCTTCCGGCACCTCGACGTCCTGGAACACCAGCTCGCCCGTGTGCGAGCCGCGCATCCCGAGCTTGTCGAGCTTCTGCGCGACCGAGAAGCCCTTCATCCCCTTCTCGACGATGAACGCGGTGATGCCGCGCGGGCCCGCGTCGAGGTCCGTCTTCGCGTAGACGACGAGCGTGTCGCAGTCGGGACCGTTGGTGATCCACATCTTCGTGCCGTTCAGCACGTAGCGGTCGCCGCGCTTGTCCGCGCGCAGCTTCATGCTGACGACGTCGGAGCCGGCGTTCGGCTCGCTCATCGCGAGCGCGCCGATGTGCTCGCCCGACACGAGCTTCGGCAGGTATTTCTGCTTCTGCGCTTCGGTGCCGTTGCGGTGGATCTGGTTCACGCACAGGTTCGAGTGCGCGCCGTACGACAGGCCGATCGACGCGGACGCGCGCGAGATTTCCTCCATCGCGACCATGTGCGCGACGTAGCCCATGTTCGCGCCGCCGTATTCTTCCGAGACGGTCATCCCGAGCACGCCCAGGTCGCCGAACTTCTTCCACAGATCCATCGGGAACTGGTCGGTGCGATCGACTTCCGCCGCGCGCGGCGCGATTTCCTTCGCCGCGAAATTCGCGACGGCGTCGCGCAGCATCTCGATGTCTTCACCGAGCATGAATTGCACGCCGGGCAAGTTGATCATGTCTCCTCCGTCTCCAGAAAATGCGTTGCACGCACCGATTTCTGAGTTTTGCTCAAAACCGGTTGTCGCGCCGATTCGTTAGCCAATACTGCGGAAATTTTGCGTAGTGTCGCGCTTCGCGCAGGACGTCGTCAATAGTTTTTTGAGTGACACTCAGATATCATGGCCCGATGACAGCCGTGTATCCGACCGACACCATGACCGACACCGTCAAGGCCGAACGCGCCGACGCGCCCCGCGCGCCCGCCGGCCGCAAATCGCAGCAGCGCGTGCAGGACATCCTGCGCGCCGGACGTGAAGTGTTCGCCGAAAAGGGCTACGAGCACGCGACCGCCGCCGAGATCGCGCAGCGGGTCGGCGTGTCCGAGGCGACCGTGTTCAGCTATTTCCGCGGCAAGCGCGAGCTGTGCGCGCGGGTGATCGCGGACTGGTATGACGAAATCATCGCGGCGTTCGAGCAGGGGATGCCGCAGGATGCGCCGGTGCAGCAGCAGTTCGCGTTCATCGTGCGCACCCACCTGCGGCTGATGCTCGTGAACGGCACCGGGCTGTGCGCGCTCGTGCTGTCGGAGGGGCGCGCGAAGCAGCACGCGCTGAGCGACGAGCTGACCGCGCTGCAGCGGCGCTACACGGCGCCGCTGATGGACGTGCTCGCGCGCGGGCAGGCGGCCGGCCAGGTGCGCACCGACATGCCGCTGAGCCTGCTGCGCTCGATGGTGTTCGGGCCGATGGAGCACGTGCTGTGGGACGCGATCCTCGGGCACCGGAAGCTCGATACGGAAACGACGGCCGCGCACCTGGTCGACATGCTGTGGGCGGCCGTGCAGCCGCCGGCGCCGGAACAGGCGGCGCTCGTGCGGTTCAGGAACGAGGTGGCGGAGGCCGTGCAGCGGCTGGAAGGGAACGGCGCGCGCGCGTGAGCGCGCAATATCGTCGCTACACGAAAGGTTTCAGCGGAAACGGCCGCCGCGCAACGGCCACTCGAGCCGGCACCCTGCTTTCGATCGTGTAATCTTTTATTGCAAATGATTCTCATTAGCAATATGATGCCGCCTCCGGTCGCCCAAGCGCCGGCATTCCCTTACCCGATCCTTAGTACTCCATTCGTCACCGATTCATGCATGTCCGCCGAACGTCCCGGCGCACCGGCGCCTTCCGCCCGTTGCGCACGAGCCTGCCCGCCCTGATCACGTTGTGCGTCGCGAGCGGCGCGCATGCCGCCGCCGGCGAAACCGCCGCCCCGGTCTCTTCGACTTCCCCCGCCGCCCCCGACCTGCCGACGATCAGCGTCAACGCATCGGCCGTCGGCGACCCGACGATCGGCTACCAGCCGCGCACCACGTCCGTCGCGGGCGCGCAGGACACGCCGCTCGAGAAGATCCCGCAATCCGTCGCCGTCGTCAGCAGCACGGTGATGCAGGACCAGCAGGCCCGTTCGCTCGACGACGTGCTCGGCAACATCAGCGGCGTCACGCAGACGAACACGCTCGGCGGCACGCGCGACGCGTTCATCAAGCGCGGCTTCGGCTCGAACAACGACGGCTCCGTGCTCGTCGACGGCATGCGCACGCCGGTGCTGCACAGCTATCTCGCGACGATCGACCGCGTCGAAGTGCTGAAGGGCCCCGCGTCGCTGCTGTACGGCATGCAGGACCCCGGCGGCGTGATCAACCTCGTCACGCGCAAGCCGGAAGACACGTTCGGCGGCTCGCTCTCCGCGACGCGCACGAGCCACGGCGGCGCGGGCGCGACGTTCGATCTCACCGGCCCGCTCGGCAAGCCCGGCCAGGTCGCGGGCGGCACGCTCGCGTTCCGCCTGACCGGCGAATACGACACGAGCCGCTACTGGCGCACCTTCGGCCGCACCCGCGACGCGCTGATCGCGCCCGCGCTGTCGTGGCACGACGCGAATACGTCGATCGACGTCAGCTACCAGTACGTCGACTACACGACGCCGTTCGATCGCGGCGCCGCGCTCGTCAACGGCCGCCTCGATGATGCGCTGCGCTATCGCCGCTACGAGGAAGCGTGGTCGCAGAGCAGCGGCATCCAGGAGACGTTCCGCGCGCGCGTCGAGCATCGCCTGTCCGACGCGTGGCGGCTGCGCGCGACCTACGGCTGGGGCCGCGACCGCTACGCGCAATACATCACGCGCGCCACCGGCCTGAACAGCGCGACGGGCGCGATGATGCGCTCGTCCGACGCGAACCTCGGGCGCAACGATTCGGACCAGATCGCGACGCTCGGCCTGCTCGGCAACGTGACGCTCGCGGGGATGAAGCACGCGCTCTACGTCGGCGGCGAATACGAGCGGCAGCGCAGCTTCCGCGGCGACACGATCCGCGGCAAGGCGACGCCCGGCTTCAACCTGTTCGATCCGGTCTACGGCCTGCTCGCGCCCGGCGGCATGCCGAGCACGACGCAAAGCGACAACCTGTCGAAGGTGCACGCGTACTCGATCGTCCTGCAGGACTCGGTGAACCTGACCGAACGGCTCACCGCGGTGGCCGGGTTGCGCTGGGAGGACTGGCAGCAGGAATCCGGGATGGGGCGGCCGTTCGTGTTCGCGGACCGCTCGCACGGGCACGTGTGGCTGCCGCAGTTCGGGCTCGCTTATGCGATCACGCCGGCGCTGACCGCGTATGCGAACGTGAGCCGCTCGTTCAAGCCGAACGTGTCGTCGAACGCCGCCGCGCCGCTCGCGCCGGAATTCGGCCGCGTGGTCGAGGCCGGGCTCAAGTTCAGCCTCAGGCCCGCGATCACCGGCACGCTCGCGGTCTACCAGATCGACAAGCGCAACGTCGCGGTGTCCGTCGACAACGTGACGTCGACGATCGGCACCGCGCGCTCGCGCGGGATCGAACTCGACGTCGCGGGGCAGCTCACGCGCCACTGGAGCCTGATCGGCAGTTACGCATACACGAACGCGAACGACCGCGAGGCCAACCAGCCGCTGATCAATTCGCGCACCACACCGGCAGCCTGTTCGCCGTGTACGACACAGCCATCGCGAACCTGCCGGGCCGCTGGCGCTTCGGCGGCGGCGCGCGCTTCGTCGGCGCGCGGCCCGGCGATACGGCGAACCGCTTCACGCTGCCCGGCTACGTGAGCGTCGACGCGTTCGCGGCCTACGAGACGACGATCGGCAAGTTCCCGACGCGCATCCAGCTCAACGTGAAGAACCTGCTCGACAAGACCTACTACCCGTCGAGCAACAACAACCTGATCGTCGCGGTCGGCGAGCCGCGCCTCGTCACGCTGACGACGACCGTGTCGTTCTGACGGTCTCGAATGGCGGGCGCCCGCCGCGCCCCATTCATCCGAACAATCATCGGACCCTCGAATAGCTTCCATCCGATTTTGCGATTTCCGCTCGCGATCGTGCCCCTCTAGACTGGCTGCGCAATAGCGACTGCCAGACAACAACCTCATCGGGGGACACGTCATGACCGAGCGGCATGCGCGCCGCAGCGCGCTGAAGACATTCGGCCTCGCGGCCGGCACGGCCATCCTGGGGGCCGCGAGCCGAACGCAGGCAGCACAGTCCGACACCGGATCACTGCTGCCCGGGGGCGGCGCCCGCCTCGCGGACCTCACGCGCCGCCTGGCCGCCACGCCAAGGCGGCGCGACTTCAAGACGGTGCCGATGATCCTCGAGCATCCCGACCAATGGGACCACGCGGCGTTGTCCGAAGTAATCGGCTATCGCGGCGGCCCGAAGCAGGCCTGGGACAACACCGAGCTCGGCGGCCCGTGGCTGAACCTGATGCGCAATGCGCTGAACGCGCAGGTCTGGTCGTTCCGGCACCCGGATTTCCTGGTCGTGTCGGCGACGCACGGCAGCGCGCATCTCGCGCTGTACGACCAGGCCGCGTGGGACAAGTACGGGCTCGCGAAACTGGCCGGCGACGCGTTCCCGGCCAACACGCTGCTCGACGCGAAGCCCGCGCAGTCGCAGGGCGCGCAGGATCACGAAAGCGCCCGCGGCGCGTTTTCCGCGCACGACAACAGCATTGCGGCGCTGCTGCAGCGCGGCGTCGTGTTCCTGTCGTGCCACAACGCGATCTGGGAGCTCGCCGAACGGCTCGACGGCGCAAACGCGAACCCGGACAAGCTGCCGCTCGACGCGCTCGCCGCCGACCTGACCAATCACGTGATCCCGAGCGCGATCATCACGCCCGGCGCGGTCGGCACGCTGCCCGAACTGCAGCGCGTCGGCTTCTCGTACGCGAAATGAGGATCGACATGGCCTCTCTCCACACGCCCGCACGGCCGCGCCGGACCCGCCGCATCCTGCATGCGATGCTGGCGGGCTGGCTGTGCGTCGCCGCCCCCGCCGCATTTCCCGCGCCCGCACAACAGACCGACATCTTCCCGCCGTGGCAGCACGGCCGGAACAACGACGCGTTGCATCGCGGCCTCGAATTCACGGTGCCGCAAGTCGACGTGCTCGCCGACTTCCACGGCGACCTGAGCGCGCCGAAGCTCGTGCTGTTCGTCGGCGGCAACTATTTCTTCGTGATGGCGCCGCTCGTCGCGAAGTTCGAGGAGGATCACCCCGAATACCGCGGCAAGATCTTCTGGGAAACGATTCCGCCCGGCCTGCTCGTCACGCAGATCAAGGCCGGCGGCACGATCACCGTCGGCAACATGACGTGGACGGTCAAGCCCGACGCGTATTTCGCCGGCCTTGGGCAAGTCAACGCGCTGATCGCCGACGGCACGCTGACGGGCCCCGCCGTGCCGTACGTGACGAACCAGCTGACGATCATGGTGCGCGCGGGCAACCCGGCGCGCATCGCGTCGCTGAACGATCTCGCGAAGCCGGCGCTGCGGCTCGCGATGCCGAACCCGGCATTCGAAGGCGTCGCGCGGCAGATCAAGGCGTCGCTCGTGAAGGCGGGCGGCGACGCGCTCGCGCGCGCCGTCTACGAGGACAAGGTGCAAGCCGGCACGGCCGAGCTGACCCGCATCCACCATCGCGAGACGGCGTTGTTCCTGATGCAGGGGCGCGCCGATGCGGGCGTGCTGTGGAAATCCGAAGCGATCTTCCACGAACAGGCCGGGCATCCGCTCGCGCACGTCGACATTCCCGCCGGCCAGAACACCACCGAGATCTATGCGGGCGCGCTGGTCGATGGCGCGCCGCATCCGGAAGCGGCTCGCCAGTGGCTCGCGTTCATCCGGTCGCCCGACGCGTTCCGGATCTTCCAGCGATACGGCTTCGGCCGGTACGATGCGGCATCGGCGCCGGCCACGAGCACCGGCAATGGTGCGAGCACGGGGACGGCTATCGACACCGGCACGCAAGCAGCGCCGCGCAATCAAGCCGACTCGAGCTGAGCGCCCCCGCCGCACAACGACACAACGCGACCCCGCAATGGAGGAGACTTGAACGATTCGATCGTGACGCCGCGCCGCCGCTTCATCTGCGCGTGGCTGACCGCGACCGGCCTGCTGTCGGCCATGTCCGGCGCCCACGCCGACGACGCGGCGCTCGGCAAGACCATCGCGACCCAAGGCACGGCAGCCGGCGTCGCCGCCTGCATCGGCTGCCACGGCGCGAACGGCGAAGGCAACGCGGCGGCCGCGTTCCCGCGTCTGGCAGGTGTGCCGGCCGCCTATCTGTCCGCGCAGCTGGCCGCGTTCGCGGACGGCAGCCGCCCGAATCCCGTCATGCAGCCGATGGCGAAAGGGCTGTCCGCCCACGAGCGCAACGCGGTGTCGGCATACTTCGCGTCGCTGCCCGCGCCGCCCGGCATCGCGGCCAGGGACGATACGCCGGCCGCGCCGTCGGACACCGGCGCATGGCTCGCGACGCGCGGACGCTGGACGCAGGGGCTGCCCGCCTGCGCGCAATGCCACGGGCCCGGCGGCATCGGCGTGGGCAGCGCGTTTCCGCCGCTGGCCGGCCAGCCGGCCGCCTATCTCGCGAACCAGCTGCACGGCTGGAAACACGGCGCGCGCCCGCCCGGGCCGATGGCGCTGATGCAGCGCGTCGCGAGCAAGCTGTCCGACGCCGACATCGACGCGGTGACCGCCTATTACGCCCGCACCGGCGCGCCGTCGGCCGGTTCGGCATCGCAAGGAGGCCAACAATGACCGATCGATTCCGCCCGTATCGCCGCGCGCTGGCCGCCCTGCTGGGCGCAGCCGCCTGCGGGCCGGCGTTCGCCGCGGCCGATCCGTCGGCCGCGTCCGCCCCTGCCGCAACAACCGCCGTCGCAGCCGCGACGCCCACGCCCGCGCAGCCGTTCACCCCACCCGCTGAATCCGCGCTGCCCGACGACGAATTCGGCAAGACCGTGAAGCTCGGCGAACGGATCTTCATGCACACGCCCGAGTTCGCGGGCAAATACGTCGGCAACCCGCTCACCTGCGCGAGCTGCCATCTCGACGCCGGCCGCCGCGCGGATTCGAGCCCGATGTGGGGCGCGTATCCGCTGTATCCCGCCTACCGCATCAAGAACGGCCACGTGAACACGTTCGCCGAACGCCTGCAGGGGTGCTTTCGCTACAGCATGAACGGCAAGGCGCCACCGAACGGCGACCCGATCCTGGTCGCGCTCGAAACCTACGCGTACTGGCTCGCGAAGGGCGCGCCGATCGGCGGCAAGCTGCCCGGCCAGGGCTTTCCGAAACTGCCGCCGCCCGCGCTGAAACCCGACTATGCGCGCGGCGCCGCCGTCTACGCGCAGCATTGCGCGCTGTGCCACGGCGCCGACGGACAGGGGCAGTCGAGCGGCGGCAAGACGGTGTTCCCGCCGCTGTGGGGCGCGCGCTCGTTCAACTGGGGCGCGGGCATGGGCGACATCCGCAACGCGGCCGGGTTCATCAAGGCCAACATGCCGCTCGGGCTCGGCGGCACGCTGACCGACCAGCAGGCGTGGGACGTCGCGACCTTCATGGACAGCCACGAACGGCCGCAGGATCCGCGCTTCACGAGGTCGGTCGAGGCCACGCGCGCGCGCTTTCACGACAACCCCGACTCGATGTACGGGCGGACCGTGAACGGACGCGTGCTAGGCGCACCCGGCCCGCACTGACGCGGGAGCAAACGTGATCACGGATGCCAGCGATACACGACGATGCTGGAGCCGTTGTAGTTGTCCTTCGTGATCACGTACTCGCCGGTCGAGCGGAGATACGCGCGAATGCCGTACATCGAGTCGACGTCGTTGCCGACGTCCATCGCCGTCGTATTCGAATTCGTCAGCGTGGTGACGAGGGCGCCCGTGTCGAGATCGAACACGTCGATGTTCGGCACCGTGTGCACGTAGCCGACGAACAGGTAATGGCCGGCCGCCGCGATCGTTTTCGGGTTCGGGCTGGTGAGCGTGATCACCGGGTTCGGTGCGGTCGTGTTGCCGGCCTTCCAGCCGTGATAGATCTCGATGTAGCCGTTCATCGCCGTCCAGTCCCAGTTCCCCGCGAGGCCCTGCGCGAGGATCATCGTGTCGCTGTCCGACTGGTAAACAATGCGCGTGACCGGCGCGACCGTGGCCGGCACTGGAATCGTCGTGGGCTTGCCCCATGACGGCTTGCCGGTCGCGTCGAAGCCCGTCATCAGATAGTGGGTGAGGGTGTTCGTGCCGTTGAGGCCGGCCCACACGTCGCCGTTGCCGTCGATCGCGAAGCCCGCGGTGACCTGCAGCGTCGTGTTGAACGGCTTGCCCGGCAGCGAGCCGGCCGGAATCGCGATGTAGCCGCTCGTCGCGTTGAAGTAGTAGAAGTTGAAGTTGCCGGGGTTCTGGCCGGACGCGACGAGAATCCGGTTGCCGCCGACCGACACGAGCTGGCCGAAATGCTGGCCGCGCTGATAGTCCTTGATGTCGAGGCGCGGGTCGCGCGGATAGGTGAACGGATCGATCGTGTTCGCGACGAACGTGCCGCCCGAGGTGCCCGTATAGATGTTGGCGCCGCTGTAGAAGAGCGCGCCGTCCGTCACCGGGTCCGGCGCGGCGATCGCCTCGAAGTTCAGCGCCTGCAGCTTCCATTGCAGCGCGCCCGCCGGGCTGTACGCGTGCAGGTCGGTGCTGCCGTTGCGCCCGAGATCCCAGCCGCCGCCCCACGCGTTGTTCAGCACGTACAGGTTGCCGGCCGCATCCTTGCCGATGCCCGCGACGCGCGTGAAGCGCTTGTCGCCGACCTGCCCCTTGATGCCCGACGTGGTGTCCAGATAGCCGCCCTGCACGCCGAACGTGCCGACCTGCGCCGGAATGCCGACCAGGTTGTAGGTCTTGATGTTCATGTCGGGGCCTTCGTCGCCGACCATCAACTGCCCCGTCGACGCGTCGAAATACAGCGACGACGGCCGCGACACGGCGCCCATCTCGATCGTGTTCATCTGCGTGCCCGCCGGGCTGTACTGCACGACCACGCCCGCGCTCTTGCGCGCGACCCACAGGTTGCCCGCGGCGTCGAGCGCGAGCGCGCCGGGGCCCGTCACGTTGATGTCGCGCTGCCAGACGCCGGCGGTCGTATAGACGCGCACGCGATTGCCGTAGAAATCGCTCACGTACAGCAGCGTGCCGGCCGTCGCGAGCCCGGTGATCACGTCCGCGTACTGCACGCCCGTCCACACGCTGACCGGAATGCGCAGGTCGCGGGTGTTCGTCGAGCGGTTGTAGCGCCCCACCGACCCGCTGCCGAAGTTGCGGTTGTAGCCGAGCGCGACGAACAGCGACGACGCGTTGCCGGTGATGGCCCCGCCCTGGAACTCGTCGTGCAGCCCGATCGTGCCGATGCCCTGGCCGTTCTGGTACATCGCGACGCCGCCCGCGTTTTCGTCCCAGCGCGACGACGTGTAGATCACGCCTTCGGGCGCGACCCACATCGATCGTGCGCCGTTGCCGACGTGCGCGGCGATCGTGCCGAACGTATTCGCGATCCAGTCGGTCGAGTATTGCGCGTGAACGGCCGACACGATCGTCGCGAGCAATGCGCCAAGCAATGCCGCGCGGATTTGTTTCATGAACATGAATAATGCTCCTGTGACGATCGTCCCTCGACAATGTAAATCGCAGGACATGAAACATGGGTGATTGGCCGCGCATCACGCGCCGATGATGCAATGCATTGTTCATCATGCGCATCCGGCCATGCCAGGCTTTTTCGTCGGGCCGCTGCACGAGCGCATTCCAATGCCGTTTTTTCGGCATTTTCTGCCGACCCCTTCGAAAAGCGCGCGTCATTTTTTCGTACTGCCACGCGTTTTTCGATTTCGCCGACGCCAGACTCAATCATTGCGAATTGAAATTCGAATGCAAGCAAAAATTAATGTTCGAATATTTATATTTTTTTGCGCAGGTGCATTCGATGCCGGCCGGCGGCCGGTTGCGAAGGGAGCGGGAATCATGCGCGCGCCGCGACGACGTCCCGCTCCGGGGACGGTCAGCTCGCGGGGGCGATGGGCAGGCCATCCCAGGTCGGGCCGTCCCAGCCGTCGAGATACTTGGGCAGCGGATCGACGATGTCGATCACCCGCTGCCGATAGAACAGGTGCATCGTCGGCTGCAGTTCGTCGGGCAGCTGGCCGTCGTGCGCGCGGGCGTTCAGGCTGTTGGGCACGACGCGCATGCCGAGCCGGTTCGTGCCGAACATGATTTCGCCGCACGATGCGCAGTACGTGCGCGACATCGCTTTCGACGGATGCGCGAACGTCGCATTCGCGCCGGTGACGGCGAGTTGCTCGCTGCCCCACGCGGTGGCCGACAACATGGAGGTGCCGTAGAAGTCGCGGCACGTCCGGCAATGGCAATTCGCCCTTGCCGCGGGTTCGCCCTGCAGTGTGACGGTCACCGCGCCGCACAGGCAGCGCACGGAACGCTCTCGAGTCATTTCGCCTCCTTGTGAAGAGGCCCAAGTATAGAGAAGCGCCGCTGCAGCCGGTGAACCCCAGGCGGGCGGCAGCGCGCCGCCCGCCGGCCGTTCGTCAGAATCGCTGGCGCATGCCGAGGCTGACGATCACCTGCGAACGCGCATCGGACGAGTGGCTGTTCGCCTTGTCGGACACCGACGCGGTCGCCGCCACCGGGCGCCCTTGCGCATCGAGCGTCGTGCCGGACGCGCGCTGGTACGCGCCGAGCAGGTACACGCTGGTCCGCTTCGACAGGTCGTAGACCGCGCCGAGCGTCACGTTGTGATATTGCGCGCGGCCGTCGGCGCCTTCGATCTCGCTGCCGCGCGTGTAGCTGTAGCCGGCGAACAGCTGCGTCTGCGGCTGCACCTTCCAGCGCGTGAAGACGCCCGCGACGTTGAAGGTCGCGTGACCGGAGAACAGCGAACGGTCGCCGCTGCGGTACTGCACGTTGCTGTAGTTCACGCCGACGAGCGCCGGGCCGAAGTCGTAGGTCGCGCCGGTCGCGATGACCTGCTGCGACTGCGCGCTCGCGTAGCCTTCGTTGATCGACGAATTGAACAGGCCGTCGTCGGTGCTCTGCCACTTGCCGACCGTCTTGTCGTTCGCGCCGGTCTTGCTGTTGTCGGAGCGCTCGTAGCCGACGCCGACGCGCAGCGGGCCCGCCGCATACGCGGCGCCGACGCTCCACGTATTGCGCTGCTTCATGCTGCCCGGCTGGCCGCCGAAGCCGTACAGCGCGCCGAACGTGAAGCCCGCGTAGTTCGCGCTCGTGTACTTGATCGAGCTGTCGACGCGCGCGGTCTGGTCGAGGTCGTCGATGTCGCCCGGATGCGCGCCGAACCCGCCGATGTAGGCCGACGGCCCGACCGGGCTCACGAAGTCGTCGAGCGACGTGTACTGGCGGCCGAGCGACACCGTGCCGTAGCGCTCGCTGCCGACGCCGACGAACGCCTGGCGGCCGAACTGGCGGCCGCCCTGCCCGGACGTGCCGTTGGTGATGTCGAAGCCGTTTTCGAGGACGAACAGCGCGCGCAGGCCGCCGCCGAGATCTTCCGTCCCCTTGATGCCCCAGCGGCTGCCGGACAGGTTGCCGGTCGTGAGCCCGACGTTCGAGTGGCCCGTATAGTTGCCCGCGGTGCCGACTCGTTCGTTGCTGCGATAGGTGACGCCCGCATCGACGATGCCGTACAGCGTGACGGCGCTCTGCGCGAAAGCGCTGCCCGCGAGCGGAAGCAGCAGCGACGCTGCGACGAGTTGCTTGTTCATGGTTTTGACTTGTCTCCGGGCGTGAAACCCGTTGTTCTAGGTGCGAGTTGACAGGGTGCGCGGCGATGCATGGCCGCCGGCTTCTACGAACGTGACGCGCGCCAGGCACGCTGGGCGCGCCCGAAACGGCTCGCAATGGTAAATGGAACCGATTCCATAGAAAAGCGGAAGAATGAAAATAGTTTCTTGCGGAAAGTGAGATAGTCAGCGACGTCGCATGCGCGCCGCAGACAGGGAAGACAGCACGCGCCGTATGCGCGGCCGTCACCGAATGGGCGTTCGCCGGGTACGGCTTCGTGCGGATCCAGGGCGTCGTCCTCTCGACCAACCTGCGCTCGGCGCACGTGCTGCAGAAGTGCGGCTTCCGCTACGAAGGACTGTTGCGCGCATACCGGATGGTCCGCGGCGCGCCCAGTGATTTCGCGATGTATGCGCGCGTCGCGACCGACTGACGCGCGGCACGCGGCAGCGCCCGCCGGCCGATGGACGGCCTGTGCCGAATTGACGACAATCGCCGCTCCCCCCTCGACGACCTGACCAGCGGGCGATGCTGACGCGCACATCATGGCGCGTTGGGCAAGACACCCTGCAGAAAGCCGTGGTGCGTCTCACGGCCGGATGAACAGGCCAGGCGTCGAACCGATCACGTCAATCACGAGAAACCAAACCGACATGCCGGTTCCATCGCAACTGCTTTTCCTGCCGGGCGCCTCGGGCAGCACCGCGTTCTGGCAGCCACTGATCGACAACCTGACCCACCCTGCCGAGCGACGCGTCGTCGCCTATCCCGGCTTCGGCGACGAGCCCGGCGATCCGGACGTCTGCGACTTCGACGGCCTCGTGCGGCGCGTGCTGCGGCGCCTCGACCGGCCCACCGCGGTGATCGCGCAATCGATGGGCGGCGTGATCGCGCTGCGCGCGGCGCTCGAGCGGCCCGAATGGGTCACGCATCTGGTGCTGACGGTCACGTCCGGCGGCCTCGACATGCAGGGTCTCGGCGCGCAGGACTGGCGCAGCGGATTCGCCGCCGAGAATCCGCACCTGCCGGACTGGTTCCTGTCGTTTCGCGCCGACCTGTCGGCGGAGCTGGGCCGGGTCGCGCAGCCAACGCTGCTGCTGTGGGGCGACGCGGACCCGTTCAGTCCGGTCGCAGCCGGCCGGCGCCTGATCGAACGGCTGCCCGATGCGCGGCTGCACGTCGTGCCGGGCGGCCAGCATGATCTCGCCGCCGTGCATGCGCGCACGCTCGCGCCGCTCGTCGATGCGCATCTGCAGCGGGTCTGATCGGCTGAACGGCACGCTTCACATCTAGCCGGCGAGATTGCGCAACGTCAACCGCGCCTCGAGCCCGCCTTCGGGCCGGTTCGCCAGCGTCAGCACGCCGCCCATCGCGAGCGCGAGCTGCCGCGCAATCGCGAGGCCGAGCCCCGTGCCGCCCGTCTCGCGATTGCGCGACGTCTCGACGCGCCGGAACGGCTCGAACACCGCATCGAGCTGGTCGTCCGGGATGCCGG
Organism: Burkholderia ubonensis subsp. mesacidophila; assembly: GCF_002097715.1. Classification (NCBI taxonomy): domain Bacteria; kingdom Pseudomonadati; phylum Pseudomonadota; class Betaproteobacteria; order Burkholderiales; family Burkholderiaceae; genus Burkholderia; species Burkholderia ubonensis. The sequence continues at coordinate 2,907,907 of NZ_CP020738.1, forward strand.
GCCCGCGGTCCAGCACCGCGACGACCGCGCCGCCGTCCGGCGCGGCCGTCACGTCGATCTCGGCCGCACCGGAGAACTTCAGCGCGTTGTCGACGAGATTGCCGACGATGCGGCGCAGCGCCTTCGGCCGCGTGACGAGCGCGATCGGCGCGCGGCTGTGCAGCGTGACGGCCTGCCCTGCGTCCGCGTAGTCGCACACGATGCTGTCGAGCAGCGCATCGAGATCGGTGCGCCGCGCGGCTTCCTCGGTGCCGTGCAGCGTCTTCGCATAGGCGACGCCCTCCTTCACGAGGTGCTCCATCTCGAGCAGGTCCTGGCGCAGCTTCGCGCCCTGCGCGTCGTCGTCCATCACGTCGACGCGCAGCCGCATCCGCGTGATCGGCGTCTGCAGGTCGTGCGAGATCGACGCGAGGATCTGCATGCGCTCCGCCATGTACTGCGCGATGCGGTCCTGCATCGCATTGAACGCGCGCGCCGCACGCGCGACCTCGGACGGGCCGTCCTCGCTCAGCCGCTCCGCCTTCAGGTCCGGGCCGAGCGCATCGGCGGCCTGCGCGAGCTGCTTGAGCGGCCTCGTCGCGAGCCGCACCGCGAGCCAGCAGCACGCGGCCAGCACCGCGAGCTGCAGCGCGAGCACGAACGGCAGCCAGCCCGACAGCGGCACCGTCGACATCGGATGGATGTCGATCGTCAGCGGCGATCCGTCGGTCAGGCGCAGATGCACCTGCAGATGCTCGCTGTCGCCGGGCATCGCGTTCGCGGTCAGCGGGTACTCGCCGCCGATGCCGTCCGAGATCGACCGCTCGACGCGCGCCGACAGCCGCGCCTCCGGCGGCGTGCCGGTCTCGCCCGGCCCGAGGATGAACTGGTAGCTGCGCCGCGCGAGCCGCGGCAGCCAATCGGCGCGCTCGGCGGGCGGCAGGTGGTCGAGCAGCGCCACCGAGCTCGCGACTTCGCGCTCGATGTACCCCATCATCAGGTTGGTGGTGGCCTGGTCGCGCTCCATGACCGTGAGCCAGAACGACAGCGTCTGCGCGAGCGCGAGGCCCACACACAGGATCAGCGCGAGCCGCGCGAACAGCGTGCGCGGCCACCGCCATGTCGTGCGCGGCGTCATGACGTGCCTTCGATGACGGTCACCGCCGCCGAGAACACATAGCCCTCGTTGCGCAGCGTCTTGATATAGCGCGGCTCGCGCGCGCCGTCGCGCAGACGCTGCCGCAGGCGGCTCACGAGCAGGTCGATCGAGCGGTCGAACGGATCGGACTGCCGCCCCTGCGTCAGGTTGAGCAGCTGGTCGCGGGTCAGCACCCGTTGCGGATGGTCGAGGAATACGCGCAGCAGCCGGTACTCCGCGCCGCTCAGCGCGACCAGCGTGCCTTCGGCGTCCAGCAGGTGCCGCCCCGTCGTATCGAGCCGCCATTCGCCGAAGCCGAGCATCCCGGCCGCTTCCGTCACCTGCATGCCGGGCGGCAGCATCCGCGTGCGGCGCAGCACCGAACGGATCCGCGCCAGCAGCTCGCGCACCGCGAACGGCTTCGCGAGATAGTCGTCGGCGCCCATCTCGAGGCCGACGATGCGGTCGGTTTCCTCGCCGCGCGCGGTCAGCATCAGCACCGGCACCGCGCGGAACTTGCCGACGCGCAGCTCGCGGCACAGCACGAGGCCGTCCTCGCCCGGCAGCATCAGGTCCAGCACGATCAGGTCGGGGGCGCCGCTGTCGAGCACGGCGCGCATCTCGCGGCCGTTCGCGGCCAGCGACACGCGCATGCCGTTCTTCTCGAGGTAGTCGGCGATCAGCTCGCGAATGCCGCGATCATCGTCGACGATCAGTACGTGGTCGGTCTTGTCCATGAAGGCGGTCAAAGATGCGGCGCGTGCCGCGGGGATCCGGAGGGGCGATGTCCGTTTTATACCGCAAGCCGCGCGCCGGTTTGTATCGCAGTGTATCCGGCCCGGCCGCGGATACACGACATTGCAAACAGGCGGGGTGGCCGACACATGCCGGATACGCCCGCGCGGCCCAATACGGTCTGTCGAAACCCGAACGACCGCGGCCCGCCCGAGCCGGCCGCGGCCCCGATCCACGGAGGATGCCCCATGTTCAGCCGCTTCAAGACCACCGCCGTCGTTACCGCCTTCGCCGCCGCCGCCGCATTCGCGGCGTTCGCCGAAACGCACGGCCAGACCGTCCCGCCGATGGCCGAATCCGGCGCGCCGGCGCCCGGGTTCGCCGGCATCGAGCGCTGGCACAACAGCGCGCCGCTGACGCTTGACCAGTTGCGCGGCAAGGTCGTGCTCGTCGATTTCTGGACGTATTCGTGCATCAACTGCATTCATACGATTCCGTATGTCAACGACTGGTATCGCAAGTACCGCGATCAGGGGCTGGTCGTGATCGGCGTGCACACGCCCGAGTATCCGTTCGAGCGCGATGCGGGCAATGTTGCGGAGGCGATCAAGCGCTTCGGCATTCGTTATCCGGTCGCGCAGGACAACCGTTACGACACGTGGCGAGCATACGGCAACCAGTACTGGCCTGCGCTGTATCTGATCGACGGGAATGGAAAGATCGTCTATACGCGCTTTGGTGAAGGGGCGTATGACAAGACCGAAGCGGCGATTCGCGACGCGCTCGCGCGGACGGCGAAGACCGCGCCGATTGCGCAAAACCCGCAGGGGGCAGCGCGCACGCAGTAGCCGCTGTCCGGGGGTGCGGCGCAGACCGTCTACCGGACGGTCCGCGCTAATTTCGCCAGGGATAAAGGTAATTGTCGCGCGTGACCGAGTCCCACATCTTCCGATTACCGCGAAAGGCTTTTAAAAGGCCCTTGTTGTCCTTTCCTCCGACAGGAGTGAAATACCAAACCTCCTTGAGCCCCTTGTGCGGGTTATCGAACTCCTCCATATTCTTGATCACATCGTGGCAGGGCTGTACGGACGCCATGCTCCGGTCCTTCACCGTTTTTTCCCAATCCTTCATCGTGCAGGGCGACAGCTCTGTCCACAATACCTTCACATCGTTCCCGTATTTCTCCAGCAGCAGCCGGTCAGGATGGCCCCCCTTGTCTCCACCATGCAAGACTTTGTACTGGCCGTCGTGCAACAGGACGGCAGCGATATTCTTGCCGCCGGTCTTTCGAAGCGCCGGGTTATCCTTCAAATACTCTTCGACGGCGCGCCGCACCCCCTCCTGGGTCTCCGGCTTGTCGTGGCCGAAGTAATGCGGCGTCGGCCGGATCGGAATTCCCGAGAGCCCCAACGGATCGGCCCAGCCCAATCCGTTCGGCGCGTACGCGTAGAGGTTCACGCCGCCGAGCAGGTGGATCGGATCGGGGCTCAGAAACTGGCCGATGGCGGGATCGTAGTAGCGGTGGCGGTTGTAGTGCAGCCCTGATTCAGCGTCGTAATACTGCCCCTGGAACCGCAGCGGCTGATCCAATGCAGCCTGCATCCCGACCGGACTGACCTGACCCCACGCGCCGTAATGGCCCTCCCAGACGATCGAACCAGAAAGGTCGGTCAGTCGCACCGGCGCGCCGTTCGGGTCGGTATGGAAAACATGCAGTCCCTCGGACGCCGGCGCGAAGAACGGCATCGCCGCCAGTGGCCGGAACGTCCCCGGATAGAAGACCCACTCGCGCGCGTCGCTGTATTCATCCGCCACATTCTCGCGATCAGGATGCAGGTCGGCGGTCGCGTTGCCGTGCGCGATTTCCCCCACCAGCGCATTGCCTTCCCAGAAGAAACTGCAGGTGCGCGACCCGCTGGTCCAGCCGGAGCTTGAGCCCGTCCGTGCGCCGGGCTCGCGCTGGATCTGCGTGATCTTTCGGGTGCGCCGGTGGAGCGCGTCATACGCGTAGCGGGTGTGGATGCGCAACGCGCCGGTTGCCGCGCCGTCCTCCGTCAGGCGCACCGCCAGCGTTTCGATCAGGAGCCCGTCACCATCCCAGCGCAACTGCAGGTCCTGTTGCGCGTCCTGCTTGCGCAACAGATTGCCGACACGGTCGAACGTGTAGTGGCAGCCATCGTGCTCGCCCTCGCGCAACCACGTGCCGGTTTGCGGCCCGTGGCCGAACCCGCCGGCGCGATTGTCCTGACGAACCCGCGTCTTCAACAAAGCGCCCACCGGGTCGCACAGGAAACGGTGCAGTTTCCCTGTCGGGTCGAGGTGGCCAGTCAGCCGGCCCACCGGGTCGTAGTCGAAGCGCTCGATGCCGAGTCGGGAATCACGTTTCGCGGTCATCTCGCCATTCGCGTCGTATGCGTATTCCGTGGCGAACACCGGACCGGTGCCGGCCAGCAGCGTCTGCCGGGCCAATCGCCCATCCGGCGTATACGCCAGTTCGCGCCGCAACGCGTCGCCCAGGTGTTCGACGCAAACCCGCCCGAGCGCATCGCGTTCGAGGATGACCGGCGCGGCATCGTCAATCCGGATCGACGCGAGCGCGCCGAGCACGTCATACGCGTAGCGCACGGTATGTGCGACCGTCCCGCCGCCCGTGTCGAGCCGCGTGCGGCGCTCGATGCACTGGCCGGTCGCGTCGTACCGGCAAGCGATCGCGAAATCGTCGCCTTGCCGTTCTTCAACGCACTGGCCGGCGTCGTCGTAGCGCAGTTCGACCCGGCTGTCGGGATTGGCCGCGACGGTCAGCCTGCCGCTACGGTCATATTCGAACGTCTCGATACGAAACCCGTCGCGCTGTCGCGGGTCCGGCACCTGCTTCCGGACGATGCGCCCGAGCGGGTCGGTCCAATAGACAATCGCCTGCCCCAGCGGATCGATGCTGCGCGCCAGTTCGCCCAGCGGACCGTACTCGTAGCGGCGCGATTGGCCCCAGTAATCGACTTCCTCGACAATCCGGCCCAGCCCGTCGCGCTTGAGCTCGTAGCATTCGCCGCGCTCGTTGACCACGCCGACCAGTTGTTCCTCGGTGTCGTAGCAGTATTCGACGACGCTTCCGTCCGGCGTCTGCCGTGCGCTGATCTGCCCCAGCGCCGAATACGCCAGCTGGGTCACGTTACCGGCCGGATCGCGGTAGCGCAGCAGATTGCCTTCGGCATCGTAGACGCAGTGGACCTCATGCCCGCCCGCTTCGATGGCGCGCGTCAGATTGCCGTTGCGGTCGTATTCGTAACGACTGACCTGGCCGAGCGCATTGATGACTTGAATCAGGTTGCCGAGCGCGTCATGCGTGTACTGCGTGCGATGGCCGAGCGCATCGGTTAGGACAGCCAGATAACCATCGGGATCGTACTCGAACCGGGTGACCGCGCCGTGTGGCCCGGTATGCGCGATGAGCTGGCCGTACTCGTCGTACGCGTAGTGATCGCTGGCCTGCGCCGGCGTCGTCTGCGAGAGCAGGTTGCCCCGTTCGTCCCACGCATAGCGCCATTGCCCGCCGCCGGGCTCCGTCACGCACACCGGCTTGTGGTCGGCGTTGTACTCGGTGCGCCGCGCATCGCCATCCGGCAGGGTCTGCACGAGCAGATTGCCGCAAGCGTCGTATTCCCATGCGGCGGTCCGTCCCGCGGGGTCGGTTTCCGCGTTGGCGCGGCCCTGCGCGTCGTACCCATAGCTCGTCACATCGCCCAGCGGATCGATCCGGGCAACTGGCATGCCGCGTTCGTTGGATTGCAGGACCGTCGTGTGTCCCAGGGAATTCGTGATGCGGGTTTCCTGACGCGCCGGATTGTAGGCAAAGCGGTAGTCGAAGAGGCCGTTGTCCCCCCACGCATGGTCGACGCGCCAGGCGCCATCGTCATGCTGCTGATAGCTGTAGTGGAAGGACACCCCTCGGGCGCCGGTATGGCGCACCATCCGGTGCTCGCCGGCGTAGTCGAAACGGTGAGGCTGCGCCATCGCATCGACGACGGCGATCAGGTTCCGCGCGTGATCATGCTCATAGCCGACGAGCGGATGCGCGCGACCGCCGGCGTCGATCAGCGTCAACCCGGCAAGCAGGCCCGACACCATGCCGCTGCCGGTCGTGCATGCGATCACGCGCCCGGTTGCGACGTCCCCCCGCCACTCGACCAGACGCGTGAGGCTGCCGTCCGGCCCGCGCTCGAACACCCACGCATTGCCGTTGAGATCGGCGATGCGCTCGACCGGCAATATCAGCCGCGCATCTTCGGCGAGTGCACCTCTCCACCGCGCCGGCAGCATGAACCCGCACTCGATGCCGGCGCGCGTGCGCAGCACCAGCCGATCGTCGCGCCGGTACAGCGCGTGCCCATGCTGCCAGTCATGCACGCGGCCCGGCCAGCCGCTGTCGGACGGCATCATGTCGAACGCCGTCGCATGGCCCGGGAAATATGCCGCGACGCCGACTCCGTTCTCGTCCCGGATCAACGCCAGCCGCGTATCGGCAGGCGTCCGCCAGCCGATCCCGATCGCGCCGGCATAGGTGTCGCGGCTGGCGTAATGCCGATCCCACACGAGCGGCAGGCGCCCGGGTACCGTGAAGTCATGCTGCTGGACCACGACCTCACCCGTGATCGCGTCCACCGGCTCCGCGTGCAGCACATTGCAGCGCAGGAATCCGGGCTTCAGATGCAGCTTGTCGGCCAGCTTTCTCGCCCACTTGCTGCCCTGAAAGGCCTTGAACAGCCCCATCGCCAGCGCCGCCATGTTCATCACCGGCGGCCCGCCCACCAGCACCGGCCGCCCGGCCGGGATCGGCAGCATCACCGACGACGGCATCGACGGGTACGTGCGCGCCGTATGGGCGCCGTTGTGCGGCGGCGGTTCGATGCCGACGGCCCAGCAGCTCATCGCCGGCAGCGCCATGAACGACATCGGATCGTTATTGGCCAGCACCGTCCGGCTGCCCATGTACGACTCTGCGTCGTTGGAGGGCATCGGCTCGTTGTCGGGCGGAGCGAACGCCTCGCCCAAAGGAAAATGCAGCCCGCGAACGTGGAACGTGTGCGTGCCGGCCGTGGCCCGCAGAAAGCCATTCACGAACACCGGCCGGCCCGCGATGCCGCCCATGCCGACGCCCGCGCCCAGCGCGTTTGCGGCCTCGCCGGCGATCGTCATGCCCTTTCCGGCAAGCTTGATGGCCTCGGCGGCCACCGGCTCGCTCATCACGTCCGCCTGGGCCTGCCCGAGCGCGTCCGCCACCGGGCTCAAGGTCTCCTCGATCTGCGCCTCGACGTCAGGATGCGCGTCGAGATACTCGACGACCTCGTCCTCGACGAACGCAAACACGATGCTGCCGATCACGCCCTTCGCCGCCTCGATGTATTCGCGCAGGTCGAGCACGAAGCCGACATGCGGATGCGGCAACGGCACTTCCGGGTCGGGGCCGACTGCGACCATATGGACGTCGACGCCGATCACGGGATCGAGGTGCTTGACGGCAGGCAAGGCCATGGCTTCTCCTTCCGGATCTGCTGCATTCTGGCGGCCTGCTGGTGGACGAGGCCCGTGCTGCGCCATCGCGCGCGGAAAATCCGTTGCGCAACGCTACGGTCGATTTGCTCGGCAGCATTGACTATAGTGCACGAATCATCCGATGGTATGGCGATACGGACATCGGCCATGCGCACGCCCATGGCTGCGCGCGCCTCCCCGGTCTCACTCCCGTTTCACGTCAGCCTCCGCGACCATCGCCTCGCCGATCACGCGCTCACCGCGCGCGACCAGCGCCTCCCCCGCGCCGCGCATGTCGTCCGCCGCCTTGTTCTGGCTCAGCTTGCGCTTGCCGACCAGCCGCGTGATCTCGATCTGCAGCCCGACGATCGACTGCAGCATCATGTCGAGGTAGTCCTTCGGCGCATCCCCCATCTTCCACGGTTCGGGCAGCGATGCTTCGTGCGTACGCGTGAGTCGGGCGACCAGGCCGCGCACGAAGCGCTCGTCGTCGCGCACCGTGATGCGCCCATGCGCATGCACGGCGACGTAGTTCCACGTCGGCACGTGCCGGTGCGTCACGTGCTTGCTCGGATACCAGCTCGGCGAGATGTACGCATCGCCGGCCCGGAAAATCACCAGCACCTCGTCGCCGTCCGCGACGTCCTGCCAGACCGGATTCGCGCGGGCGACGTGCGCATGCAGCTCACCGAGCCCGCCGTCGCCGGCGATCAGCTCGAACGGAATGTGGTTTGCGTCGAGCCCGCTCCTGCCGTGCGTGATCAGGCTGCCGAACGGGTGCTGCGCGATCAGCGCATGCAGCGTCTCGAGGCGGGATTCGTCGAAATGGGCAGGGACATACATGGCGGCTCCACGATCGGGCAAAGGTCCAGAGGCTCACGGGATCGCCCCCGTGACGCCCTGATTGTGGCCGCAAACTGGTTTATGCTGTAGAGCCGGATTGACGCAATTTCAGCGAACCAGAATCATGGCGCGCACCGCCCGCCTCATCGAAATCCCGTCGCTCGGCGCGCTCGATCGCGCTGCCGGCAACCTGAGCCGCCAGCTTGCGCAGGCGCTGCGCGACGCAGTCCGCAACGGCGGCATCCGGCCGGGCGACGCGTTGCCGTCCACGCGCCTGCTCGCGGCGTCGCTGCGGATCGCGCGCGGCACGGTGGTCGACGCCTATGCGCAACTGGTCGCCGAGGGCTTCCTGGAATCGCGCGGCGGCGCGGACACGCGCGTTGCGCAGGCGCTGGCCGAGCCGCCGCAGGCCGTCGAACCGGTCGCGGCGCGCCGGCGCCCGGCCCGCGCCGGTCGCCCGCGCGGCCTGCCCGAGCCGGCGGCGGCGTTCGCGCGGATCGCGCAGGAATTCAGCCCGCTGCCGGCGGTGCCGTTCGCGATCTCGGTGCCCGTCGGCCCGACCGCGCCCGACGACATCTGGCGCCGGCTCGGCAACCGGCTGCGCGCGCGGGGCGCGGGCGCGCCGTCCGCCTATGCCGATCCGCTCGGCGCGCTGCCGCTGCGCGAAGCGATCGCCGATCATGTGCGCAAATCGCGCTCGGTGCGCTGCGAACCCGGTCAGGTCGTGATCACGAGCGGCACGCAGCAAGGGCTCCATCTCGCATGCCAGGTGCTGCTCGGCGCGCACGACCAGACCTGGGTCGAGAACCCCGCATACCGCGGCATCACCGCGCTGCTGGAAAGCACCGGCCGACGCGACGCGATGGTGCGCGTGCCGGTCGACGCGGACGGCATCGACGTCGAGGCCGGCATCCGGATGGCGCCGCACGCGCGGGCCGCGTTCGTCACGCCGTCGCACCAGTATCCGCTCGGGATGCCGATGAGCATGGCGCGCCGCAACGCGCTGCTCGCGTGGGCGCGCGCGAACCACGCGTGGATCGTCGAGGACGACTACGACAGCGAGCTGCGCTACGAGGGTTATCCGTTTCCGTCGCTGCAGGGCCTCGATCCCGAGCGCGTGATCTATCTCGGCACGTTCAGCAAGATCCTGTTCCCGTCGCTGCGGCTCGGCTACGTGATCGCACCCGACGACCTGGTCGCCGCGTTCTGCGGCGCGCGCGTGCTGATGGATCGCCACGCGCCGACCGCGGACCAGCACGTGCTCGCGGCGTTCATCGCGCAAGGCCATCTCGACCGCCACATCCGCCGCGTGCGCGGCGTCTACGCGGACCATCGCACGCAACTGATCGACACGCTCGGCGCGCGGCTGCCGAACGCGCTCGCATGGCTGCAGCCGGGCGATCAGGGGATGCACGTCGTGCTGTGGCTCGCCGCGCACCTCGACGACCGCGAGGTCGTCGCGCGGGCGGCCGACGCCGGCGTCGCGGTGCGCGCGGTGTCGCCGATGTTCGCGCCGGGCACCGGCCGCCCGGGCCTCGTGCTCGGCTTCGGCGGCTTCGACCGCGCGCAGATGGAGGCCGCCGCGCAACGGCTCGCCGACGTGATCGCCGCGGTCGCCGCGCAGCCTTCGCGGCGCTGACCGCGACACTCCCGAACCCGGCGATTCGTCAGGCAAATCGACGTCGATCATGCGACGAGACGTTGTCGGCGGGAAACAAGTGTAATCGTCTGTAAATCCTGCAAGCCGGAGCCGGTTTCCGCCGCCGGCGCGCCCGTTCCGTTTGCTACGATCGCGCCTTTTCCGCCCGCGCCCCGCCAACGTGAATCGCCGAACCGTATCGTTTTTCCGCGAACTGTGCGCAAGATGGCTCGCCCGCGTCCGTCCGCCGGCGGCCGCCTGCGCCGCCGCGACCCGCGCCGCGCTCGCCGCCGGCCTGCGCCGCGTGCGGCATCCGACGCGGCGCGGCATCGCGTTGACGCTCGCGGCGGTGCCCGTGCTGGGGCTGCTGGCGTTGCTCGCATTCGTGCCGTTCACGCCGAGCATCGGCGACATCCGCAAGGCGCGCATCGACCGCCCCGCGCAGATCGTGTCGGCGGACGGCCAGGTAATCGCCGAATTCCGGCCGGTGAACCGCGAATGGGTGACGCTGTCGCAGATCTCGCCGCACATGGTCGACGCGCTGGTCGCCACCGAGGACCGGCGCTTCTACGAGCATCACGGCATCGACTGGCGTCGCACGCTCGGCGCCGCGCTGCATACGTTCTCCGGCGACCGCCAGGGCGGCTCGACGATCACGCAGCAGCTCGCGCGCAACCTGTACCCCGACGAAGTCGGCCGCGCGCCGACGCTCACGCGCAAGCTGAAGGAACTGGTGACCGCGTTCAAGATCGAGAGCGTGTACAGCAAGGACCAGATCCTCGAGACCTACCTGAACACGGTGCCGTTCCTGTACAACGCGTACGGCATCGAAATGGCCGCGCGCACCTACTTCGGCAAATCGGCCGCCGAGCTCGACATCCTCGAAAGCGCGACGCTCGTCGGCATGCTGAAGGCCAACAGCACCTACAACCCGGTGCTCAACCCCGAGCGCGCGCTGCAGCGGCGCAACACCGTGCTCGGCCAGATGGAGAAATACGGCAAGCTGCGGCCCGGCGCGTACGCCGCGCTGATCCGCCAGCCGCTGCGCGTCGATTTCGAGCCGCAAGCCGCGTCGCAAAGCCTCGCGCCGCACTTCGCCGTGCTGTTGCGCAAGTGGCTGATCGCGTGGGCCGACCGCAACAACTACAACATCTACTCGGACGGGCTCGTCGTGCGCACGACGATCGATTCGCGCCTGCAGGAGATCGCGACGCAGGCCGTCGAACAGCAGACGGACCGGCTGCAGGAAATCGCGAACGACGCGTGGCGCGGCCCGAACGGCTGCGGGCTGCGCAACGACCTGTTCCGCAGCTTCATCCGCCAGACACCCGATTACCGCAACGCACGCGATGCCGGCCTGACGGACCCGGTCGCGCTGCGCAGGCTCGGCGCGAATCGCGACTTCATGCGCGCGCTGTGCCGCAACAAGACGCAGGTGCAGGCCGGCTTCGTCGCGATCGATCCGCGCAACGGCCAGATCCGCGCGTGGGTCGGCAGCCCCGACTTCCGCGACGAACCGTTCGATCACGTGCAGCAGGCGCGCCGCCAGCCGGGCTCGACGTTCAAGCCGTTCGTCTACGGCGCGGCGTTCGCGGACGGCCTGCGGCCGGGCGATACGTTCGTCGACCGCAATGTCGCGATCCCGCTCGACGGGCACGCGGTGTGGCGGCCGACCGACGCGGAACCGCCGACCGGCCTGCCGATGACGCTGCGCGACGCGCTCGCGCACTCACGCAACCGCATCACCGCGCAGTTGATGCAGCACGAAGGCCCGGCGAAGGTGGTGCGGCTCTCGCGCGCGATGGGCGTGCGCGAGAGTCCGCTCGACGCGGTGCCGTCGCTCGCGCTCGGCACGAGCCCGGTCACGCTGAAGGAGATGGTGTCGGCGTACGGCACGATCGCGAACCGCGGCCTGTACGTCGAACCGCAGATGGTCACGCGCATCGAGGATCACGACGGCAAGGTGCTGGCCGTGTTCGCAAGCTCGCCGCCGGAACGGGCGCTGCCCGCGAACGCGGCGCTGACGCTCGTCGACGTGATGCGCGACGTCGTCGACTACGGCACCGGCGCGGACATCCGCGCACGCTACGGCGTTCGCGCCGACGTGGCCGGCAAGACCGGCACGACGCAGGACAGCGCCGACGGCTGGTTCATCCTGATGCATGCGCAGCTCGTGGCCGGCGCGTGGGTCGGCTTCGACGACGGCCACGTGACGCTCGGCAGCGACTACTGGGGCGAGGGCGCGCACAGCGCGCTGCCGATCGTCGGCACGTTCTATGACGCCGCGTTGCGTGCGCGCGTGATCGATCCGCGCGCGCAGCTGTCGCCGGATTTCCGGCCGAGGACCACCACCCCGCCGCGGCCGAAGCAACATCCGCGTCCGGGACTGTTCGACTGGCTGAGGCTGTTCCGATAACGCGGCGTCATCGGTGCGTGTCGGCTCGACCGTCCGCGTAGAGCCACACCGGCACGCCGTCGTCGCGCAGCGCGGCGACCGGCTCGTCGACGCTCCAGCTCTGCGCGAGCTCGACGCGCCTGACGAACCACGGCGGCAGCGTCGCATCCGATGCGTGCGGCCCTTCGCCGTAGAACAGCGCCGAGTCGCCGATCCGCGCATAGCGCGCGGGATGCAGCACCGTGCCGTCGGCACGAAACACCGCCGCGTGCACGTCGTCGCCGTCTTCCGTGTAACGGCAGGCGAGCCAGCCGTGATCGGCGCCCCAGTACAGGCCCATCGCGTCGTCGTAGTGACCGAGCGCGATCGTCGCGCCGGTGTCGAGGTCACAGACCGCCAGCGACGCCGGTTCGCCCGGCATCACGCCGACCGCATGGCGCGTGAGCAGTTCGGCCGGCACTTCGTCGTCGCCGGGCAGCCACTGGAGCGCGCCCACGTTCACGAAATCGAACGGCGTCAGCACCCGGCCGTCGCCGTCGACGATCGCGCAGCGCGCGTCGTCGCGCTGCACGATGTAGCGCGTCGCGCCGAGCTCGCGCAGCACCTCCATCCGGCTGTCGTCCGTCAGCGGGGCCACCTGCGCGTAGCGCGGCTCGATGACGATGCGGCCTTTCACGTCGACGAGGCCTGCATGACCGTCGCGCTGCGCGAGGTACGCGTCGCACTCGGCCGACCATTCGAGCGACGTCCATTCGGGCTGCGCGCGCCATTGTCCGTCGCGGCCGACGAGCCCCCAGCGATCGCCTTCGCGTACCGCCGCCGCCTCGCCGCGCACGAACGCCTCCGCGTGGTCGAAGCGCGGCGGGATCACCCACGCGCCGCGCATATCGACGAAGCCCCAGCGGCCGTCGACGCTCGCGGAGGCGAGCCCGCCGACGAACTCGCCGAAATCGTCGAGCGACGGTTCGAGCACCCAGGCGCCGTCCATCCGCACGAGCCCGAACCGGTCGCCGACGCGCACACACGCGACGTCGCCGTCGAAATCCCACACCTCGTCGAATGCCGGCTCGCGCACGATCTGCGGGCCGTCGTCGTCGAACCGCATCAGGCCGACGCGGCCGTCGCGCGCCGCCCAGATCAGGCTCCAGTCGCGCGCGCCGCTGCGCCACAGGCCCGTCCATTCGGGCGGCACGACGATCTCCCACGCGTCGCCCGCGTCGCGGCGCGCGCCCCACAACCCATTGCGCGCCCGGAAACTGTAGAGCGCATGGTCGAGATAGTCGCCGTGCACCTCGCCTGCGCCGACGAAGTCCGCGTAGGCGACGCCACGCGGCGGGTTCTGGCGTCCGAAGTAGACGTGCGACATCCCGCCGAACCCGAAATGCCACGCCCACGCATCCCAGCCGGACGCACGCTCGATCTCGAGCACGTCGCGCACGCCGCGCACGTCGCGAAAGTCCATGCAGTTGGCGACGCGCCACCACAGGCGCGTGCAGGTATCGCGCTCGGCATCGATGTAGTCGTTCGGGTCGCCGTCGTCGAACCACGACAGCTCGTCCAGGTTCGCGGACAACAGCGGCGTGCGCTGCGCGTCGCCGAGCGCGTCGATCTGCTCGCCGAGGTGGCGCGCGAGCGCGTCGAACTGGCGCGCGAGCGCCGGGTCATCGCCCTTCAGCGGATACGCGGCGACGAATGCCGCGAGCCGGCTGATCCGCGCATGCGCGGCGCGCGCGTCGCTGACGAGGTTCGGCGTGCCCGCGTCGCCGAACACGCGCTGCAGCGTGATCGCTTCGCCCGCGTCGCCGTCGGCGAGCAGCACGCGCCACAGCACCGGAAAGTGGTTGTTGGTCTCCGCGAACTCGATCGTTCGCGCGTCGTCTCCCGCGCCTGCCTGGAGGTACAGCCATGCTCGATTGCCCATCGGAATGCTTGTCCTTGTCGTGGTCGACGATCCGGTTTCGCGTGCGGCCGTGACGGTGTCGGCGGGCTGTCGCCGCTGGCAGAAAGCGCTGGGGCTCTGGCTGGCCGCGCGGCTCCCGGCCCACGAAGAACGTGCGCGCCGGAGCCGGCAGCGCGTCGAAGCTCGCCTGGCCCATGTCCGGGGCAAAGCGCCCCGGCACGGGCCGATGCGCGATACCTAGCGCCCCGGCGCGTCCTTCGCGGGCGACGTCGGCGAATCGCCGCTGCGGGCGACCGGATACAGCTCGTCGCCGTCGACCTGGAAACCCTGCATCGACAACAGCAGCACGCCGGTCGTCGAGTGCTTCGTGGTCCAGCCGTTGCCGGTGATCGACGTGACCTGATACGGCGCGCCCACCGGCATCCGGATCAGCTCGCCACCCGGGATCATCAATACGCAGGCGCCCGCGGGCCGCCCGTCCGCGCCGTCGGGATCGGGCGGATCTTCGCGCGCGGGCTCGGTTTCGGCGGCCCATTGCCCGGCGTCCCTGACGCGCAGCGCGAATTCGCCGCCGATCTTCTCGACGCGCAACGTTGCGGGCTTGTTTGGCGCCGGCGCGTAATCGCCGAGCAGCGCGTCGCACGCGCTGCCCGCTCGCGCGGAAACGGACATGAACAGAAGCAGGCAGAACAGCAGGATCGGCACGACTGGGTCCTCGATATTCGAATTGTTGTATTGAAGTCCGGCGCACACGCGTCCGGCAGTGGCGACACGGCCGGTCGCCGCCAGGGTGCCAAATATAACGAAGACCTGCGACCCGCGCCAGCCGCCCTGCCCCCGCGAGAACGCTCAGCCCGCCGCGAGCGCCACCGCCAGCCGGTCATACTCCCGCGACCACGCCGCGCGCCACGCGGCCTTCGTCGCGTCGTCGATCCCGTTCAGCATGAACTGCTTCAGGTCCGCGACCGTGACCCGGTCGTGATCACGAAAGTCTGGTTTTCTGATGCGCTGATAAAACGGATTTATTCTCGTCTCGGCACACGCTGTCGCGCCGGACCGGACGTCAGTCCGCCGTATCCCCGCCCTTCGGCACCTTCGACCACGCGTTGCGGCCCGGCAGCGGCGCCCACGCCGGGCGCGTCTTGCGCGCGGTGTCGATGACGACGAGATAGCGGCCCTCGATCGGTGTGATGTCGCGCCCGGGGTGCAGCACCCAGAACGACTTGCCCGCCTCCGCGCGCGCCTCGTAGTCGGCGTCGAGCATCCCGTGCCGGTCGATGAACGTGTTCAGGGACGCCGGAATCCGCACGCAGCCCTTCGAATGGCGGATGCCGAGCAGCGGTTCGAGGCGCTCCGGATCGGTCGCGTGCATCTGGAAGCGCATCGCCGACACGCCGCCCTTGCCCCAGCCGCGTTCGCTGTCCACCCAGCCGAAGTCGTAGATCCGCATGTCGCGGCGTCCGTAGCCGCGAATGCCGTTGTCGTTCGTCGTGCCTTCCGCGCGGAAATCCATGTTGTCCGGCGTGTGCGTGAACACGCCGAGCGGCGTCAGGAAGTGGTCGTACTTGCCGGGCAGCCCGGTCGCGACCGGCGCAGCGCCGATCATGAGCCACGCGTTCGCCGGCGTCGCGCGGAAGTAGATGAAGAGCGCCTGCACGGCCGGCGCGCGATCGACCAGCACCACGTATTCGCCGGCGAGGTCGGCGAGATCGCCGGACGCCAGTGCCTGCTGCAGGCGCTGGCCATATGCGCGCTGCTCGCTCACGGGCACCTTCAGCCGGTGCGTCACCTCCTGCGCGAACCGCTTGCGCATGTCGACCGCGCGCGTCGTCGCGCTCGCGGCGTCGGCGGGAGACAGCGGCGGACGCATGCGCGGCAACGGGACCGCCGCCTCGCTGGCCGGC
Organism: Burkholderia ubonensis subsp. mesacidophila; assembly: GCF_002097715.1. Lineage (NCBI taxonomy): Bacteria > Pseudomonadati > Pseudomonadota > Betaproteobacteria > Burkholderiales > Burkholderiaceae > Burkholderia > Burkholderia ubonensis. The sequence goes on from NZ_CP020738.1 coordinate 2,923,969, forward strand.
GCGCCGGAGGCGGCGGCTGGCGCGGCGGATGATGCACCTGACACGGCAGACGACGGCGCGGCCGTTGCCGTCTGCGACACAGTGGATGCGGGCGACGCAGCGAAAGCGGGAAGTGCCGAAACCGCGACGCATGCGCACGCGGCAAAGGAAGCGGCAAGACGGCGCGGCGACTTGAGCCGCCACGTCACGCGAGGAAACTTCATACGATCGATGCCATCGGCCGGAGCGGCCATCGCGCGTGCTGAACGAGCGCACAGTCCGCGTGAGGCCACGACGCATCGAACGCCGACGCCTCGCCGCTGCGCGCCCGGCCGCGCGCAGCGCGATCAGGCCGACGGGGGCACGAGAGTCGTCTGACTTTTCATTCTACGCGCGTGGGAAATGCCGCGCTTGCGCGCCGCGCGGCCGCTACTTCGAGATCGCTTCGAGCGCGATGCCCTTGGTGCGCGGCCCCATCAGCCCGATCACCGCCATCACGACCGCCATCGCGCCCGCGATGAACACGAACACGCCGGCGGTGCCGAAGCCCTTCAGCACGGCGGCGATCGCGAACGACGTGAAGATCGCCGAGAAGCGGCTCCACGAATAGACGAAGCCGACCGCGCGCGCACGGATCGCGGTCGGGAACAGTTCGGCCTGGTACGCGTGGAAGCTGTACGACATGATGTTGTTCGCGAGCGTGAGGCCGATGCCGAGCACGATCAGGAACGCGGCCACGGTCGTCTGGCTGAACAGCAGCCCGCAGACCACCGCCGCGCCCGCCATCGCGACGATCACCGACTTGCGCTCGAAGCGGTCAGCGATCAGGAGTCCGATCAACGGGCCGATCGGCGCGGCCAGCGCGATCACGCTCGAATACGCGAGGCTCGTCGTGATCGTGATGCCCTGCTTGATCAGCAGCGTCGGCACCCAGTTCGCGAAGCCGTAAAAGCCGACCGTCTGGAACACGTTGAAGATCGTCATCATGATCGTACGGTTGCGGTACGGCGGCACCCACATGTCCCCGAAGCTGCCGCGCGCAGGCACCGGCTGCGCGGGCGCGGGCGGCGGCAGCGGGCGGCCGTATTCGGCCTCGACCTTCGCCTCGAGCGCGCGCATCACGCGGTCCGCCTCGTCGAGCCGGCCCTGCTGCGCGAGCCAGCGCGGGCTTTCCGGCAGCGCGCGGCGGATCCACCAGACGAAGATCGCGCCGTGCGCGCCGATCAGCACGACCCAGCGCCAGCCGTCGAGGCCAAGCGGCGCGCGCGGCACGAGCAGGTACGCGAGGAACGCGACGACCGGCACCGCCACAAATCCGACCGCCTGCTCGCACGCGAACGCGCGGCCGCGGATCTGCTTCGGCACGAGCTCCGAGATGTACGTGCCGATCGTCACCATCTCGACGCCGAGCCCGAGGCCGACGACGAAGCGCCAGAAGTTCAGCCCGGCGGCGGTGTCCTGGAACGCCATCACGACATTCGCGGCCGTGTACCACAGCAGCGACCACGTGAAGATCGCACGGCGTCCGAAGCGATCGGCGAGAAAGCCGCACGCGATCGTGCCGATGAAGAGGCCCGCGAACAGCGCGGCGATGAAGCTCGCGACGCCGGTCGTGCCGAACAGCCCGTGCGTCGTCGCGGTCAGGACACCGCTCTTGACGAGGCCGGGCGCGACGTAGCCGCTGTACAGCAGGTCGTAGAGTTCGAAGAAGAAACCGAGGCTCAGCAGCACGACGAGCTTCCAGACGCTGCGGGTCGGCGGGAGGCGGTCGAGGCGGGCGGAGATCGTGCCGGCGTCGAGCGTGGCGTTCGGCGTCGCGGGCGCCCGTGGGGAAGTTTCCGTTGAAGCCATCGTGGGCGCGTCTCCTGATGTGGTCTTGTCGTTGGGCGGCCGTTGGGCGACCGTCACCGGGCCGTCATGCGAATCGGTTCCATTGTACCGGCCCCGACACGGCGGCGCCCCGCGCGGCAAACGCCCGCCGCCGGCCCGCCTGTTGTGTAAATTTCGTAACCATCTGTCGGCCGGCGCGCCGCCGCGCCATATGGCGGATCGGCCGCCGCGTCGCGCCGCGCAAGCGCGCCCCGCCAGTCTGCGCGCGGTGCAACAGCGCCGCCGCAGCACACCGTCAACCCATCGCGCCCCGCATGCGGCTATCCTCGGAAGATTCCTCGGCAGCGGCCGACGCCGGCGCACACCGGTAACATGCCGTCTGCCCAACCGTGACAACCCGTGGACGATCTGCCGACAGCGACCATGTCAGCAAATCGCAAGGATTCCATGCATATACAACACCTTTCCACTTTCGCACGCCGGGTCGCGCTGATCGCGCTGCTGGCCCTGATCCCGGCTGCCGCGGCGTCGGCGTTTCCGTCGCCGGCTTCCCAAGCCAGCGCGGCCACCGCCGACGGTGCATCCGCCCCGACGATTTCGTTGAGCGACGCGGTCGCCGAGCTCAAGCAGATGCAGGTGCAGCAGGACCGCATCAAGCAGCAGACCTCCACCACGACGAACAGCAAGGCGCTGGACTCGCTGGCCGACTCGACCCAGGCCTTGAGCGCCGCCGTCGACAGGCTGAGCGCGCAGCTGGTCCCGCAACGCGCGAAGATCCAGGCGCAGCTCGACGTGCTCGGGCCGCCGCCCGCGCCGGGCGCGGCGCCCGAGACCCCGGCCGTCGAGCAGCAGCGGGCGACGATGAACGCGCGCAGGGCGCAGATCGATGCGGCGCTGAAGCAGGCCGCCGACCAGAAGAGCAATCTCGCCAACCTGACCGACCAGTTCGCGAAGCTCAATCGCAGCCTGCTGAAGAACCAGCTCGTGCTGCGCTCGGGCAGCATCTTCGGCGCGCAATTCTGGCTGCCGCTGTTCCGGCTGCCGCCCGGCGACGCGCAGCGGCTCGGCGACTTCGACGAGCAGCTCGTCGCGATGCTGAAGTCGGCCTGGCAGCCGGAGCAGCGCTTCGTCACCACGCTGCTGCTGCTCGCCGCGCTGGCAGTCTGGATCGTGGGCCGGCGGCTCATCGAACGCTGGCTCGCGTGGTTCTGCGTGAACCGCCTGCCCGAAACCCGCCTGCGCCGCAGCGCGCTCGCGCTGTCGACCGCGGTCACGACGCTGCTGACCACGGGCATCGCCGTGCAGCTCCTCTATGTCGCGTTGGCGCGCCACTACGATCTCACGCCGACGCTCAGCGACCTGTGGGACGAATTCGGGAAGCTCGCGCTGACCTGCGCGCTGATCGCGGGCCTCGGCCGCGCGCTGCTGTGCACGCGTCATCCGTCGTGGCGGCTGCCCGCGCTCGCCGATCCGGTCGCCCGCGCGATGCGGCCGTTCCCGGGCGTGCTGGCCGGGCTGCTGCTCGTGTCCGGCACGATCGAGGAACTCAACCGGATCGTCGACACGAGCCTGTCGGTCACGCTGTTCGGCCGCGGCATCGTGGCGCTCGTCGTTACGCTCACCGTTGGCGCGTCGCTGCTGCGCGCGAACCGCGTGCGCAGCGCGCTCGCGGCGGCCGGCGAAGCGCCCGAGCAGCGCTCGACGCTCGCCGGGCTGATCCACGCCGGCGTGTCGCTCGCGATCGTCGTGTCGCTGCTCGCGCTGATGATCGGCTACATCACCGTCGCCCGCTTCATCACCTTCGAGCTGGTCTGGTTCGAGATCGTCCTGTGCAGCATCTACGTGCTGACGCAACTGACGCGCGACGCGTGCGCCACGCTGTTCAACGCGAACCTGTCGAGCGGCAGGCAGATCAAGAACCTGTTCGGGCTCGGCGACAAGCATCTCGAACAGGCGCAGACCGTGCTGTCGGGCCTCGGCACGAGCCTGCTGATGCTGTTCGCGGTGATCGCGCTGCTGACGGGCGGCTTCGGCACGACGCCGGGCGACCTGCTCGACAGCCTGGTCGCGGTGGTCGGCGGCCAGAAGCTGCAGAGCCTGAACATCATGCCGGACCGGATCATCAACGCCGTGATCGGCTTCGTGATCGGCCTCTACCTGCTGCGCTCCGTGCGGCGCTGGCTCGACAGCGAGTTCATGCCGGCGCTCGGCATGGACCCCGGCATGCGCGCGTCGCTCGTCACGCTGTTCAGCAACGTCGGCTATGCGCTGATCGTGCTGATGACGCTGGCGCTGCTCGGCGTGCGGTGGGACAAGCTCGCGTGGATCGTCAGCGCGCTGTCGGTCGGTATCGGCTTCGGCCTGCAGGAGATCGTGAAGAACTTCGTGTCGGGGCTGATCCTGCTGACCGAACGCCCGGTGAAGGTCGGCGACATGATCAGCATCAGCGGCGTCGAGGGCGACATCCGCCGGATCAACGTGCGCGCGACCGAGATCCAGCTCAGCGACCGCTCGACCGTGATCGTGCCGAACTCGCAGCTGATCTCGCAGAACCTGCGCAACGTGACGATGGGCAACAGCACGCAGGGCGTCGCGACGCTGGTGCTGACGTTCCCGCTGAACACCGATCCGGAGCAGGTGCGCGACCTGCTGCTCGACGCGTACCGCGAGCATCCGTCGATTCTGGAGAAGCCCGCGCCGTCGGTGACGTTCAGCCAGCTCACGCCGGACGGCATCACGCTGAGCGTGACGGGTTATGTCGCGAGCCCGCGGATCGCGGGGTCGACGAAGAGCGACCTGCTGTTCGAGATCCTGAAGCGGCTGCGCGCGTCGCAGATCGCGCTGTCGAGCCCGCGGATGCTGATGGTGCAGAACATGCCGGCGGCGGATGCTTAGGGCCTGTTCACGCTAATAACGGGCTTGCGAACGTGCCTTGCCGGCTGTAGTGCAAGGAGGGCGGAGCGCCGTTTGGCCGAGCCAAACAAGCGACGACCGACGCCGCAATACGGCCGGCAAGGCACGTTCCCCTGATATTTAAAATTCATTCGTGGGGCTGGCCGCCAGAAGGGCCGATCGCCGCGTCATCTCCTTGCGAATACGTTGAGTATTCGCTTCGTCGCATTCCTTGCGCTCGGCCCTTCTGGCGGCCAGCGCAAGCCCGTTATTAGCGTGAACAGGCCCTAACCCGGCACAAACGCGAAGGGCGTTTGCGATGACCGCAAACGCCCTTTTCTCGGTGCCCTCAATGCCGGCACATGCGCCGCCGCGCGGCGGCGCGCTGCATCACACGTCGAACTTCACGCCCTGCGCCAGCGGCAGCTCGCGGCTGTAGTTGATCGTGTTCGTCGCCCGGCGCATATACGCCTTCCACGCATCCGAACCCGACTCGCGCCCGCCGCCCGTCTCCTTCTCGCCGCCGAACGCGCCGCCGATCTCCGCGCCGCTCGTGCCGATGTTCACGTTGACGATCCCGCAATCGCTGCCCGCCGCCGACATGAACTGCTCGGCCTCGCGCATGTCGTTCGTGAAGATCGCCGACGACAGGCCCTGCGGCACCGCGTTGTGCACGTCGATCGCATCCGCGAAGTCGTCATACACCATCACGTAGAGAATCGGCGCGAACGTCTCGCGCTCGACCACCGCCGACTGCTTCGGCATCCGCACGATCGCCGGACGCACGTAGTACGCATCCGCATGACCGACGTCGACGCGCTCGCCGCCCTTCACCTCGCCGCCCTGCTCGCGCGCATCGGCCAGCGCCTTCTGCATTGCGTCGAACGACGCGCGGTCGACCAGCGGGCCGATGAGCGTGCCGGCTTCCAGCGGGCTGCCGACCGTCACCGACGCATAGGCCTTCTCGAGGCGCGGCAGCAGCTGATCGACGACGCTGCGGTGCACGAACAGGCGGCGCAGCGTCGTGCAGCGCTGGCCGGCCGTGCCGACCGCGGCAAACGTGACCGCGCGCACGACGAGATCGAGATCCGCGCTCGGCGCGACGATCATCCCGTTGTTGCCGCCGAGCTCGAGGATGCCGCGGCCGAGGCGCTGGCTCAGCACCTTCGCGACTTCCTGGCCCATCCGCACGCTGCCCGTCGCGCTGACGACCGGCACCTTCCTCGACGACGTCAGCACCTCGCCGACGTCGCGCATGCCGAGCACGAGCTGGCTCAGGCCTTCGGGCGCCACGCCCGGATGCGTCTTCTCGAACTCGCGCAGCGCCTTGCCGAGCAGCACATGGCAGGCGATCGCGGTGAGCGGGGTCTTTTCCGATGGCTTCCACACGACCGGATCGCCGCACACGAACGCGAGCGCCGCATTCCACGCCCACACCGCGACCGGGAAGTTGAATGCGGAGATCACGCCGCACACGCCGATCGGATGCCACGTCTCCATCATCCGGTGGCCCGGGCGCTCGGATGCGATCGTCAGGCCGTACAGCTGGCGCGACAGGCCGACCGCGAAATCGCAGATGTCGATCATTTCCTGCACTTCGCCGAGCCCTTCCGACGTGATCTTGCCGGCTTCGAGCGTGACGAGCCGGCCAAGCGCGGCCTTGTGCTCGCGCAGCACGTTGCCGAACACGCGCACCAGTTCGCCGCGAACCGGCGCGGGCACCGTGCGCCACTTGAGGAATGCCGCGTGCGCGGCGTCGATCTTGCGCTCGGCGTCTGCAGGGCTGTCGACGGCCAGCGTCGCGAGCGTCGCGCCGTCGAGCGGCGAGCGCGCGGTCAGCGCATTGCCTTTCCACTGGGCGAGATCAATGTCGAGCGCGGCAAGAATGTCGTTGAATTGCATCACTTCCTCTTCAGGGACAGATTGATCGGTGCGGCGGCTGCGCCGCCCGCGTGATTCGATTGGAGCGCGTTCGCGCGCCCTGTGCAAGCGGATGCGCGCCCGGCGGGCCCTGCGGCCGTCCGGCGGCCCGGCCGCGCCGCCGCGCGTCTCCTCAGGTCGCGGCGTGCGATCCATGGCCAGCATTGTCAATGGCCACAAGTCGGGCGGCTATTGATATTAACTCACGACTTCATTCCCAAAACGCATCACGGTGCCGGGTCCGGTCCAACCTTTCCCGGCCCCGGATCGGACAGGTCAGAAGCCCTGCGGCATGGCTGGCCGAGCGACCTCGGCGTACGCTGCGATGCGTCATCACTTGATGATGAGGACGCATCAACTAGTTCGGAAATATCGTTTGCCGCTTGCGCTTCGACCCCACACAATTTGACCAGCGTCAAGGCGTGCGGCACAGCACCCGACGCGCCGATGGCCGCCACGGCCCGCGTTGCCGGGCGCCGCCGGACCTCAGACGAAGTCGACATGCACCCCGGCCGGACACCCCGAGCCACGCGTGTCGACGCCGCCCGGCAGGCGGCGGGCGGACACGCCGCGCTTCGTCTCCCCAAAACAATCCGGAGACAGCGCCCAACACCCATGCGTCCAGATTCCCACCCCGATTCCACGCGAGCGTCCGGCTCGCGCGGGTCCCAGCCCCATCTCCACCGCAGCCTGCAGGCGCGCCACCTGCGCATGATCGCGATCGGCGGCTCGATCGGCACCGGCCTGTTCGTCGCGTCCGGCGCGTCGATCTCGCAGGCCGGCCCCGGCGGCGCGATGATCGCGTACATGGTGATCGGCCTGATGGTCTATTTCCTGATGACGAGCCTCGGCGAGATGGCGTCGTTCATGCCGGTGTCGGGTTCGTTCGCGACCTACGGCGCGAAATTCGTCGACGAAGGCTTCGGCTTCGCGCTCGGCTGGAACTACTGGTACAGCTGGGCCGTGACGCTCGCGGTCGAGCTGGTCGCCGCGCAGCTCGTGATGAACTACTGGTTCCCGCACGTGCCCGGGGTCTGGTGGAGCGCGCTGTTCCTCACGCTGATCTTCGCGCTCAACGCGTTGTCGGTGCGCGGCTTCGGCGAGGCCGAATACTGGTTCGCGCTGATCAAGGTGCTGACCGTGCTCGCGTTCATCGGCGTCGGCCTGCTGATGATCTTCGGCATCATGCAGGGCGGCCCGAGCACCGGCTGGGGCAACTTCACGATCGGCGACGCGCCGTTCGCGGGCGGCTGGGCGACGATGCTCGGCGTCGCGATGATCGCGGGCTTCTCGTTCCAGGGCACCGAGATGATCGGCGTCGCCGCCGGCGAATCGGAGAATCCGCGCACGACGATCCCGCGCGCGGTGAGCCAGATCTTCTGGCGCATCCTGCTGTTCTATGTGCTGGCAATCTTCGTGATCGGCCTGCTGATTCCTTACACCGACCCGAACCTGCTGAAGAGCGACGTCACCGACATCGGCGTGAGCCCGTTCACGCTGGTGTTCCGCCACGCGGGCCTCGCGTTCGCGGCGGGCGTGATGAACGCGGTGATCCTGACCGCGGTGCTGTCGGCCGGCAACTCGGGGATGTATGCGTCGACGCGGATGCTGTACAACCTCGCGGTCGAAGGCCGCGCGCCGAAGCTGTTCGCGAAGCTGTCGCCGGGCGGCGTGCCGCGCAACGCGCTGTACGCGACGACGGCCATCGGCGCGCTGTGCTTCCTGACCTCGCTGTACGGCGACAAGACGGTCTACATGTGGCTGCTGAACTCGTCGGGGATGGCGGGCTTCATCACGTGGCTCGGCATCGCGGTCAGCCATTACCGCTTCCGCAAGGGCTTCCTGAAGCAGGGCTACCGGCTCGACCAGCTGCCGTATCGCGCGAAGTGGTTTCCGTTCGGGCCGCTGTTCGCGTTCGTGCTGTGCGTCGTCGTCGCGCTCGGCCAGGACTACCAGGCGTTCTTCGCCGCCCGCATCGACTGGGTGAGCGTCGCCGCGACCTACATCGGGCTGCCGTTCTTCCTTGCGATCTGGCTCGGCTACGCGGTCGTGCGCAAATGCCGGCTCGTCCGCTATGAGGACATGGAGATCGCGCCCTGGGTCGAGCGCAATGCGGCGCCCGAACCGGCGCCTGCCGCCGCTCCCGCCTATCCGGCCTACGTCGCCGGGCCGGCGAACCCGACATCGGGCGCATGACCTGGCCCGCCGCGCCGGCTGCCGCATGACGATGGCGGCCGGCGCGGCGGCGTCCGCAATCGACGCGGCGCGCGCGTTCAGGCAAGATCGACGCGTGCCGTATGTGTTTCCGCCGTTCCTCCGTCATCGAATCGCATGCAGAATTTCTACGAAGCCACCGTTTCCCGCCAGCCCTATCCGCAACTGACCGACACCGTCGACACGCAGGTCTGCATCGTCGGCGGCGGCCTCGCCGGCCTGTGCACCGCGCTCGGACTCGTCGAGCGCGGCGTGCGCGACGTCGTCGTGCTCGACGGCGAACGGGTCGGCTACGGCGCGTCCGGCCGCAACGGCGGCTTCGTGTTCGGCGGCTACAGCCTCGACAACGCGGACCTGCTGCGCACGCTCGGCCGCGACGAAGGGCGCCGCCTGTACCGGCTGACCGTCGACGCGGTCGACCTGATCCGCGCGCGCATCGCGCGCTACGGCATCGACTGCGACATCGTCGACCGCGGCGTGATGCTCGCGAACTGGTTCGACGATCCGTCGCGGCTCGACGGGCTGCGCACGCTGATGAAGACCGAATTCAACGTCGACTGGGAGCCGGTCGCAACCGACGCGCTGCGCGCACGGCTGAAGACCGCGCGCTATCACGGCGGCCTGTTCGAGCCCAACGCGTTCCATTTCCATCCGCTCAAGTACGTGCTTGGCGTCGCCGCGGCCGCGGCGCGCGGCGGCGCGCGCATCTACGAACAGTCGGCCGCGCTCGGCATCGCCCGCGACGGCGCGGGGTACGTCGTGCGCACCGCTCACGGCGCGGTGCGCGCGAAGGACGTCGTGTTCGCGGGCGGCGGCTACGCGCGCGGCGTGTCGCCGCGCATCGAGCGCGCGGTGCTGCCGATCGCGACCTACGTGATCGCGACCGAGCCGCTCGGCGCGCGCCTTGCCGATGCGATCGACGCACCGTATGCGATCTACGACACGCGCTTCGCGTTCGACTACTACCGTCCGCTGCAGGACACGCGGATCCTGTGGGGCGGCCGGATCTCGGTGCTCGACCGCGGCCCGGACGCGATCGCGCGCCTGCTCAAGCGCGACCTCGCGCGCGTGTATCCGCAGCTCGCGGACGCGAAGGTCGACTACGCGTGGGGCGGGCTGATGAGCTACGCGCGGCACAAGATGCCGCAGATCGGCCGCGACGCCGACGGCGTCTGGCACGCGATCGCGTTCGGCGGGCACGGGATGGCGCCGACCACGGTCGCGGGCGAAACGCTCGCCGCCGCGCTGGCCGGCGAGCGGCCGGTGCCGGAAGGCTTCGCCGCGTTCGGCCTGACCCGCACGTTCGGGCTCGCGGGCCTCGCCGCCGCGCAGCTCACGTACACCGCGTACCAGGCGCGCGACGCGCTCGCGGCATATCGCCACTGAGCGCCACTGAGCGCCCGCCCGGCGGCCCGCCGGGCGCTGCCCGGCTTATTCGGACTAGAACGAAAGGTCGGCAAATCGGCGAATTTCCACATGCTAGAATGCCCTGTCCAAGCCGCCGTGAAGCCACAATAACGTCACATGAAAACAGGAAGCAGGGCCGCCACGTCCGACAGCCGCGCGGTTCCGTCCGATACGCGGCGCAAATACGATCCCGAGCAGACCAAGCGCAACATCCTCGACGTCGCCACGCAGGAGTTTTCCGCGATGGGGCTCGCCGGCGCGCGCGTCGACGCGATCGCCGAGCGCACGAACACCACGAAGCGGATGCTCTACTACTACTTCGAAAGCAAGGAAGGCCTGTACGAGGCCGTGCTGGAGAAGGTCTACGGCGACATCCGCGCGCTCGAGCAGGAGCTGCACGTCGGCGACATGGAGCCGCTCGAAGGCATGCGTCGGCTCGTCGAGTTCACGTTCGACTATCACGACAAGCATCGCGATTTCGTTCGCCTCGTGTCGATCGAGAACATCCACGGCGCGAAGTATCTCGAGCAGCTCAAGTCGTTCAAGAACCGCAACGTCAGCATCATCAAGACGCTCGAGGAACTGCTCGAGCGCGGCGCGGCGAGCGGCGCGTTCCGCCAGGACGTCGACGCGTTCGACCTGCACCTGCTGATCAGTTCGTTCTGCTTCCATCGCGTGTCGAACCGCTACACGTTCGGCGCCGCGTTCGGCCGCGATCCGTCGGCGCCGCGCCTGCGCGCGCGGCATCGCGACACGATCGCCGAGGCCGTGCTGCGCTACGTCGCCGCCGCGTAGCGACGCGCGTCAGCCCTTCGGCGCGGGCGCGGCCAGTGCGACCCGCGCCTTCTCCTCCGGGCTTCCCGCCACGAAATACTTCTTCGCCCAGCTCGAATCGGGCGCCAGCGCGAGCCGCGGATGCGGCGCCGCGCCGCGCGTCTTCGCATCGATAGCCAGCGCCCGCGCGCGGTAGTGCTCGTACAGCCGCAGGAATTCCGCCAGATAGATCGCCGCGATCCGCGCGTCGCGAATCTCGAGCAGGTTCTCGTCGTTGTATTGCTCGGAATTGCGGCTCATGTTCGCCGATCCGCTGTAGACGATCGGGTTCGCGCCTTCCGCATCGATCACGATGAACTTGTGATGGATCACGACCGGCGGATACGCGGGCGCGGGCTCGCCCGGAAACAGCCGCAGCTCCGGCTCGAAGCCTTGCGGCACCGTCGCCGGCGAAAAATACTGCGCGTCGATCACGTCGCGATGGTCGCGGCTGCGGTGGTACAGCTCGAGGTTCGCGAGCGTCGCCGCATCGAGCGTCTGGCCGTTCTGCTGCGCGGCATCCGCCTTCGTCGCGCTGCCGATGTTGATCCGGTTGACGAGCCCGAACATCATCAGCCCGCGGTCGCCGGCCGCGAAGCACGCATCGCGCAACGCGGCGTCGGTCGGCATGAACAGGCAGAACGCGACCGAATGCTGCGCTGCCTCGATCGCCGCGACGATCGTGTCGATCTGCGTGCGCTGCCCCGCCGGCTCGGGTGAGAACGACACCCGCACCTGCGCGTCGCCGACCGTCACCGGCTCCGACCAGCCCGGCGACAGCCGCGCCGTCTCGGCGATCGGCGGATTCGCGGCGAGCGCATGCGCGCGCGCGTTGTACAGCGCGGCGAGCGCCGGCGAATCGAACGTGTGCAGCACGTTCGCCTGCTCGGTCAGGCCTTCGGTCGTGAAGTTCGCCGAGCCCGTCAGCAGGCGCGCCGGCGCAGCGCTCCCCGGCGCGTCCGTCACGACGAACTTGTTGTGCATGATGTGCGTCCGGTCGCGCGGTGCGAGCGCCGCGAGCCCCTGCAGCGCGTCGACGGCCGGCTGGTTCGGCGACGGCAGCGGCGGCTGGCCCTTGCGCGCCGTCACGTGTGCGTCGTAGACGATCGCGAGCGCCGCGTCGCCATGCGCATGGCCGAACGCCTCGAACGCGGGCAGCGCCCACAGCGTGTCGGTCAGGTGATAGACGGCCGACACCGCGCGCGACGCGGGATCGAGCATCTGCGCGAACACCTGCTCCATGTCGTTCGCGAGCCACGTGCGCAGCTTCAGCGCCTGATCGGCGGCAGGCGCCTCGCCCGGCGCGAGATGCAGCGCCGCGACCTGCTTCGCGAACGCCTGCGAGCTGACCACCGCGCGGTTGAACCACGTGCCGACGCCGTCCTCGACGTGCGCGGGCAGCACGACGTCGCACGCGCCGCCTTCCGCGTCGAGCACCTTCAGGCTCGCCGGCGTGCCGACGACCGGATACACGTCGTAGCGGAATGCGCCGCCACGGTCCTGCGGGTCGATCCGCGCATCCCACCACATGAATTTCTGGATCGGCGCCTGGTCGGTCGGCGCGTCGCCCTGCGTATCGGCGGCCGGGCCGTCGAACGTCAGGCGGTTCGGCAGCCAGCTATACGGCGCGCGCGTCCTCCCGTCCGCCGACCAGAAGCCCGGCGTGCGCCGGATCGCGAAACCGAGGAAATCGGTTCGCGCCTGCGCGCCGGGCCAGTCGAAGGCCAGCAGCACCAACGTCGGGGAAAGATAACTGCGCACGCTCACGGACATCGTCGTTCTCCTTGGCTCCAGGGCGAACGGGTCAGTCTTCCGCGCAGTTTTGCCGTGGGGATGACACTTCGATGAATCTTGTGTGTCGCGCGCGTCAGTCGCAGACGAGCAGCTCGATGCCGCGCGCGACCAGCGTGCGGCGCACCGCCTTGTCGGGTGCGCGCTCGGTCACGAGATAGCGCGCCGCTTCGGTGCCGTTGATCCGCACCGGCGTCACGCGGCCGAACTTCGAATGGTCGGCGACGACGACCGCCGTCGCGGCTGCGGCGATCATGCGGCTGCGCACTTCGGCGGCGAGCCGCGAGTAGTCGGTGAATTCGCCGTCGGCCGTGATGCCGCCCGCGCCGACGAACGCGAAATCGACGTGGTATTGCGCGAGCTGCTGGATCGTGTCGAGCCCGAACGTCGCGTCCTCGTCGTCCGACAGCTCGCCGCCGAGCAGCGTCACGCGGTTGCCGTTGCGGCGCGCGAGCACCAACGCGGTGCGCCAGTCGTTCGTATAGACCGACAGCCGGTGCTTGTCGGCGAGCGCGAGCGCCACCGCGTGCGGCGTGCTGCCGGAATCGATCAGCACCGACGCGCCGTCGGGCACGAATTCGGCCGCGCGCCGCCCGATCGCGCGCTTCGCGTCGGCGTTGGCCGCCTCGCGCTCGGACAGGCTCGGCTCGCGGCGGTCCGCGGCCAGCGCGCCGCCATGCGTCATCACCAGCAGCCCGCGCGCCGCCAGCGCGTTCAGATCGCGCCGCACGGTCTCGCGCGACACGTCGAGCGAGCGCACCAGTTCCGCGACGGACAGCGCGCCCGACCTTCCAAGTTCCGACAGGATGAATTGGTGACGTTGTTCCGCCAGCATCTCGCGACGCGCCCGAGGCGACCAGTAAATGAGTAGCGCGCCATTGTAGTACGGTCGTTTGACGGCCGCGTGTAAGCCGGCCGGTCGATCCCGGGCGGAGAAATTCTGAATTGCCGACAGCGCGGGAATCGGCGCGGCGCGCATTGCTACACTTCGCAATTCGCCAAACGAATGACAAGGGGCTTGCGCGATGTATCGCAAAGGCATAGTGCTCGAAATCCAGTTTCCGCCCGAACGACTCAACGACGCCGCCGGCGATCCTTACTGGATCGACCTGACGCTCGACGAGGCGCGCCGCCTGCACCAGCAGCTCGCCGCGCGCTTCGCGACCGACACGAGCGCGAACCAGCCGCTCGACACTTTCTCGCTCGACTAACGACGCGCGGGCGACTGCAGGATTCGACAAGACGTCGGCGCCGCGCCGCCGGATACTGCCGGACTTCGTGATTCCATCCGGCCGTCCGCGGCCCGCCTTGCATGCCGACCTCGATTGTCGCCGCGGCCTTCGTCGCGCTCTGGTCCACCGGTTTCATCGTCGCGCGGGCGATCAAGCCCTACGCGGATCCCAACCTGTTCCTGCTCGCGCGCTTCGCGGGCACCGCCATGCTGTTCGGCGCGGTCGCGCTCGCCGCGCGCGCGCCGTGGCCGGCGCGCCGCGAATGGCCGCGCCACCTGATCGCCGGCGCGCTGCTGCAGGGCGTGTACCTCGGCGCGAGCTACTGGGCGGTCGCCCAGGGGCTGAACGCGGGCGTGATGGCGCTGCTCGGCGCGCTGCAGCCGCTCGCGACCGCCGTGCTCGCGGTGCCGCTGTTCAACGAACGGCTGCCCGCGCGCGGCTGGCTCGGGATGGCGCTCGGCCTCGCCGGCGTCGCGCTGGTGCTCGCGCCGAAGGTCGCGGGCGGCGTCGCATCGCCGCCCGGCGCGGCGCCGGCGTGGCTCGTCGTCGCGGTATCGGTGCTGTCGGTCGGCGCGATCACGGCCGGCTCGCTCTACCAGAAAGGGAAGCTCGCGCAGAGCGACCTGCGCACCGCCGTCGCGGTGCAGAACCTCGGCGCGGCGCTCGTCGCCGCCGTCTTCGCGGGGCTGCTGCACGAGACGCGCTGGACAAGCGCGCCCGCGCTGTGGGTGTCGCTCGTGTGGGGCGTCGTGTTCCTGTCGGGCGGCGCGGTCACGATGCTGATGTGGATGCTCCGGCGCGGCAACGCCGCGCGCGCGACGTCGCTGCTGTTCCTCGCGCCGCCGCTGGCCGCGCTGCAGGGCTACCTGCTGTTCGGCGAGACGCTTGCGGCCGTCCAGCTCGCCGGTTTCGGCGTGGCACTCGTCGGCGTCGTGCTTGCGCGGCGCTAGGTTCACCTTCCACGCAGCAAGGCGGGCCGCCGCGAATGCGCTTATGATGAGCGCCCTGCATCTTGTTCCGGAATCCTTCTTCCATGACCTCCGCCGATTACGCCAGCCGCCAACGCGCGATCATCGCCGAACTGAACGTCGCCCCGCATTTCGACGCCGATGCCGAAATCGCGCGCCGCGTCGACTTCCTCGCCCAGTACCTGCGCTCGACCGGGCTGCGGACCTACGTGCTCGGGATCAGCGGCGGCGTCGATTCGTCGACGGCCGGGCGGCTCGCGCAGCTCGCGGTCGAACGCCTGCGCGCGGAAGACTATGACGCGCGCTTCGTCGCGATGCGTTTGCCGAACGGCGTGCAGAACGATGAAGCCGACGCGCAGCGCGCGCTCGCGTTCGTCCGCGCGGACGAGGTGCTGACGGTCGACGTGAAACCGGCCGCCGACGCGATGCTCGCGTCGCTCGTGGCCGGCGGGCTGGCGTTCGCGGATCACGCGCAGCAGGACTTCGTGCACGGCAACATCAAGGCGCGCGAGCGCATGATCGCGCAGTATGCGGTGGCCGGCGCGCGGCGCGGGGTCGTGATCGGCACCGATCACGCGGCCGAATCGCTGATGGGGTTCTTCACGAAATTCGGCGACGGCGGCGCGGATATCCTGCCGCTCGCGGGCCTGAACAAGCGCCGCGTGCGCGCGGTGGCCCGCGCGCTCGGCGGCGAGGAGACGATCGTGATGAAGGTCCCGACCGCCGATCTCGAGGAGCTGCGGCCGCTGCGCCCCGACGAGCACGCATACGGCGTCAGCTACGACGAGATCGACGACTTCCTCGAAGGCAAGCCGGTCAGCGACCACGCATACGAAACCGTGCTGCGCTTCCACGACGGCTCGCGGCACAAGCGCGCGCTGCCGTACACGCCGTTCGACTGGCCCGCGCAGCGCGACTGACGGCGCGCGCCGGCGCGCAGCCCGGCGGGCGGCCTCGGTCGCCCGCACGGATCACGCATGCCCGGCCGCCTCGGGCGCCGTTTTCTTCGCCTGCAGCGCACGAATCCGCAGCTGCGCGCCGGTATCGGCGACCGTCTTGTCGTACATCGCCGCGAGATCGTGCTTGAGCGCGGTGCGCGAGCCGCCGTCGAGATACACCATGTGCCCCGACGGATAAAAGCGCGCCGACAGGTTCTGCCGCACCGTCGCATCTTCGAGCGGCATCTGCTGCAGGTCGAGCACGGTCTGGTAGAACGGCGTGACGAAATCGTAGAAGCCGTTCGCCGACAGCACCTTCAGGTCCACGTTGAGCGCCATCACCGCGGCGAGGTCGCCCGCCGTGTAGAGGATCACGTTGCCGTTCGCGTCGACGCCCTGCTGCGCGCCGGTCGGGTCGATGTGGCTGAAATCCCAGTTCTGGAACGCCTGGTCGTTCAGGTCGGTGAACGACGAGTTCGACGTGAACTTCAGCTGCTCGTTCAGGTAGCTGTTCCACATCGCCGTATAGACGCCGGACACGGCCGTCATCGTCGGATCGTTGCCGCCCGAATTCGGATCGATCTTGCCCGCGATGCCGGTCTCGATCCCCGTCACGCGGCCGTCGTACTCGCCGAGCGCCAGCCCGCGCGCGCGCAGCAGCGTGGTCAGGAACAGCGAATTGCCGCGCGCGTCGGCGCGGGCAATGTCGAGGCTCCACGACAGCAGCGTCGCCGTGTCGATCCCCGTGTAGTCGGCCAACTTCTGCACCACGGCCGGATCGGGATGCGGCAGCTTGCGCAGCGCGTCCAGGTAGTCGGTGCGCGCGAACTGCGCGACCTCCTCGACGAACGCGCCGAGGTCGGTCGGCGCCGGCGACACGCCGAGCCGCTGGTGATACCACGCGTCCGCCGCCGCGGTCGGCAGCGCGCCGACCGGGTTGCTTGCCTGCCGGTAGTCGAGGATCGACGACTGCAGCGTGACGCCGTTCAGGTCGACGCCGTCCTCGTGCAGCTTGTACGCGAGCACGCAGCTGCGCGCGGTGCCGTACGATTCGCCGAACAGGTATTTCGGCGAATTCCAGCGGTTGTTCTTCGTCAGGTAGCGCTTGATGAACTGCTTCAGCGAGTTCGCATCCTGGTCGACGCCCCAGAAATCGCGGTTCTTGCGCGGCGCGACCGCGGCCGAGTAGCCGGTGCCCACCGGGTTGATGAATACGAGGTCGCTGCGGTCGAGCAGGCTGTCCGGGTTGTCCTCCATCTGGAACGGCGCAGGCGGCGTGAAGCCCGGCATCGAGGCCTTGATGCGGCGCGGCGCGAACGAGCCGAGCAGCACGAATACCGCCGAGGAGCCCGGCCCGCCGTTATAGAAGAACGTGACGGGCCGCGCTTCCTCCTTCTGTCCGTCCTCGGTGAACGCGACGTAGAAAATCTTGGCGTCCGGCAGCGAACTGCTCGGATCGACCGTCACGAGATGCCCGGCCGTCGCGGTGTACGCGATGCGCCGCCCGCCGATCGTGACCGCGTGATGCGTGACGGCGGCCGCCTCGGTCGTGTCCGTCACCGAATCGTCCGGCCCGTTGCCATAGGCGACCGGATCGAAGAACGGCTGGTCGCGGCCGTGGCTCAGCGCGACCGGACTGATGGTCGGCGGCACGCCGTGCGAATTGTGATCGCCGTGATGCAGCGGAAACACGCCGCCGGAAGATGCGGAATCGTTGCCCATCGTGCTGCTCCTAGAAGTAAGGGGGGAAGCAGGAAACCAGCGACAACCGTGATGCGCGGCAACCGCCGCCGTCAGCTCGACGGCTTCGGCGGCAGGATCGCGGCCAGTTGCGCGCCGTTCGGGCTGCCGAGCCCCGTGCACGCGTCCCAGCCCGGCGCCGCCGCATACGCGCCGTTGCTGCCTTCGGTGATGTCGCGCAACGCGTCCGGATGCCTGTACAGCGTCGGGTTGATCCAGCCGACGGACGCGTTCGCCGCCGCGTTGATGCGCGCGATCAGCGCCGCCCACAGCGGCGACACCGCGCTCGTGCCGCCCATCACCGCCGGCGTGCCCGCGACCGAGATTTCGTAGCCGGTCTGCGGCGATGCGTCGCCCGCGACGTCCGGCACGCCGCGCTTCGCGAGCGGCGCGCGGCTGCCGTCGGCGAGCTTCGCGGCCAGCCCCTGCTGCCACACGGGCACGTCGAACAGCGTGCTGACGCCCCCGCCGCCCGAGCCGCCGCCCGACGCCTCGTCGTTCCACGTCACCTCGCGGCGGATGCCCTGCCCCGGCAACGCGTCGAGCTGCGTGCCGCCGCACGCGAGCACGTACGGGCTCGACGCGGGGAAATCGACGTGCTGCGCGCCGTCCTGCAACCCGTCGCCGGAGCCGCTGTCGCCCGACGCCGCGCATACGGTGACGCCCAGCGCGGCCGCCGACTGCAGCACGCGGTCGAACGCCTGCGCGGACTGCGCCTGCCAGGTCGCCTCGGGCCCGCCCCAGCTGATCGAGATCACCGACGGCCGGTTGGCCGTGTCGTGCACCGCCGCGTTCACGGCCTGGATGAAGCCGGCGTCGCTGTTCGGCGCGAAATAGACGGCGAGCTTCGCGGCGGGCGCGATCGCGCCCGCGATCTCGATGTCGAGCGCGACCTCGCCGTCCGGGCCGTTCGCCTCGCCGGTCGGTACATTGCGGCCGCTGCCGACGTTCACGTCGACGAGCGCCGGCGGCGTCGCGATGCCGAGCCCGCGGAAATACTGCTGGATGTCGGCCGCGCGATAGCCGCCGCCCAGCTCGATGATGGCGATGCACTGCCCCGCGCCGTCGCCGTCCGGAAAGCCGTACAGCGACGCGAGCTGCGGCGGCGTGAACGTGACGGCCGCGCCGCCGCGCGCGGGCCGGAACGGCGGCCGCAGCCGGAAGTGCGGCCGCGCCTGCGGCCGGCTGTCGAGGCCGAGCACCGCGGTGACCGCGTCGCCCAGCTCGTCGGGCAGCGCGATCGGGCCGGAGCGGCCGCGATACTGGCCGATCGACCGATGCTCGAAGCGCTCGAGCGTGACGCCGAACGCGGCCTCGAACTGCCTGATCGTGCCGGACAGCACGACGACGCTTTCCGCGGGATCGACCCGCACCACCGTCAGCTGATGGCGGTGCGCGAAGTCTTCGGTCTTGCGGATGTCGTCGGGATTGGCGGAAAAGCGCTGCGCGAACGCTTCGCGCGACAGCGGCTTCGCGGCCGCGTCGCCGCTCGCGAGCTGGTGAAGCAGTGCGTCGAGATGTGCTTCCTCCTGCCGCCGCAACATGATCGTGACGTGGATGCGCTCAGCCGGATCGCACGGGCCGAGGCACGTGGAATCGGCGACGATTCGGGGTTCACGGTCGGCGTGAAGGTGCCTTGCCATGTGTTGACCTCCTTGGTACCGCGTTGCACGGAACAGCCAGAAAATCGGATATGGCAGACGAAAGAAGGTTCCGTCCGGTTCGCCGCGCTCGCAGCAGCACGGCGACTTACCGGAAGTTTAGAACAAGTCTGATGAATCGCGGTTGCGGTAGGTCACTGCGGGCATGCACGAGGGGGGAGAAGGTCGCGAGGGTGGCGCGCGTCGCGGACGGCGGGTCCGCGACGCCGGTTCAGTCCATCGACAGGCGCAGCGCGAAACCGATCAGCGCCGCGGAGAAGGTCCAGCGCTGCACGGTCTGCGCGAGCGGATGCGCGCGCATCCACGCGGCGATCCGCGACGCGCCGAACACGCACGCGAGGTCGAAGCACACGCCCGCCGCCACCAGCAGCGCGCCGAGCTCGAACATCTGCCAGACGACGGGGCCCGCCTCGGGCCGCACGAACTGCGGCAGCAGCACCGAGCAGAACAGCAGCGCCTTCGGGTTCAGCAGGTTCGTCAGCAATCCCTTCACGAAGGCCTGGCGCAGTTCGCCCGCCGCGTCGGCGGCGCCGTCGCCGAGCGCGAACACCGGCGAGCGGAACACCTGGATCGCGACATACGCGAGATAGAGCGCGCCGCCGTAGCGGATCACTTCATAGAGCCACGGCGCGCTGCGGATCAGCGCCGCGACGCCGCACGCGGACAGCGTCACGTGCGCGGTGCGCGACAGTGACAGGCCGGCCGCCGCGGCCATGCCCGGTCGCACGCCGCGCCCGATGCTGGTCTGCAGCACGAGCGCCATGTCCGGCCCCGGCACCGCGTAGATTGCCGCCAGCGCGGCCAGGTAGATCAACAGCAAATGCGTGGAAATCATGGTCTGCCCCGTCCATCGATGACGATATGGTGCCGCCAACGGATGAGGGATTATTGGCCTTATTCGGTCTCCATCTGTCCATGCAGAGCGGATTCCCCCAAAATTACCCAAACACACCACGGATTCCACCCATATGACGGATCTCGACAAAACCGACCGCGCAATCCTTGCCGCGGTGCAGCGCGACGGCCGCCTGCCGATCGCGCGCCTCGCCGACAGCGTCGGCCTGTCCGAAACGCCGTGCGCGCGGCGGCTCAAGCGCCTCGAAAGCGACGGCTACATCGAGCGCTATCGCGCGCAGCTCTCGCGCAAGGCGCTCGGTTTCGGCGTCGTCGCGTTCGTGCTGGTGCGATTCGCGACGCACGACCGCAAGGTCGCGGACCGGTTCGAACGGGAGGTGCTCGGGATCGAGCGGATCCTGTCGTGCCACAACGTGTCGGGCACCGCCGATTACCTGCTGCAGGTCGTCGCGCGCGATCTCGACGACTACGGCACGTTCCTGCGCGAATCGCTGCGGACGCTGCCCGGCGTGACGTCGATCGAATCGGCGCTGTCGCTGCGCGAGGTCAAGCGCGAGGGGGGCTTCCCGGTGCCGTGAGCCTGCGTCCGCTCACGCGTCGGGCGGCTGGTGCGCGTGCTCGAGATCCTCGAGAAACGCCTGCACCAGCGGATTGCCGCGCGCATTGCGCGCGACCACCATGTGGAACGTGACGTCGTAGTGCAGCCGCTCCGGGTTAAGCGGCGCGAGCATTCCCTGCGCGACGTACGGCGCCGCGAAGTGCTGCGGCAGATAGCCGAGATGGTGGCCTGACAGGATCAGCAGCGCGACCGCCTCCATGTTGTCGGCGGTCGCGGTCACGCGGTCGGGCGTCGTCGACATCTGCGCCTCGGGCAGCGGGTACGAGCGCCACGCCCATTCGAAGCCGGCCACGTCGGCCGGCTTCAGCGCGCCGGCGCGCGCGAACAGCGGATGGCCGCGGCCGCAGTACGCGACCTGCCGCTCGATGAAGAGCGGCGTGTAGTGCAGCGACGGCACCCGGTGCCAGAAATAGCCGACCGCGATCTGGATCTCGTCGCTCAGCAGCTTTTCCTCGAGATCGCCCGGCGCCCGTACCGAGATCGAGAAGCGCACCGCCTCGTCGCGCGTGCGGAACGCAGCGATCGCCTCGGCGATCCGCGCGTTCTGGCTGATCGGCGTATGGCCTATCAGGCCGATGTTCAGCGTGCCGACCAGTTGCCGGTCCATGTGCCGCGCCGCCATCCCGAATTCGTCGAGCGCCGTCAGCAGCTTGCGGCTCATCGCATGGAAGCGCTCGCCCTTCGGCGTGAGCCGGAAGCCGCCGCGGCCCCGCTCGCAGAGCCGGTAGCCGAGCCGGGTCTCGAGCGACGACAGCTGCGCGCTGATCGTCGATTGCCCGACGTTCAGCACCGTCTGCGCGGCCGATACGCCGCCGGCGTCGGTGACCGCGAGAAACACGCGGATCAGCCGCAGATCGAGAGTCGACAGATTGCCCAGCACGCCATTCCCCTTCGATACATCGATTGATATCGATGTTTACGTCGATATCTTCGCATTCTTCTTTGGAGCCGGAGCGCGTACAACTGTGCGCCAGGCCGCGTCGCATGATACGGCACCCCCACACTGGAAGAGACGCACGATGAACGACCATACCCATTTCCAGCCGCTCGGCGGCAATGAAATGCCGCGCTGCGGCGGCATCGCGACGATGATGCGCCTGCCGCACGTGCCGAGCGCCGAAGGCCTCGACGCGTGCTTCGTCGGCGTGCCGTTCGATCTCGGCACGTCGAACCGCACCGGCGCGCGCTTCGGCCCGCGCCAGATCCGCACCGAATCCGTGCTGCTGCGCCCGTACAACATGGCGACGCGCGCCGCGCCGTTCGACTCGCTGCAGGTCGCGGACATCGGCGACGTGGCGATCAATCCTTACAATCTGCACGATTCCATCGCCCGTATCGAAGTCGAATACGACGCGATCCTGAAGCACGGCTGCAAGCCGATCACGCTGGGCGGCGACCACACGATCGCGCTGCCGATCCTGCGCGCGATCCACCGCAAGCACGGCAAGGTTGCATTGATTCACGTCGATGCACATGCGGACGTGAACGATACGATGATGGGCGAGAAGATCGCGCACGGCACGCCGTTCCGCCGCGCGGTCGAGGAAGGCCTGCTGCACGGCGACAAGGTCACGCAGATCGGCCTGCGCGGCACCGGCTACGCCGCCGAGGACTTCGACTGGTGCCGCGAGCAGGGCTTCCGGGTCGTCCAGGCCGAGGCATGCTGGAACAAGTCGCTTGCGCCGCTGATGGACGAAGTGCGCGAGCGGATCGGCGACACGCCTGTCTACATCAGCTTCGACATCGACGGCATCGACCCGGCCTACGCGCCCGGCACCGGCACCCCGGAAATCGCGGGCCTGACGGTGCCGCAAGCGCTCGAGATCATCCGCGGCGCGAAGGGGCTGAACATCGTCGGCTGCGATCTCGTCGAAGTCGCGCCGCCGTACGACCCGTTCGGCACCACGGCGCTGCTCGGCGCGAACCTCGCGTACGAGCTGCTGTGCGTGCTGCCGGGCGTCAAGTACCGCGACTGATCCGGACAGAACAAAACGACATATTCCAATCCAGAGGATTCGAGAGGAGCCAATAAAAGATGGGGACTTCCGTCAAGCAACCGAAGCGGGCGGCGCTCGCATCGTTCGTCGGCACGACGATCGAGTGGTACGACTTCTATAGCTACGCGACCGCCGCCGCCATCGTGTTCGGGCCGCTGTTCTTTCCCGGCGAGAACCGCTTCATCAGCCTGCTCGCTTCGTTCGGCTCGTTCGCGGTCGGCTTCTTCGCGCGGCCGCTCGGCGGCGTGATGTTCGGCTATCTCGGCGACCGCTTCGGCCGCAAGCGTTCGCTGCTCGCGACGCTGATGCTGATGGCCGTGTCGACGGTCGCCATCGGCCTGTTGCCGACCTACGCGCAGGCCGGCGCGGTCGCGCCGATCCTGCTCGTGCTGATGCGCGTGCTGCAGGGCATCGCGGTCGGCGGCGAATGGGGCGGCGCGGTGCTGCTCGCCGGCGAGCATGCGCCGGAAGGCAAGCGCACGTTCTTCGCGTCGTTCGCGCAGCTCGGCAGCGCGAGCGGCCTGATCCTGTCGATGCTCGCGTTCGGCGCGATCAGCACGCTGTCGAAGGACGACCTGATGAGCTGGGGCTGGCGCGTGCCGTTCCTCGCGAGCTCGGTGCTGCTGGCGGTCGGCTTCGTGATCCGCGCGAGCGTGTCCGAGTCCCCCGAGTTCGAGGAAGTCAGGAAGAGCGGCAACACCGCGCAGAACCCGGTGCGCGAAGCGCTCAAGTACTGGCCGCTGCTGCTGCTCGCGATCGGCGCGAACGTGTACGGGATCGCCGGCGTGTATTTCAGCAACATCTTCATGATCAGTTATGCGACGCAGTTCCTGTCGCTCGACCGGTCGATGGTGCTGCAATGCATGACGCTCGTTGCCGTGCTGCAGTTCGTCGTGCAGCTCGCGGCGGCGTTCCTCGCGCAGCGCTTCGGCACCACGCGCGTGCTGCTGATCACCGGCGCATGGGCCGCCGTCGTGCCGTTCGTGATGCTGCCGCTCGTGCACGCGGGCACGCCGCTGTCGATCACGGTCGGCGTCGGCCTCGCGACACTCGCGGAGTCGGGCTACTACTCGGTGGTCGCGGGCTTCGTCAGCGGCATCTTCATCGCGCGCATCCGCTATACGGCGATCTCGATCGCGTACCAGGTGTGCGGCGCGCTCGCGGGCGGCCTCACGCCGCTCGTCGCGACCGTGATCGCACAGAACACCGCGCCGCAATGGTGGCCGCTTGCGCTCCAGTACACGAGCGCCGCGATCCTGTCGTCGGTGTGCGTGTGGCTGATCGCGCGGCGCGTCGGCACCGACGATGCGGGCTCACCGCGTGAAGCGCTGCCGCGCGGGGCACGCACCGCGTAGAGCGGCGCCCTTTCGACAACGGGCGGCCTTCCAGGCCACCCTCCCCCACGTACCATCATTCATCGCCTGCTGCGACGCTGTCGCGGCAGGCCCGCGCACGCCCCGGCATGGTGGTCGCGCGCCAGGAGACACCGCCGTCATGAACCGCACCGCCCCCCTCGAGCCCGGCCGCGCCGAACCGGCCGGCGTCGGGATCGAGCATCGCTCGATCGACTACATCCCAACAAGCGAACGCCACGCGAAACTCGCGAGCCAGGGCCCGTTCTGGTTCCTCGGCAACTTCCATTTCTTCACGATCTCGATCGGCTTCGTCGGGCCCGGCATGGGGCTGTCGGCCGGCTGGACCACGCTCGCCGGCGCGCTCGGCATCATGTTCGGCACGCTCTTCATGGCGTTCCACGGCTCGCAGGGCCCGGAGATGGGTTTGCCGCAGATGATCCAGTCACGCGCGCAGTTCGGCTATCGCGGCGTGATCGTCGCGCTGCTCGCGACGCTGTTCGTGTTCGTCGGCTTCAACGTCGTGAACGTGTCGCTGATGGTCGACGGCGTGCATAACGTGTTCGGGATCGACGGCGGATTCGTCGCCGTCGCAGCCGTGTCGATCGGCGCGCTGCTCGCGATCTACGGCCACGACCTGATGCACCGCACCTTCACGTGGGCGCTGATCGCGACGCTGCCGCTCTACGCGCTCGTCACGCTCGCGCTCGCGTTCGGTCACGCGGCGCCCGCACATGTAGGCGCCACCGCCGTGCCGAGCTTCAGCTGGATCGCGTTCGCGACGCAGTTCGCGATCGCCGCGAGCTACAACATCTCGTATGCGCCCTACGTGTCCGACTATTCGCGCTATCTGCCGAAGCACACGAGCCGCGCGAAGCTGATCGCGGTGATCTTCGCCGGCGCGTCGCTGTCGGGCGCATGGATGATCGGCCTGGGTGCATGGCTCGCGCAGAAACTGCACGCGGCCGACGCGCTGGTCGCGATGAACGAGGTCGGCGCGTCGCTCGCGCCCGGCCTCGGCAAGCTGATCGCGATCGTATCGCTTGCCGGCTTCCTGCCGATCATCGCGCTCAATGCGTACAGCGCGATGCTGACCGTGCTCACCGGTGTCGATTCGCTCGTGCCGATCAGGCCGACCCGGCGCGCGCGCGTCGTGGCGATCGTCGCGATCAGCGCGTTCGTGCTCGGCTGCGTGTTCGCGATCCGCGGCAACGGCATCGCGCTGCTGCAGACGTTCCTCACGCTGATGCTCTACTTCCTCGTGCCGTGGACCGCGGTGAACCTCGTCGACTATTTCTTCGTGCGCCGCGGCCGCTACGCGATCGCGCACTTCTTCACGCCGCGCGGCCTGTACGGCGCGTGGCAGCGGCGCGGCATCCTGTCGTACCTGATCGGCTTCGCGGCAATGGTGCCGTTCTTCTACGTATTCGACGCGCAAGCGAACCGCGAGGTGTTCGTCGGGCCGTTCGCGCGGATGCTCGGCGGCGTCGATCTCGCGTGGCTCGTCGGGCTGGTCGTCGCGGGCGGCGTCTACGGGCTGCTGTCGCGCTCGCTCGACCTCGACCACGAGCGGCGCGTGATCGCGGAAACGCCCGCGCCCGATGCGCCGGGAGACGCACGATGAACGGCCCGCGCCTTCGCCTCGTCCAATCGGTATTGCGCGACGGCGACGTCGCCGGCAACCTCGCGAAAGCGCTCGCGATCATCGCCGCCGCGCGCGGCGCGACCGACCTCGTCGTGTTCTCCGAAACCTACGCCAGCGGCTTTCCGACACCCGACGACGTCGCGCAGCTGGCCGAGCCGCTCGACGGACCGTCCGTCACCGCGGTGCGCGATGCCGCACGCGACGCGGCGGTCGCCGTCGCGTTCGGCTTCGCGGAACGCGACGGCTCACGCTTCTTCAACACCGCGCTGCTGATCGATGCGAACGGTGACGTGCTGTTGCGCTACCGGAAGACGCATCTGTACGAATCCGACCTCGGCGTGTTCGAGGCCGGCGACGCGTTTCCGGTCTGCACGTGGCGCGGGATGACGGTCGGCCTGCTGATCTGCTTCGATCTCGAGTTTCCGGAAACGGCGCGCGCGCTCGCGCATGCCGGCGCGGAGCTGATCGTGATCCTCGACGGGATGATGAACCCGTACGGGGACGTGCATCGCCGGATGATCCCGGTGCGCGCGCTGGAAAACCAGCTGTACGTCGCGATGGCAAACCGCGTCGGCGCCGGCGACCGCTACACGTTCAGCGGCACGAGTCTCGTCGCGGCGCCGGACGGCGCGTGCGTCTCGGTCGCGCCCGGCGATCGCGAGGCGCTTGTCGATGTCACGCTCGATTCCGCGGCGATTCGTGGCGCGCGTGCGGCATTCCGCTACGTCGACCTCGCCGCGGTGCCGCTCGGTGCAGTAACGCGGCGGGATTGACGCGAACGACCGAGCAGTCGGCTGATTGCCCTCGACGGCCCGGCCTCGTGGTGATGGCGCGGTCAACGCTCCCGCGTCATTGCGCGCGGTTGCGCAGCGTCTTCGCGGCAGCAACCATGTTCGTCAGCGCCAGAATCACTTCCGCCCACTGGCGCGTCTTCAGGCCGCAGTCCGGGTTCACCCACAGGCGTTCCGCCGGAATCCGCTCGGCCGCCTTCTTCATCAGGCCGACGATATGCTCCTGCGTCGGGATGTTCGGCGAGTGGATGTCGTACACGCCCGGCCCGATTTCGTTCGGATACCGGAAATCGTCGAATGCGTCGAGCAGCTCCATGTCCGAACGCGACGTCTCGATCGTGATCACGTCCGCATCCATGTCGGCGATCGACGCGATGATGTCGTTGAACTCCGAATAGCACATGTGCGTGTGGATCTGCGTGTCGTCCTGCACGCCGTTCGCGGCGATGCGGAACGATTCGACCGCCCACTTCAGGTACTCGCCCCATTGCGCGCGGCGCAGCGGCAGCCCTTCGCGCAGCGCGGCCTCGTCGATCTGGATCACGCGCACGCCGGCCTTCTCGAGGTCGAGCACTTCCTGGCGAATCGCGAGCGCGAGCTGGCAGCACGACACCGAGCGCGGCTGGTCGTCGCGCACGAACGACCAGTTCAGGATCGTCACCGGACCGGTCAGCATGCCCTTCATCGGCTTGTTCGTCAGCGACTGCGCGTACGTGATCCACTCGATGGTCATCGCCTTCGGGCGGCTGATGTCGCCGAACAGGATCGGCGGCTTCACGCAGCGCGAACCGTACGACTGCACCCAGCCGAACTGGCTGAATGCGTAGCCGTCGAGCTGCTCGCCGAAGTATTCGACCATGTCGTTGCGCTCGGCTTCGCCGTGCACGAGCACGTCCAGTTCCAGCGCTTCCTGTTCGCGCACGCTGCGTTCGATCTCGGCCCGCATGGCGGCGCGATAGCCTGCTTCATCCAGCGCGCCGGCCTTGAACTGGCTGCGTGCCTGGCGGATTTCGCCGGTCTGCGGGAACGAGCCGATCGTCGTCGTCGGGAACGCCGGCAAGTTAAGGCATGCAGACTGCTTCGGCGCGCGCTGCGGGTACGGGCTCGCGCGGTGGCCGAGCTGCGCGTCGATGCGGGCGATCGCGGCCTTCACCGACGGGTTGTTCACGCGCGGCGAATTGCGGCGCGACGAGATCGCCGCGGCGTTCGCCGCGAGCGCATCGGCCACCTTGTCGCGGCCGGCGTTCAGCGCGGTCGCAAGCACCTTCAGCTCGTCGAGCTTCTGCAGCGCGAACGCGAGCCAGGAGCGGATCTCGGCGTCGAGCTTCTCCTCGCTCGCCAGATCGACCGGCACGTGCAGCAGCGAGCACGACGGTGCAATCCACAGGCGCTCGCCAAGCTGCTTCGCAAGCGGTTCGAGCCAGTCGAGCGCGGCGTTCAGGTCGGTCTTCCAGATGTTGCGGCCGTTGATCACGCCGACCGACAGCACGCGGTCGGCCGGCAGCTCGCGCGCCAGCGCGTCGACTTCGTCACGGGCGTTGATCGCGTCGACGTGCAGGCCGTCGACGGGCAGCGCGCTCGCGAGCGCCAGGTTGCCCTGAAGCCGACCGAAATACGTCGCGAGCAGCAGCTTGATCCGCCGCGTTTCCAGCGCCTCGTAGGCAATCCTGAACGCCTGCTGCCATTCGGCGTCGAGCTCGGTGACGAGAATCGGTTCGTCGATCTGCACCCATTCGACGCCTTGCGCGGTCAGCGTATCCAGCAGCGCGCCGTACACCGGCAGCAGCTTCGGCAGCAGCGCGAGGCGGTCCGAGTCGTCCTTCGCCTTGCCGAGCCACAGGTACGTGACCGGGCCGATGATCACGGGCTTCGCGTTCACGCCGTGGGCCCGCGCTTCCGTCAGTTGCCGGAGCAGGCGCGACGGGTCGAGCGAGAAGTTCGTATCGGCGTGGAACTCCGGCACGATGTAGTGGTAGTTCGTATCGAACCACTTCGTCATTTCACCGGCCGCGACGCCGCCGCAGCAGGCCGCGTGTTCGTCGGCCGACTGGGCCGAGCGGCCGCGCGCCACGCGGAAATAGTTGTCGAGCGCATCGCCGTGGAAGCCCTGCACGCGCTTCGGCAGGTTGCCGAGCGTGAAGCTCATGTCGAGCACCTGGTCGTAGAACGCGAAATCGCCGACCGGCGCGAGATCCAGGTCCCGCTGGTCGTCCCAGTGACGCTGGCGCAGCGCGGCGCCGAGCGCCTTCAGCTCGTCGCGCGACGATTCGCCTTTCCAGTAGCGTTCGAGACCGAACTTGAGTTCGCGTTTCGCGCCGATGCGCGGGAAGCCGAGATTGTGTGTCGTAACCATGAAGGCGCCGTCCAGAGAAGTTGAAAGATCCGGCAGCCATCATAGGGATATCAACCCATGAAATAAAATGGCATTATTTCATTCATCCATTAAATCTGTTCATGCATCTGCTAAGTGGGCGATATCCATGCTGGAACGGTTTCATCTCGTCGTCATCCGTGAAGTCGAGCGCCAGGGCTCGTTGACCGCGGCGGCCAACGCGCTGCATCTCACGCAGTCGGCGCTCAGCCATACCGTCAGGAAGATCGAGCAGCAGCTCGGCACGGCGATCTGGGATCGGGAGGGGCGCGGCCTGCGGCTCACGCAGGCGGGGCAGTACCTGCTCTCGCTGGCCAACCGGCTGCTGCCGCAGTTCGAGCACGCCGAGGCGCGGATGAAGCAGTACGCGAACGGCGAGCGCGGCACGCTGCGCATCGGGATGGAATGCCACCCGTGCTATCAATGGCTGTTGAAGGTCGTGTCGCCGTACCTGTCGCGCTGGCCGGACGTCGACGTGGACGTCAAGCAGCGTTTCCAGTTCGGCGGCATCGGTGCGCTGTTCGGCTACGACATCGACGTGCTCGTGACGCCCGATCCGCTGAACAGGCCCGGATTGCGCTTCGATCCCGTGTTCGACTACGAGCAGGTGCTGGTCGTCGCCGACCACCACCGGTTCGCGAATGCCGACTACGTGACGCCCGGGCAACTCACGGACGAGACCCTGATCACCTATCCGGTCGAAACCGACCGGCTGGACATCTACAACCAGTTCCTCACGCCGGCCGGCATCGTGCCGAAGCGGCACAAGACAATCGAGACGACGGACATCATGCTGCAGATGGTGGCGAGCGGGCGCGGCGTGGCCGCCCTCCCGCGATGGCTGGCCGACGAATACGCGGACCGGATGCCAGTGGTGCCGGTCAAGCTCGGCAAAAACGGCATCGCGAAGCAGATCTTCCTCGGCATCCGCGAAGCGGACGCATCGATCGACTATCTGGCGGCGTTCGTCGATCTCGCCCGCGAATCGACGTGGAGCGCGCCCCGCATGCTTCGCTAGGCGCGCCGGCTGGATCGCGCATCAGGCGCGCGCCCCGACGAGGTCGACCCAGGCGCCGGACAGCAGGCCGATCGTCGTCCACATGATCTCCTGCACGCCGATGGACGCACGCGGAACTTCCACAGTACGACGGCCGGAAACGCCGCTCGCGTCCTTTGCTGTCATCAAACTGACTGAAAGCCGACGCTAGGATCGGACGCGTTTCCGTTACGAGACGCCGCCATGAATCAACCCGCTTCGTCCGCCGCGAATGATCAGGCGTCCCTCGCCCGCACTCGGCATGCCGGCTACGCCGTGGTCCTGCTGGTGCTCGCGATCGGCGCCGTCTACGTCGCCACGCACCTGATCTCGGACATAGCGCCGGTCCGCGAAGGCTCGCTGTTTCCGTACCTGATGCTCGGCGCCGCGCTCCTGATCGCGCTCGGCTTCGAGTTCGTCAACGGTTTCCACGACACCGCGAACGCGGTCGCGACAGTGATCTACACGCATTCGCTGACGCCGAACATCGCAGTGATCTGGTCCGGCATGTGGAACTTCCTCGGCGTGATGCTCTCGAGCGGCGCCGTCGCGTTCGGCATCCTGCAGCTGCTGCCCGTCGAGCTGATCCTTCAGGTCGGCAGCGGCGCCGGCTTCGCGATGGTGTTCGCGCTGCTGATCGCCGCGATCGTCTGGAACCTCGCGACCTGGTATTTCGGACTGCCGTCGTCGAGCTCGCACACGCTGATCGGCTCGATCATCGGCGTCGGGCTGATGAACCAGTTGATGCATGGGCCGTCCGGCACGAGCGGCGTCGACTGGGGCCAGGCGCTCGGCGTCGGCAAGTCGCTGCTGTTTTCGCCGATCGTCGGCTTCCTGTGCGCGGGCCTGCTGCTGCTCGTGCTGAAGGCGGTCGCGCGGGTGCCGGAACTGTACAAGGAGCCGCCGAAGGACCAGCCGCCGCCGTTCTGGATCCGCTGCCTGCTGATCCTGACCTGCACCGGCGTGTCGTTCGCGCATGGCTCGAACGACGGCCAGAAGGGAATGGGGCTCATCATGCTGATCCTGATCGGCACCGTGCCCACCGCCTACGCGCTCAACAAGGCCGTGACGCCCGCGGAATCGCAGACCTTCGTCGCGGTCGCGAACCAGGCGGCCATGACGTTCGCGAAATATACGAACGGCGTCGCGCCGTCCGCCAATCCGCGCGCCGACGTCGAGCAGTACGTGCAGCATCGCGAGATGACGCCCGCCGTGCTGCCTGCGGTGCAGCAGCTGTCGGTTTCGCTGGCGCACGCGGTCGGCGCGTCGGGCTCGATGGCGGCGGTGCCGCAGCGCGACATCGACAACGTTCGCAATACGATGTACCTCGTGTCCGAAGCGATCCGGCTAATGGAGAAATCCGGGCAGCCGGCGTTCGCGCCGGCCGACCGGCTCGGGATCGACAACTACCGCAAGCAGCTCGACCACGCGACCAAGTTCATCCCGACCTGGGTGAAGGTTGCCGTCGCGATCGCGCTGGGGCTCGGCACGATGGTCGGCTGGAAGCGCATCGTCGTGACCGTCGGCGAGAAGATCGGCAAGCAGCACCTGACTTATGGCCAGGGCGCGTCGGCGGAGCTCGTCGCGATGCTCACGATCGGCGCCGCCGACGTCTACGGGCTGCCGGTCTCGACGACGCACGTGCTGTCGTCGGGCGTCGCCGGCGCGATGGCCGCGAACGGGTCGGGGCTGCAATGGGGCACGGTGCGCGGCCTCGTGCTCGCGTGGGTGCTGACGCTGCCTGCGTCGATCGCGCTCGCGGGCGGGTTGTACTGGCTGTTTCGTTCGGTGGGGTGAGCGGAGCTGCGGCTCGGCGGTGCGACGTTTGTAGATTGGAGCGCAAGATGCGGAGCGTATCCGCGAAACGACGTCGCTAGACTGGATCCATCGATCCTTGTCGTGAATACAGTCATGCCCCCTGCTCCGCCGGACACCGCTTACCCACTCCATCCCGTCCTCTCCTCATCGATGGATGCATGGCGCCCCGGCGCCTGCGACATCGCCCGGCACGTCGACACGCTGGACTGGCCCGCCATCGAAGCGGAACTGGGCCGCCAGGGGTGTGCGCTCATTCCCGGATTGTTGTCGGCGCCCGCATGCGACGCGTTGGCGTCACTCTATCCGCGCGATGCGCTGTACCGTTCGCGCGTCGTGATGGCGCGTCACGGTTTCGGGCGCGGTGAATACAAGTACTTCGCCTATCCGTTGCCGCCGACCGTCGATACGCTGCGCTCGAGGCTCTATCCACACCTCGCGCCGATCGCGAATCGCTGGAATGCCGCCCTTGGCGTCGATGTCCGCTATCCGTCGATAGCATTCGGAATTTCTCGCCCGCTGTCACGCGGCGGGGCAGACGCGCCCGACACCGCTGATCCTCCAATACGGCCTGGACGACTACAACTGCCTGCATCAGGACCTGTATGGCGAACACGTGTTTCCGCTCCAGGTTGCGATCCTGCTGTCGGCGCCCGGACGGGACTTTACCGGCGGCGAGTTCGTGTTGACCGAGCAACGGCCGCGCATGCAGTCGCGCGCGGAAGTGGTCCCGCTGGCACAGGGCGACGCCGTGATTTTCGCGGTGCACGGCCGGCCGGTGCAGGGCACGCGCGGCGTCTATCGCGTCAATCTGCGTCACGGCGTGAGCCGTATCCGGTCGGGGCATCGTCATACGGTCGGCATCATCTTCCACGATGCGCAGTGATCGAAGCCGAGCGATCACGCAGGCGACAATTGCCCCTGCATGCGGCGGTGAATGACATCCACGGACATCATTCGTCAGAACGTTCCGATCCGCAGCACGCGGATGATCTGTGCGGGATTGCGACACGCACGGCGTCGCCTGCGCATCGGGCAGGCAGTTCCGGTCATCCTCTGGCGGCGCTCGCCCTCAGCCGGTCCCCCGCGTCGACTGCGAGCCGCGCATAGCCGGGCAAGGTCAGCAATGCGAGCACGCCGGCCGCGACGAACGCCCAGCGGAAATCCTCGAGCACGTAATGCACGCCGGTCGCGTCGCCGCGTAACGAAGCGGCCACGCGCAACGCCAGCGCGCCGAAGGCGATCCCCATGCCGATCGTCATCTGCTGCGCGGCGCTCCACAACGTGCTCGCGGCGCTCGTCTGCCGGGCGGGGATGTCCGCGTAGGCCAGCGTCGCGAGCGTCGTGAACTGCATCGATCGCGTCAGCCCGTAGACGAACACGACGAGCAGCGTGATCGCGAGCGGCGTCGATGTGGTCA
Source organism: Burkholderia ubonensis subsp. mesacidophila (assembly GCF_002097715.1). Lineage (NCBI taxonomy): Bacteria > Pseudomonadati > Pseudomonadota > Betaproteobacteria > Burkholderiales > Burkholderiaceae > Burkholderia > Burkholderia ubonensis. The sequence continues at coordinate 2,957,255 of NZ_CP020738.1, forward strand.
ACCAGCCGCATGCGATCGTGAACAGGCCGACGATCGTCACATCGACCAGCGCGACGCGCCGGAATCCGAACCGATCGAGGATCCAGGACGTCCCCGCCTTCATGCCGAGATTGCCGACCGCGCTCGCCAGCAGCAACAGGCCCGACTGGAACGGCGACAGGCCGAAGCCGATCTGGAACAGCAGCGGCAGCAGATAAGGCACGGCGTTGATTGCGATCCGCGTGACCGAGCCGGTGATCACCGTCACGGAGAACGTCGGCACCGTGAGCGTGGTGAAATCCAGCAACGGATGCGCGCATCGCCGGGCATGCAGCCACGCGGCGAGGCCGAACAGCGCGCTCGCCCCCACGAGCACCGCGGCGTGCGCGAACTGCGCATCCTGCTGCCCAGCCGCTTCGGTCCCGATCAGCAAGCACGTCAACGCGGCGCCGGCGAGCACGAAACCGATCCAGTCGAGCGGCCGCTGCTCGTCGGCGCGCGTGTTCCTGACGATCAACCACGTACATACGAACGCCGCGATGCCGAACGGCACGTTCAGCAGGAAGATCCAGCGCCATGACGCATACGTCGTGATGAAGCCGCCGATCGGCGGCCCGACGACCGGCGCGACGATCCCCGGCCACGTGATCGTCGCGATCGCACGCATCAGGCGCGCTTTTTCGGTGCTGCGCACGACGATCATCCGCCCGACGGGCACCATCATCGCCCCGCCGATGCCCTGCAGCAGCCGTGCGGCAGTGAAAGTCGCGACGCCGTTGGACAAGCCGCACAACACCGACGCGCCGGTAAAGATGACGATCGCACTGCCGAACACCGTACGCGAGCCGTATCGATCGGCGATCCAGCCGCTGATCGGGATGAATACCGCGAGTGCGAGCATGTAGGCTGTCATCCCGAGACTCAGCGCGTTCGGCCCGACACCGAAGGTATGCGCCATCTGCGGGAGTGCGGTCGCGATCACGGTGGTATCGAGGTACTCCATGAAGAAGGTCGCGGCGACGAGATACGGCAGGATGTCGGTCGTCCGATCACCCTCGGCGGAGGCGGCAGTCATGAACGGTGCAGTAGACGGAATGCGGGAGACGCCGGCCTCTAACGGGCGCAGACAAGCGCCGGAGCCGGGACGAGTGTCGATAGTACCTCGAAGCGCCTGCTCTTCGCTTTGCCGACGCGTGCAGTTAAATGCACTTTATGCGCATAGATTTTTGACCCGACAACGGCCAATCAATGCATGCGATTCGAAGCTGAAGGCGCCTGTTGAGCAAATTTGTCGTTCGATCGACTGCTTTACTCGTCCAGGAGGCCGTCCTGACGAATCGTGTACCGCTCTCCTCGGCACGCATGATCCCAGCGGGCGCGACCCTGCTCGTCGGTTGTCCCTTGGTAGACCACGGCGCCATCGGATGCACGGATCAACGAGAACTTCATGTTGGCGAATGGGCCGACGTCACCGTCTGCATCCTGGAACTTCGCGTGGAACGGTGCTCGGATACAGCCCGCTTCCTGCTGGCCGGCACACCCCAGCAAGGAGAGGCAAAACAGAAGCGGCACGAGTTTTTTCATCGGGTGTTGACTCCGGGAAATCTGTCCATTCCGAGCGGCAACGGCTTGAGGCAAAGGGCTTCGCACCATTGCATACATTTCCGGCGCCGGAAATGCAAAAACCCCCGCCGGTTAGGCGGGGGTTTCTGGCTAAGGGAGCCTGACGATTACCTACTTTCACACGGGAATCCGCACTATCATCGGCGTAGAGTCGTTTCACGGTCCTGTTCGGGATGGGAAGGGGTGGGACCGACTCGCTATGGTCATCAGGCAAAGAGGGTTGTCACGTTGCTTCGCAACGCGACCAATCCGGAAGAAGCAGTAATCTTGGGTTGTGCGTATCAGCACATCGCGGTCATTCAACCGCTCTGTAAAACAGACTTGTTATAGGATCAAGCCTTACGGGCAATTAGTATCAGTTAGCTGAACGCATTACTGCGCTTACACACCTGACCTATCAACGTCCTGGTCTCGAACGACCCTTCAAGGGGATCTAGTCCCCAGGGATATCTCATCTTAAGGCGAGTTTCCCGCTTAGATGCTTTCAGCGGTTATCTCTTCCGAACATAGCTACCCGGCGATGCCACTGGCGTGACAACCGGTACACCAGAGGTTCGTCCACTCCGGTCCTCTCGTACTAGGAGCAGCCCCCTTCAAATATCCAACGCCCACGGCAGATAGGGACCAAACTGTCTCACGACGTTTTAAACCCAGCTCACGTACCTCTTTAAATGGCGAACAGCCATACCCTTGGGACCGGCTACAGCCCCAGGATGAGATGAGCCGACATCGAGGTGCCAAACACCGCCGTCGATATGAACTCTTGGGCGGTATCAGCCTGTTATCCCCAGAGTACCTTTTATCCGTTGAGCGATGGCCCTTCCATACAGAACCACCGGATCACTATGACCTGCTTTCGCACCTGCTCGACTTGTCGGTCTCGCAGTTAAGCACGCTTATGCCATTGCACTATCAGCACGATTTCCGACCGTACCTAGCGTACCTTCGTACTCCTCCGTTACGCTTTGGGAGGAGACCGCCCCAGTCAAACTGCCTACCATGCACTGTCCCCGACCCGGATCACGGGCCAAGGTTAGAACCTCAAACAAACCAGGGTGGTATTTCAAGGACGGCTCCACCGAAACTAGCGTTCCGGTTTCATAGCCTCCCACCTATCCTACACAGATCGGTTCAAAGTCCAATGCAAAGCTACAGTAAAGGTTCATGGGGTCTTTCCGTCTAGCCGCGGGTAGATTGCATCATCACAAACACTTCAACTTCGCTGAGTCTCGGGAGGAGACAGTGTGGCCATCGTTACGCCATTCGTGCAGGTCGGAACTTACCCGACAAGGAATTTCGCTACCTTAGGACCGTTATAGTTACGGCCGCCGTTTACCGGGACTTCAATCAAGAGCTTGCACCCCATCATTTAATCTTCCGGCACCGGGCAGGCGTCACACCCTATACGTCCACTTTCGTGTTTGCAGAGTGCTGTGTTTTTATTAAACAGTCGCAGCCACCAGTTTATTGCAACCCCTTCACCCTCCTGGCGCAGGCCAGTCAAGCTACAAGGGCGTACCTTATCCCGAAGTTACGGTACCAATTTGCCGAGTTCCTTCTCCCGAGTTCTCTCAAGCGCCTTAGAATACTCATCTCGCCCACCTGTGTCGGTTTGCGGTACGGTCATCGTTAGACTGAAGCTTAGAGGCTTTTCTTGGAACCACTTCCAATTGCTTCGCTCCCTAAGGAGCTCGCGCCACACCCTTGAATCCTGCGCCCGGATTTGCCTAAGCGCCTTCTCCAATGCAGCGACCGGGACTTCCAACACCCGGACAACCTTCCGCGATCCGTCCCCCCATCGCATCTAACAATGGTGCAGGAATATTGACCTGCTTCCCATCAGCTACGCATTTCTGCCTCGCCTTAGGGGCCGACTCACCCTACGCCGATGAACGTTGCGTAGGAAACCTTGGGCTTACGGCGAGGGGGCCTTTCACCCCCTTTATCGCTACTCATGTCAGCATTCGCACTTCCGATACCTCCAGCACCCTTTACAAGGCACCTTCGCAGGCTTACGGAACGCTCTCCTACCATGCGTGCTAAGCACGCATCCGCAGCTTCGGTATATAGCTTAGCCCCGTTACATCTTCCGCGCAGGACGACTCGATCAGTGAGCTATTACGCTTTCTTTAAAGGGTGGCTGCTTCTAAGCCAACCTCCTGACTGTTTTAGCCTTCCCACTTCGTTTCCCACTTAGCTATATTTGGGGACCTTAGCTGGCGGTCTGGGTTGTTTCCCTCTTGACACCGGACGTTAGCACCCGATGTCTGTCTCCCGTGATTGCACTCTTCGGTATTCGGAGTTTGCTATGGCGGGGTAATCTGCAATAGACCCCCCAACCATGACAGTGCTCTACCCCCGAAGGTGAGACACGAGGCACTACCTAAATAGTTTTCGGAGAGAACCAGCTATTTCCAAGTTTGTTTAGCCTTTCACCCCTATCCACAGCTCATCCCCTAACTTTTCAACGTTAGTGGGTTCGGACCTCCAGTACGTGTTACCGCACCTTCATCCTGGCCATGGATAGATCACTTGGTTTCGGGTCTACGCCCAGCAACTGAACGCCCTATTCGGACTCGCTTTCGCTACGCCTGCCCTATACGGTTAAGCTTGCTACTGAACGTAAGTCGCTGACCCATTATACAAAAGGTACGCCGTCACCCCTTACGAGGCTCCGACTGTTTGTATGCATGCGGTTTCAGGATCTATTTCACTCCCCTCCCGGGGTTCTTTTCGCCTTTCCCTCACGGTACTGGTTCACTATCGGTCGATCACGAGTATTTAGCCTTGGAGGATGGTCCCCCCATCTTCAGACAGGATTTCACGTGTCCCGCCCTACTTGTCGTACACTTAGTTCTTTCATACTGTTTTCGCCTACAGGGCTATCACCTGCTATGGCCGCACTTTCCAGAGCGTTCGGCTAACAATACAAATAAAGAGTACAAGGCTCATCCCATTTCGCTCGCCACTACTTTGGGAATCTCGGTTGATTTCTTTTCCTGCGGTTACTTAGATGTTTCAGTTCACCGCGTTCGCTTCACTAGACCTATGTATTCAGTCTAGGATGACCCAAAAGGGCCGGGTTTCCCCATTCGGACATCTACGGATCAAAGCTCGTTTGCCAGCTCCCCGTAGCTTTTCGCAGGCTACCGCGTCCTTCATCGCCTGTGATCGCCAAGGCATCCACCACATGCACTTGTTCGCTTGACCCTATAACGAGTCTGTCTTGCGACGACTGTTACAGGTTGAGTTCTCGCGTTGTGCCGTATTCCAATTGAGTCAAACATAGAGTTCGAATCATCTTGAGATACATCGATACAATCACAACCCGGATAGTTTTCACGTCCATCTCAAGACGCTTCCGCTATCCAAATTACTTACTTCTTCCAGATTGTTAAAGAACGACAGCCGATATGGTGTTACTCATATCACTCTGACTGGCTCAATCGCCAATGACAAAGACTCGAACAATCATCATTCGAATGTTTGTCATTGAAGATTGGTGGAGGCAGACGGGATCGAACCGACGACCCCCTGCTTGCAAAGCAGGTGCTCTCCCAGCTGAGCTATGCCCCCATGTACAGAGACTTCCCCAGGTTTCCACGTCAGACAATGGTGGGTCTGGTTGGATTCGAACCAACGACCCCCGCCTTATCAAGACGGTGCTCTAACCGACTGAGCTACAGACCCCTGAGTCTGTCTTGATTTACAGCCGATAAGCGTGAGCGCTCAACTTCGCGAGATAGCTCTAGAAAGGAGGTGATCCAGCCGCACCTTCCGATACGGCTACCTTGTTACGACTTCACCCCAGTCATGAATCCTACCGTGGTGACCGTCCTCCTTGCGGTTAGACTAGCCACTTCTGGTAAAACCCACTCCCATGGTGTGACGGGCGGTGTGTACAAGACCCGGGAACGTATTCACCGCGGCATGCTGATCCGCGATTACTAGCGATTCCAGCTTCATGCACTCGAGTTGCAGAGTGCAATCCGGACTACGATCGGTTTTCTGGGATTAGCTCCCCCTCGCGGGTTGGCGACCCTCTGTTCCGACCATTGTATGACGTGTGAAGCCCTACCCATAAGGGCCATGAGGACTTGACGTCATCCCCACCTTCCTCCGGTTTGTCACCGGCAGTCTCCTTAGAGTGCTCTTGCGTAGCAACTAAGGACAAGGGTTGCGCTCGTTGCGGGACTTAACCCAACATCTCACGACACGAGCTGACGACAGCCATGCAGCACCTGTGCGCCGGTTCTCTTTCGAGCACTCCCGAATCTCTTCGGGATTCCGACCATGTCAAGGGTAGGTAAGGTTTTTCGCGTTGCATCGAATTAATCCACATCATCCACCGCTTGTGCGGGTCCCCGTCAATTCCTTTGAGTTTTAATCTTGCGACCGTACTCCCCAGGCGGTCAACTTCACGCGTTAGCTACGTTACTAAGGAAATGAATCCCCAACAACTAGTTGACATCGTTTAGGGCGTGGACTACCAGGGTATCTAATCCTGTTTGCTCCCCACGCTTTCGTGCATGAGCGTCAGTATTGGCCCAGGGGGCTGCCTTCGCCATCGGTATTCCTCCACATCTCTACGCATTTCACTGCTACACGTGGAATTCTACCCCCCTCTGCCATACTCTAGCCTGCCAGTCACCAATGCAGTTCCCAGGTTGAGCCCGGGGATTTCACATCGGTCTTAGCAAACCGCCTGCGCACGCTTTACGCCCAGTAATTCCGATTAACGCTCGCACCCTACGTATTACCGCGGCTGCTGGCACGTAGTTAGCCGGTGCTTATTCTTCCGGTACCGTCATCCCCCGACCATATTAGGATCAAGGATTTCTTTCCGGACAAAAGTGCTTTACAACCCGAAGGCCTTCTTCACACACGCGGCATTGCTGGATCAGGGTTTCCCCCATTGTCCAAAATTCCCCACTGCTGCCTCCCGTAGGAGTCTGGGCCGTGTCTCAGTCCCAGTGTGGCTGGTCGTCCTCTCAGACCAGCTACTGATCGTCGCCTTGGTAGGCCTTTACCCCACCAACTAGCTAATCAGCCATCGGCCAACCCTATAGCGCGAGGCCCGAAGGTCCCCCGCTTTCATCCGTAGATCGTATGCGGTATTAATCCGGCTTTCGCCGGGCTATCCCCCACTACAGGACATGTTCCGATGTATTACTCACCCGTTCGCCACTCGCCACCAGGTGCAAGCACCCGTGCTGCCGTTCGACTTGCATGTGTAAGGCATGCCGCCAGCGTTCAATCTGAGCCAGGATCAAACTCTTCAGTTCAAACCTGTTACTGTTTTCGGTTCCGTAGAACCGGTCGCTCACTCAAAGCTGACAGGAATATGAATTGCTTCATAAACCTGACTTACTTTAGTGTGAGACTCTTGATACTTTTGCTAATCCGATCCAAGGATCGGCTCGCTGTCATCAAGCGCCCACACTTATCGGCTGTTAATTTTTAAAGAGCATTTCTGCGAGAAGTACCGCTTTCTCAGCAGCGCTGCGTTGTCAGCAGCAGAGAAATGAGATTATGAACTCTGTTTCGCAGTTCGTCAACAACTTTTTTACTACATCGTTGCGACTGCGGGGTTCATCTTCCTTCGCTGACCGGGCGCCCAACCACGACATCCAACCAGCTTCGCTTCCCCTCTTCCGCGCCGCGTTGCCGTTAGCGCGAAAGAGGCGTGATTCTAGGCACGTCCTACGTTCCGCGCAAGGGGTTTCGTGAAATAAATTCAAGGCCCCGCACGCTGCCGCGTGCGGGGCCTTGAATAGAGGCTCCCAACCCGTCAGGCCGTGCGCACCTGGCGCGCGACGATCTCCATATAGTGCTCGAGATTCGGCGTCGCCTTCCCTTCCACCTTCGCCGTATCGTCCCAGCGGCGCAGCCGCAACGCGCCCTCCGCGAACGGGCGCCGCAGGAACGCCGCGGCCTCCTCGTCGCTGAAGATCCCGCCCTGCAGCGCAAGGCTGCGCACCGAGTCCGGCGACAGGCTCTCGAAGTAGCCGGCGTCCGTCCGGCACAGGCAGCGCTTGGCATCGACGTGCAGCCGGATCGGCTCGAGCACCGCATCCGACAACAGCGGCCGCAGGAACGGCAATACATAATATTGATGAAGGTCGTCGATGCCGCGCGCACTCGGCGTCTCCCCCTGGCGATTCAGCAGATGCCCGAGGTCGTGCAGGAACGCCGCCGCGACCAGCGCGTCGTCCGCGCCCGCCTCCTCCGCCAGCAGCCCGCTCTGCAGCGCATGCTCGAGCTGCGTGACCGGCTCCCCGCTGTAGGCCACATGACCATGCTCGCGATACAGGCCGCGAATCTCTTCGAGCGTCAACGCCATTCCGTCATCCCCATGGCAACGAGAAAGTCTTCAGGTTCGTGAAGCTCTTCATCGCCTCCTGCACCCCTTCCTTGTAACCCAATCCCGAATCCTTGATCCCGCCGAACGGCGTCAGCTCGATCCGGTAGCCCGGCACCTCCCAGACGTTCACGGTGCCGACGTTCAATTCGTTCACGAACCGCACGACCGCTTCCGTACTGTCGGTGCAGACGCCCGACGACAGCCCGAACGCCGTGCCGTTGCTGATCCGGATCGCATCGTCGATCGTGTCGAACGCGATGACCGGCGACACCGGGCCGAACGTCTCCTCGCGCACCAGCGCCATCGCCGGATCGACGCGATCGAGCACGGTCGGCGCATACAGCGCACCGCGGCGGACATTCCCCGTCAGCAGCCGCGCGCCCTGCGCGACCGCCTCATCGACACGCGCCTCGAACAGGCGCGCCGCCGCTTCGTCGATCACCGTACCCATCTCGTTCGCCGGGTCGAACGGGTCGCCGTACGACCACGCACGCGTCTTCGCCACCAATCGCTCAGTGAACGCCGGCGCAACCGAACGCTGGACCAGGATGCGCTTGACCGCCGTGCAGCGCTGGCCGGAATTCCGGTACGAGCCCTGCACCGCGAGCGACGCGGCGCGGTCGAGATCGGCGTCGCCGAGGACGATCAGCGGATCGTTGCCGCCCAGCTCGAGCACGACGCGCCGGTAACCGGCCTTCGCGGCAATCGCCTTGCCGATCGCCACGCCGCCGGTAAACGTGATCAGCGACGCGTGCGAGTGCGTCACCAGTTCGTCCGCGATCTCGCGCGGATCGCCGGTCACGACCTGCAGCATCGGCTCGGGCAGGCCGGCCTCATAAAGCAGATCCGCCAGATAGAACGCCGACAGCGGCACCTTCTCGGACGGCTTCACGATCACGCGGTTGTTGGTCGCGATCGCCGGCGCGATCTTGTGTGCAACCTGGTTCATCGGATGATTGAACGGCGTGATCGCGACGATCACCCCGTCGAGCGGCTGACGCTGCGAAAACACCCGGCGCGCCTTGCCGTGAGGCGTCAGGTCGCACGAGAAGCTCTGCGCGTCGTCACGCAGCGCCTCGACCGACGCGAACTTCAGCACGTCCGCGACGCGGCCGATCTCGTAGCGCGAATCCTGCTTCGACAAACCGGATTCGAGCGTGATCAGGTCCGACGCTTCCTCGGTGCGCTCGCGCAGCAACGCGGCCGCCCGTTCGAGGATCTGCGAACGCTCGTAGCGCGTGAGCACCGGCCGGTAAGCCATCGCGTAATCGAATGCGGCGCGGACGTCGTCGCCGCTCGCGAGCGGCGCCGTGCCGACGCGCATGCCGGTATAGGGATCGGTGACGTCGAAAGTCCGCTCGCGCGTCGCGCGAAGGCCGCACCAGCGCAATGCCTCGGCACGAAATGCCGGATGGTCCTGCCGAACAGGGGAAGTCATGATGCGATCCGGTTCAGCGCGAAATCGAACACGTCGAAATTCCGCGGACGGCGCGCGGGATCGTCGCGCGCGATGCGACGGTTGAACAGCAGCGGCACTTCCTGCTCCGACACGCCGCCATGCGAGCGCAACGGCACGGTCAGCCCGGACAGGTCGTGTTCGCGCTCGCGCGTGCCGAGCGTCATGTCGCGCCGGGCGATCACGACCAGATCGCCGATCCGGTCCGCCGGCAGCTCGAAGCGCGCCGCGGCTTCCGCGTTGTCGAGCACGAGCTCGACGCCGTCGAGCCCGCCGATGCGCCACATCGCGTCCGCCCGGTCGACGCCCGCCGCCAGATAGACGGTCGCGAACGAACCGAGCGCGCCGTGATGCACGACGTATGGATCGGTGATCGGCAGGATCACCCGCGCGGCCTGCGCGCCGAACCAGCCGTCGAGCGCATCCTGCAGATAGACGACGTTCGGCCGGCCCGTCGCCGGATCGTGTTTCGCGTTCATCCCGTGGTCGGCGGTCAGCCCGATCACCCAGCCGAGCGCGTCGAGCTGCGCGAGATAGCGGTCCATCATCGCGTAGAACGCATTCGCGCCGGCGCTGCCGGGCGCGCACTTGTGCTGCACGTAGTCGGTGGTCGACAGATACATCAGGTCGACCTGGCGCGTCTGCGCGAGCCGCACGCCCGCCGCGAACACGAATTCGGACAGCGCCGCGCTATAGACGTCCGGCGACGGCAGGCCGACCCAGTCGAGCACGTCGACGATGCCGTTTTCCGCGAGATTCGCCTGCGCGGCCTTCTCCGCGGAAAAGCAGATGCCGCGCATCCGCCAGCCGAGCAGGCGGCGCAGCTTGTCCTTCGCGGTCACGACCGCCACCCGCGCGCCGGCGTCGGACGCCGCGGCGAGCAGCGTGCCGGCCCGCAGGTAGGCGGGATCGTTCATCATCACCTCGGCGCCGCGCCCGCCGTCGGCGTCCGGGTCCCAGAAGTAATTGCCGCAGATTCCGTGCACCGACGGCGGCGCGCCGCAGACGATCGACAGGTTGTTCGGGTTGGTGAAGGTCGGCACGACGCAATCGGCGCGCCACGCGGTGCCTTCCGCGATCATCCTGCCGACGAACGGCGCGACGCCCGCCTCCACCGCGCGCTCGAGATAGTCGTACTCGCAGCCGTCGACGCACACGACGACGGTCGGCACCGCCGGCAGCCGGTAGCGGCGGCCGTTGACGTCGACGGACTGGTCCGGCAGGCCCGTCGATGCCCCGGCGGCCTGCGCGTCGCCGGGCAGCCGCATGGCGAATGCGGCGTTCATGGCGCGGCCCGCCGGCCGCCCGGCACGCGGGCGGCAATCAGCAGCAGCGCCGCGAGCGACGCGCCGAGCATCATCAGCGCCAGCGCCGACGCAGGCAGGTAATAGCCGCGCTCCACCTGGCCGATCACGACGATCGGCACGGTGGCGAAGCCGGGCGGATAGACCGTCAGCGTCGCGCCGAGCTCGCCGAGCGACAGCGCGAAGCCGAGCGCGAGGCTCGCGCGCAGCGCGGGCACGAGCTGCGGCAGCAGCACGCGCCGCAGCACCATCGCGGGCGGCGCGCCGAGGCTGGCCGCGGCCTCGCGCAGCACCGTCAGCTCCGGGCGCAGCGCCGCCGCCGCGCAGCGATAGCAGAAAGGCAGGATCAGCGCGAGCTGCACGAGCACGACGATCGCCGCCGAACTCGACAGATCGACCGGCCTCTGGTGATACGCGATCAGCACCGCGAGCCCGAGCACGACGCTCGGCACGCCGTTGGGCACCATCACGAGCGCGTCGACGACCGCGCCGATCCCGCGCCGGTCGCGCCCTTCGAGCGCGAGCGCGAGCCACAGGCCGACGGCCGTGCCGATCACGGCGACCCCGAAGCCGATCTCGAGGCTCGTCGCGAGCGCGCCGTATTCCTGCGAACCGAGCTGCTCGAACCAGCGCAGGCTGTAGCCGGCCGGCAGGATCGTGCCGGACCAGCGGCTCGACACGCTCGACAGCGCGACGACGATCACCGGCAGCACGAACAGCCAGAAGCACGCGAACGCGGCGAGCGCCAGCGCGGCGCGCGACGCATGCTTGAGCAGCGTGTCGCTCCAGCCCACTTCGTGGCGCGGCACGGCCTGCCCGATACGGTATTCAGCGGACATCGCGCGTCCCTCCCGTTGCACGCCGGTTCACCCGGCGATAGATCGCATACAGCGCCAGCGACAGCGCGAGCATCGCGACCGCGCCCGCCGACGCGGTCGGCAGGTCGAGATCGACGGTCGCGCTGCTGTAGATCGCGACCGGCAGCGTGACGAGCCTCGCGCTGCCGAGCACGAGCAGAATCCCGAATTCGTTCAGCGTCAGCAGGAAGCACAGCACGGTGCCGGCCGCGATCCCGGGCCACGCGATCGGCAGCACAACGCGCCGCGCGAGCATCCAGCCCGACGCGCCGAGGCTGCGCGCCGCTTCGATCAGGCGCAGGTCGAGCGTCGCGAACGACGCGAGCGTCGGCCGCACGACGAACGGCGTGTAGAACACGGTCTGCGCGAGGATCACGCCGCCGAAGCCGAACAGGAAATCGAGCGGCGGCTGGTCGAGATGGAACACCTGCTGCAGCGCGATGCTGACCGAGCCCTGCGAGCCGTACAGGAAGATCAGCGTGAACGCGACGAGAAACGACGGAAACGCGACGTACAGCTCCAGGAAGCGCGTGACGAGCGACGCGCCCGGAAACGGCCTGAAGAACAGCAGCGCCGCCAGCAGCACGCCGAGCACCGACGCGGTGCCGGCGCTCGCGAACAGCACGCCGAGCGTCGTCAGCAGCACGTTGCGCGTGTCGGGGTTGCCGAAGAAGTTGCGGTACGCGGCGAAGCTCAGCCCGTGATCACCGGTCAGGCTCAGCAGCACGAGCCGCACGAGCGGATAGACGACGAGCGGGCCGAGCACGACGATCGCGAGCAGGATCAGATGCCAGTCGCCGGCGCGCTGGCGGCGCTTCGCGGCCGCGGCATGCGCGGCCGCCGACGCGAGCGCCTTTGGCGACAGCGCGGTGTCAGGGCTCGATAACGACGACATCGTCTGCCTCGCAATGCAGGGAAACACGCGCGCCGCGCTCGGGTGCCGCGCCGCGGCCGCGCTGCATGGTCACGCGCACCGGCTCTTCCGGCGCCGCGTCGACCACGACCGCGATCGACAGCTCCGCGCCTTGCCATTCGACCGACGCGACCGTGCCGTGCAGCCCGCCCGCCGCAAGCGGCCTGACGGTCAACTGCTCCGGGCGCACGCATGCGACCTTGTCGCGCACGTCGTGGCGCGGATCACCGAGCGGGAAGATCACGCGCGGCGGCAGCAGGTTCGCCGGGCCCAGGTAGCGCGCGACGTAGCCGTTGCGCGGCGTGTCGTACAGTTGCTGCGGCGTGCCGAGCTGCGCGACGTGGCCGTCGCGCATCAGCAGCGCGCGGTCGGACAGCACCAGCGCGTCGTCGCGGTCGTGCGTCACGCACACGACGGTCAAGTTCGGCAGGCGCTCGTGCAGCGCCTTCAGCTCGCTGCGCACCGACGCGCGCAGGTTCGCATCGAGCGCGGACAGCGGCTCGTCGAGCAGCAGCACGTCGGGCTCGATCACGAGCGCGCGGGCGAGCGCGACGCGCTGCTGCATCCCGCCCGACAGCTGCGCCGGCATGTGGTGGCCGGCGTCGCCGAGCTGGACGAGCTTCAGCGCGTCGGCGACGCGACGCGTGACCTCGGCCGACGACATCCGTCGCGCGCGCAGGCCGAATGCGACGTTCTCGAACACCGACAGGTGCGGGAACAGCGCGTAGTTCTGAAACAGCAGACCGAGATTGCGCTTGTGCGGCGGCGCATAGGTCAGGTCACGTCCGGCAACGGTCAGCGTGCCGGTCAGGCCGTCGGCCTTCACGAACCCGGCGATGAAGCGCAGCAGCGTGGTCTTGCCGCAGCCGCTCTTGCCGAGCACGGTCAAAAATTCGCCGGCGCCGATCGACAGCGTCAGATCGTCCAGCACCGTGCGCGCGCCGTAGCGCACGCTCAGGTGCTCGATCTGAACGCCGCCCGGCGCGCCGGACCGCAGCGTCGCACGCGGTTCGGCGGCGCCGAATGCGCCGGGATGGGTCATGGCGGTGTCCACCGGTTTCATCCTTTCACTTCGGCTTGACGACGTCGGTCTGCTTGCCCGAGCTGCCGATCACGTCCTTCTTCCAGCGCTCCAGCCACACCGGCTTCTTCGCCATCACCTGGCTCCAGTCGACCGGGATCAGCTTCACGCCCGCGATCGCGCGCTTGACCGCCTCGCCGTTCTTGCCGGCGAGCGGCACGTCGGTGCGGCCCGGGATGCCGTACATGTCCGGCACCTTCGACTGCACGTCCGTCGACATCAGGTAGTCGATCAGCTTCTTGCCCGCGTCCTGGTTCGGGCCGCTCTTGATCAGGCCGATGCCGTACGGGAGCTGGAACGTCGTCGGCTGGTCGCCGTCCTTCGCCGCGAGGAAGATCGGCTTGATCGACAGGCCGCCGTGCTCGGCGTCGTCGAGATCCATCTGCAGGTCGCCGTTCGCGAAGCTGATCTCGTTGCGCGACAGCAGCACGTTCAGGTAGCCCGTGCCCTTCGTGTGGAACTTCACGCTCTGCGACAGCTTCGCGAGATAGTCGAACGCCTTGTCCTCGCCCATCAGCGTGGTCGTCAGGATCAGCACCGCCATCCCGTCGCCGGCCGTGGCCGGGTTCGAGTACGCGACCTTGCCCGCGTAGGTCGGCGACAGCAGGTCGGCGAACGTCTTCGGCTGCTGCTTGACGACTTCGGGGTTGATCGCGAACGAGAAATAGTTGTTCACGAACGTCGCCCACGTCCCGTCTTCCGCCTTCGCGATCGCCGGCACGTTCTTGTAGTTGACGCTCTGGTACGGCTGCAGCAGGCCCATCTGGCCGGCTTGCTGGATGAACGGCGGCAGCGTGACGATCACGTCGGCCTTCGGCGAGTTCTTCTCGATGTTCGCGCGGTTGACGACTTCGCCGCTGCCCGCCGTGACGATGTTGACCTTCACGCCTTCCTTCTTCTCGAAGGCCGGCAGCACGTCGCGGTAGAGGTTTTCGAGGCCGTCCGCCGTATACAGCACGACCGCATTCGCCGCGTGCGCCGGCAGCGCGGCGCCTTGCAGCAGACCGGCGGCGCAGGCGGCCAGCGCGAGCTTGCGGAACGCGCCGGCAGCGGCGCGCGAGGAATTCTGCAGTGTCATCTCACTTCTCCGTAGACGGAACACCAAACGGCCGGGGCACGACCGGCTCTGTCGGCCAGAGTTGGCGCTTCAGCGCTTACTCTGGCCCCATGCAGAGCAGTAATAGGGGGCGAACCGCCAGCGGGCCCGCCTCGTCGCCGCCCGACCGGTACTGGACCGATGCGGTTTCGTGCGGCAAGCGAAGGATCACAGCGTTCGATGACAACCCCGTGACGACCGCCCACATTTCCACAAAATGACACAATTTGCCACTATGATGGCCGTCACCCGGAAACGCCACCCGGCGTTTCATCCGACCTTTGTTGGAGCAAAACTCATGTCCGCCACCGCCCCGATCCTGCTCACCCCCGGCCCGCTCACCACGTCCGCCGCGACGCGCGACGCGATGCAGCGCGACTGGGGCTCGTGGGATACCGAATTCAATCGCCTGACCGAAAGCGTGTGCACCGACCTCGTCGGCATCGCCCGCGGCGACGCGGAATACGTGTGCGTGCCGATGCAGGGCAGCGGCACGTTCGCGGTCGAAGCCGCGCTCGGCACGCTGGTGCCGCGCGACGGCGTCGTAGTCGTGCCGGACAACGGCGCGTACTGCGCGCGCATCCTGAAGATCCTCAGCCGGCTCGGGATCGAGGCGATCGCGCTGCCGTTCGGCGAGGCGTCCGCGGCCGATCCCGCGGCGATCGAGGCGGCGTTCGCGCGCGACCCGCGCATCACCCATGTCGCGCTGGTGCATCTCGAGACGAGCGCCGGCATCCTGAATCCGCTCGACGAGATCGCCGCGTGCTGCCGGCGGCATGGCAAGCGGCTGATCGTCGATGCGATGAGCTCGTTCGGCGCGCTGCCGATCACGCTCGACGGCAGCGGCATCGACGCGCTGGTCTCGGCCAGCGGCAAATGCCTGGAAGGCGTGCCGGGGATGGGGTTCGCGATCATGCGGCGCGACGCGCTGGAAGCGTGCGAAGGCCGCTCGCCGTCGCTCGCGCTCGACCTGCACGACCAGTACGCGTACCTGCGCAAGACCGGCCAGTGGCGCTTCACGCCGCCGACGCACGTGGTCGCCGCGCTGCGCGTGGCGCTCGACCAATTTCTCGCCGAAGGCGGCCAGCCCGCGCGCGGCGCGCGCTATGCGTCGAACTGCCGGACGCTGGTCGACGCGATGCATGCGCTCGGCTTCGAGCCGTTCCTCGATGCGCGCGTGCAGGCGCCGGTGATCGTGACGTTCCATGCGCCGGACGATCCGGCATACGACTTCAAGCGCTTCTACGACACGGTGCGCGACGCCGGCTTCATCCTCTATCCGGGCAAGCTCACGCAGCTGGAAACGTTCCGCGTCGGCTGCATCGGCGCGATCGACGCCGACGACGTCCGGCGCGCGGTCGCCGCGATCGCACGCGCGATCGAGGCGCTCGGCATCTCGCTGCGCCGCGCGTCCTGAACGAAAAAAGGGCCCGGCGGATTGCACCCGCCGGGCCCGAGGTCCTGCTGCCGCGTGTCCGCGTTACAGCACGATCCGCTTGATGTCGCCGACGACGAAGATGTACGACGCCGCGCCGATCAGCGCGATCACGCCGATGAACACCAGCGCGCCGACGAACGAGCCGGTCGATGCGACGATGAAGCCGACGACGAGCGGCGTGATGATGCCGGCGAGGTTCGCCGCGAAGTTGAAGATGCCGCCCGTCACGCCGAGCAGGCCGTCCGGCGCGATGTCGGATACGAGCGTCCAGCCGAGCGCGGCCATCCCCTGCGCGAAGAACGCGACCGACATGATCGCGATCACGGCTTCGTTGCTCTGCACGTAGTTCGCGAGGATGATCGTCGACGCGAGCAGCAGGCCGGCGATGATCGGCAGCTTGCGTGCGAGATTCGCGGACTTGCCGCGGCGCAGCAGCCAGTCGGAGAAGATCCCGCCGAACATCACGCCGACCGACGCGGCGATGAACGGCATCACCGCGAAGAAGCCGATCTTCAGCCAGCCCATGTGGCGCTCGGTCGCGAGATAGGTCGGGAACCAGGTCAGGAAGAACACGAGCGTCGAATTGCCCGCGAACTGGCCGAGGCAGATGCCGGCGAGCTGGCGCTTCTTCAGCAGTTGGCCGGCCATGCGCCAGCTGAATTTCGCCTGCTCGGGCCGGTCGTTCTTCTTCGCGCCGTGCGCGAGGCCGCCGCCCGCTTCGATGTACTCGATCTCCGCCTTGTTAGCGCCCGGATGGTTGTGCGGCTCGTGATAGAGCTTCCACCAGACGAGACCGAACGCGATGCCCACGCCGCCGACGACCCAGAACAGCGAACGCCAGCCGAACGCGCCCATCAGCGCGAACAGCACCGGGCTGAAGAACGCGAGGCCGATGTACTCGCCGACCGTGTAGGTGCCGGTCGCCATCGCGCGCTCGTTCTGCGGGAACCACGTCGCGACCACCCGGCTGTTGGTCGGGAAGCACGGCGCCTCCGTGATGCCGAGGCCGAGGCGGCACGCGAACAGAGTCGCGACGCCGGGCACGAAGCCCTGCAGCAGCGTGCACAGCGACCACAGCGTCATCGACCAGTAATAGGTGATCTTGCTGCCCAAGCGGTCGAGCACGAGGCCGCCCGGCACCTGCATCGCGACGTAGGTCCACGAGAACGCGGAGAACATGATGCCCATCACCGCCGCGTTGATGCCGAGCTCCTTGGTGAGCTGCGGCGCTGCCACCCCCAGCACGGTGCGGTCGAGGTAGTTGATCATCGTGCCGATCGCGAGCAGCGCGAGAATCCTGTAGCGCGCCGACGTGCGCCGGACCGTGCCGGCCGCCTGCGCTGGCTGAACCGGCGCATGGTTCGTGTGGGTGGTGTGCTGCATGGTCGTCTCCTGGTCTCGTCTTTCTCTGAATCTATCGAGGGTCAGCGCGCAACGAGCGCCTGAAAGTGGCCGAACATCCGCTCGGCGTCGGGCGTGCGTCCGGTGAAGATCTCGAACGCGTCGACGGCCTGGTAGACCGCCATCCCGCCGCCCGGCAGCGTCGCGCAGCCCGCCGCGCGCGCCGCCCGGATCAGTTCCGTCTCGAGCGGGAAGTACACGATGTCGGCGACCCACATCCCCGCATGCAGAAGTTCGGCCGGCAGCGGCAGGCCCGGATGCTTCGCCATGCCGGTCGGCGTCGCGTGGATCAGGCCGGTCGCGGCGCGCACCGCGCTCGCGAGGTCGTCGCCCTGCGTCACTTTCGCGGCCGGGAAGCGCTGCTGCAGCTCGTCGGCGAGCGCGCGGGCGCGCGACGCGTCGACATCGAAGATCGCCAGTTCGGCCGCGCCCATCTGCAGCGCCGCATGCGCGACGGCCGCCCCGGCGCCGCCCGCGCCGAGCTGGACGACACGTTCGAGCGATGCGCCGGGCAGCCCGCGCCGGAACGATTTCGCGAAGCCCGACCAGTCGGTGTTGTGGCCGATCCGCTTGCCGTCCTTGAACAGCACGGTGTTGACCGCGCCCAGCGCGCGCGCGTCGTCGGACAGCGCGTCGAGATGCTCGATCACGCGCTGCTTGCACGGATGCGTGATGTTCAGGCCCGTGTAGCCCATCTGCTCGGCGGCCGCGAGCAGTTGCGGCAGCGCGTCGACGCTCAGGCCGAGCGCGTCGAAATCGATGCGCCGGTAGACATAGCCGAATCCCTGGCGGAATCCTTCTTCCTCATGCATCGCGGGCGACAGCGAACCGCCGATGCCCTGGCCGATCAGGCCGATCAGAAAGGACGGGCGGCTCATCGCGCGGCTCCTTGCGAAAGAATGGTGGACATGCGCTGCAGCGCGAACACGTAGCCTTCGGTGCCGCAGCCGCAGATCACGGCTTCGGCGACCGCCGACACGTAAGAGTGGTGGCGGAACGGCTCGCGGCGGTGCACGTTCGAGATGTGGACCTCGATCACCGGCTTCGCGATCGCCGACAGCGCATCGGCCAGCGCGACCGACGTGTGCGTATACGCGGCCGGGTTGATCACGACGCCGTCCGTGTCGTGACGCGCCGCGTGCAGCCAGTCGATCAGCTGGTGCTCGGCGTTCGACTGGCGGAATTCGATTTCCAGCCCGAGCGCATCCGCCGCGACGCGGCAGCGCTGCTCGACGTCGGCGAGCGTTTCCGCGCCGTAGATGTGGGGTTCGCGCGTCCCCAGCAGATTCAGGTTCGGGCCGTTCAGCACCAGGACCTTGCGCTTGCTCATGTCAGTTGCTCCGAAAACGGGGGCTCATCGCTATGCGACTTCGCCCCCTCACGTCAAGATTCGACGCTAGTGTGCGCTTGCGCAAACGCAAAGTCTTTTCGGGTTTTCGCTAATTTGTACCACCTAGTTAGTTTGTATAATCCACTCCATCAACCCAGTAAATTCGGGATATGGCGCGTTCCCAGGACTCCACGACTGGTTCATTCAGGGTCAAGTCCAGCCGGCGCCGCCCCGTTCATCCGCAGGATTCGCCCATGCAGCGCTCGATCGCCACCGTGTCCCTGTCCGGCACGCTCGCCGAGAAGCTCGCCGCCATCCAGGCCGCGGGTTTCGACGGCGTCGAAATCTTCGAGAACGACCTCGTCTACTTCGACGGCTCGCCCGCCGACGTGCGGAATATGGCCGCCGATCTCGGCCTCGACATCGTGCTGTTCCAGCCGTTTCGCGATTTCGAGGGCGTGAGCCCCGCGCAGCTCGCGCGCAACCTCGACCGGATCAAGCGCAAGTTCGACGTGATGCACGCGCTCGGCACCGACCGCATCCTCGTCTGCAGCAACGTGTCGCCCGATACGATCGCAAGCGACGGGCTGCTCGTCGACCAGCTCGGCGCGCTCGCCGAGGCTGCGCGGCAGGCGGGCGTGGTCGCCGCGTACGAAGCGCTCGCGTGGGGGCGGGTCGTGAAAACCTACGGCCACGCGTGGCGGCTCGTGAACGCGGTGAACAGCCCGCATCTCGGGCTCGCGCTCGACAGCTTCCACACGCTGTCGCTCGATGATTCGCCGGACGCGATCGCCGACATCCCCGGCGACCGAATCGCGTTCGTGCAGATCGCCGACGCGCCGAAGCTCGTGATGGACGTGATCGAATGGAGCCGCCACTTCCGCTCGTTCCCCGGCCAGGGCGACTTCGACCTCGCGCGCTTCACCGCGCGCGTGATCGAGGCCGGCTACACGGGGCCGCTGTCGCTCGAGATCTTCAACGACGGCTTCCGCGCGGCGCCGACCGCGCTCACCGCCGCCGACGGCCACCGCTCGCTGCTCTACCTGGAAGAGCAGACGCGCGCGCGGCTGGCGCGGGAAGGCCGCGCGCCGGGCGCCGGCCAGCCGCTGTTCGCGCCGCCGGCGCCGCCCACGCACGTCGGGTTCCAGTTCATCGAATTCGCGGTCGATGCGCCGGCCGCGGCCAACGTCGGCGAGTGGCTCGGCAAGATGCGCTTCCGGCTCGCCGGGCGGCACCGCTCGAAGGACGTGACGCTGTTCCAGCACGGCGCCGCGTCGATCGTGCTGAACGCGGAGCGCGATTCGTTCGCCGACGCGTTCTTCCAGCAGCACGGGCTGTCGCTGTGCGCGTCGGCGTTCCGCGTGGACGACGCGAAGGTTGCGTTCGAACGCGCGGCGGGCTTCGGCTATGCGCCGTTTTCCGGGCGCGTCGGCCCGAACGAGCGCGTGCTGCCGAGCGTGCAGGCGCCGGACGGCAGCCTCGAATACTTCGTCGACGAGGCGCCGAACGCGCCGACGCTCTATGAATCCGATTTCGTGTTGACCGACATCGACGGCCCGAGCGAGGTCGGCCCGCTGACCGGCATCGACCACGTGTGCCTCGCGCTGCCCGGCGACGCGCTCGACACCTGGATCCTGTTCTTCAAGACCGCGTTCGGCTTCGAGGCCGAGCGCAGCTGGCTCGTCCCCGATCCGTACGGCCTGATGCGCAGCCGCGCGGTACGCAGCGCGGACGGCTCGGTGCGGATCGCGCTGAACGCGTCGGTCGATCGCCACACCGCGGTCGCCGAATCGCTGGACCGCTACCACGGCACCGGGCTGAACCACGTCGCGTTCCGCACCGACGACATCGTGAAGACGGTCGCCGAATTCGCGGCCGACGGCGTGCCGTTCCTGCGCATTCCGCGCAACTACTACGACGACCTCGCCGCGCGCTACGCGCTGCCGGACGACGTCATCGACACGCTGAGCGCCCACCACCTGCTGTACGACCGCGACGACAGCGGCGGCGAGTTCCTGCATGCGTATACGGAACTGGTCGACAACCGCTTCTCGCTCGAGATCGTCGAGCGGCGCGGCGGGTACGACGGCTACGGCGCGGCGAACGCGGCCGTTCGCCTGGCGGCGCAGGCGCAGCGGAGAAAATAAGGGACGGGGAAAAACCGGGTGCGACGAAAGGTCATCGCCTATTTGTCTGGCGAATCGGCCACGCATGCACTACGCTGGCGCAAGTGCCGTTGGACGCCCGCCTGAAGCGGCTTGCGCCGATCTGGTTCGCGAAGCCACCGCCGTGCCGTTACATGCCGTAACCACCGGCTCGCCGTGGCCGGTCAACGACCGGGGCGTTTTAAGAATCGCTTAAGTCTTCGACGGCACCATCCGCAACCATACCCGAAGACTCTGTCGAACTAGGAGGACAGCGATGAGCGCCGTAGTTGCACCCGCGGGCCGCCCGGCCGCGCCCCCTGCCAAACCCAAGACGATGCTGCGCCGCCTGCTCAGCCATCACGAAATCGCGACGCTGCTCGTGCTGCTGCACGCGCCGATCGGCGCCAACGCGAAACCCGAACTGCCGGCGCTGCAGGAAGCCGGCCTCGTCGAAATGGTCAAGCTCGACGCCGATGCGCAGCCGAGCTTCCGCCTGACGGCAAACGGCACGGCCGTGCTGAAAGGCCTCGGCTATCGCTGAACCGGCGGCGGCAGCCCGCCGCCGTTGCTGTCGAGGCGCAATACCGCGACGAACTAGCTGTCGCGCTTCCGAAAGGCCGCCTCTCCCGCGTCGGACACCTCGACCCACTTCGGGTCGGGCGCGGCGTCGGGCACGTAACTGTCGTGCCAATTCCACCATTTGTACGGCCGGCCCTGCGGGTACCCCTCCGGCGAATCCTCCCACGTCTCCTGACGGCCGAGCGCCGTCATGTCGAGATAGCTCCACGTGGTGCCCATCGCCTCGTCGCCGCGACTGTTGATGAAATACGTGCGGAACACGCGCTCGCCGTCGCGGATGAATGCGTTGTGGCCGTGCCATTCGTCCACGCCGAAGTCGGCGTCGAAACTGTCGGTGATCGTGTACCACGGGATATTCCATCCCATCCGCGCCTTCAGGCGCGTGATGTCGGCCTGCGGCGCGCGTGACGCGAACACGAGGGTGGTGTCGCGGGCGTTCAGGTGAGCGAGGTGGCCAACGTGGTCGGCCACCATCGAACAGCCGATGCATGCATGCTCCGGCCAGCCGTGCACGCCGGGCTCGAAGAACGCGCGGTACACGATCAGTTGGCGGCGCCCGTGGAACAGGTCGAGCAGGCTCGCTCTGCCGTCAGGGCCGTCAAATGCATACTCTTTTTCCACGGCAACCCAGGGCATCCGCCTGCGCTCGGCGGCCAGTGCGTCACGGGCGCGGGTCAGCGCCTTCTCCTTGGCGAGCAGCCGCTCGCGCGCAGCCGCCCAGTCCTGCGGCGACACGATCGGCGGCGTCTTCATCGCAGGCTGCCCCTCCTTCCTTCCGTCGTCCGGTGATGTGGTCGTGGTCATGGCTGCCTCCAGGTCAGAGCGATCGCTCGCTGTGGGTCATGAGACAGTTTTAGTCGCCGGTCATCGAATGGTGGGAGTGACAAATGTGGCGAGATTCATTTTCCGGGCGCTCCGGGTCATCCCGCGCGATCCTGCAGCATCATCCGGTATTCCGTCGGCGTCACGCCGACCGTCGCCTTGAACTGGCGCGTAAACGCGCTGTGATCGGTGTACCCGCATAGCGCCGCGACGTCGGTCACCTTGTCGTGCGTGACCAGCAACGCGGTCGCGGCGTCGAGCCGCGTCTTCAGCAGCACCTGGCGCGGGGTCAGGTGGAACACCTTGTGGAAATAGCGCTCGAGCTGCGCGACCGACATCCCGGCCATCAGCGCGAGCTGCTTCAGGTTCAGCGGCTGCACGTAGTGATCCTGGATGTACTGGACCACGTCCGCGAGCTTGCTGTACGCGGGATGCGACCCTTCATGCGCCTTCAGGTCGCGCGAGATGCCCGCGAGGCCGACCACCTTGCCGGCCGCGTCGCGCAGCGGCTCCTTGCAGGTCAGGCACCAGCCCGGCTGGCGGCCGGGGTACAGGTGCAGTTCGAGCTGGTCCATCAGCTGGTGGCCGGCGGTGATCGTCGCCATGTCCTGCTCGAAGTAGCTGCGGCCGAAGCGGCGCGGGAACACCTCGTCGGTGGTCTTGCCGAGCAGGTCGCGCTTGTCCTTGTAGCCGCAGCGCATCGCCAGCGTGCGGTTGACGAGCGCGTAGCGGCCGTCCGCATCCTTCACGAAGAACGCCACGTCGGGCAGCGCGTCGAAGACCGGCTCGAGCAGCCGGAAGTGCGCGAGCATCGCGCCGAAATCGGCGTTGTCGGGCTGGTAGCGCAAGGTGTCGGACAGGCTCATGGACGGTACGGCAAGCGTGGTCGTCATCCCGGCATCCGCTAGGCGAGTGGCTGATGGCGTCGATTATAGGAGCGCGCCCCACTTGCGGCGCGCCGGGCGAGTGATCCCGCGCGTGCAGTCGGGCGCGCGCGAATCCGCCATCCTAAAAAACGCGGCCGCGTCGCGTCTTGGCGCGATTGCGCATGCGAAATGACGATTTCGGCATATATCAGGGTTATCGACGATATGCCGAAATCGTCGCCGGCCGCGCTCGGAACGCGCAAGACGCGCGCATTTTCGCTACCTAGACTTGCTTCACGGTCACGAGACGCCACACGGCCCTGCCGGCGTGCGACCCGCATGACGTGCCGCAATCGCCGCCCGACGCGCCGATTTCAGCACAGCGTCTCGCCCGGTTCACCGGCCGCCGGCCCACATTCCGGCGCCGGCCCAACCACGCCATCAAGGGGAAGTGAAAGTGAAGCTGAAGGTATCGCACGTCGCGCTGGCCGCTGCCTGCGCATTGTCGGGCGCCCACGCGATCGCCGCCGACGTCGTCAGGATCGGTTTCGTCGCGCCGCTGACCGGCCCGCAATCTAACTACGGCACGGACATGCAGAAAGGCGTGCAGCTCGCGATCGCCGATTTCAACGCAACCAATCCGACGATCGGCGGCAAGCCGGTCACGTTCCAGCTCGATTCGCAGGACGACCAGGCCGACCCGCGCACCGGCACGACCGTCGCGCAGCGCCTGATCGACGACAACGTGCGCGGCATCATCGGCCACTTCAACTCGGGCACCAGCATCCCGGCGTCCGACCTGTACGATCGCGCGGGGCTGCCGCAGATCTCGATGGCGACCTCGCCGCAATACACCGCGCGCGGCTACAAGACCACCTACCGGCTGCTGACGAGCGACGCGCAGGCGGGCCGCATCGTCGGCACCTACGCGGTGAAGACCCTGCGCTTCAAGCGCATCGCGATCATCGACGACCGTACCGCGTACGGCCAGGGCATCGCCGACGAATTCGCGAAGGCCGTGCAGGCCGCGGGCGGCACGATCATCAAGCGCGACTTCACGAACGACAAGGCGCTCGACTTCTCCGCGATCCTGACCAACCTGAAGGGGATGAACCCCGACGCGATCTTCTACGGCGGCGGCGACGCGCAATCGTCGCCGATGATCCGCAAGATGCGCCAGCTCGGGATCAAGGCCGCGTTCGTGACGGGCGAGATGTCGCGCTCGCCGACGTTCCTGAAGGTGGGCGGCGCGGCGGCGGAAGGCGCGATCGTCTACATGGGCGGACTGCCGAAGGAGAAGATGCCCGGCTTCGCCGGCTACGCGGCGCGCTACAAGGCGCGCTTCAACGAAGACGTGATCACCTATTCGCCCTACTCGTACGACGGGACGATCGCGCTGCTCACCGCGATGAAGGACGCCAATTCGACCGACCCGAAGGTCTACACGCCGTATCTCGGCAAGGTGACGGTCAAGGGCGTGTCGGCGGACCGCATCGCCTATGACGCGAAGGGCGACCTGAAGGATGCGCCGGTGACGATCTACCGGGTCGAGGGCGGCGCGTTCAAGCCGGTCGACACGATCGCCGGCAACTGACGCAGCGGCACCGCGCGCGGCGCGGCGGCGACCCGTTCGCCCGCCTGCGCCGCGCCCGCTCGCCGCCACCGCAGCTGCCGCCGGAAAGTTTCATGCCCGCCTTGCGCACGTTCGTGCTCCTGTAGAATCCTCCCACTCGCTTGACACTCGTCCCCGCTTGCCCGACCCGGGCGACGCGATGCGTGTTCCGTGCGCCATCCGCGCCCGGCGCACCTCGTCAACGAGGCAGGCCGCGCCCTGGAGACGCGGCGCCGATTCAAACAATTAATTCGAATATCGATCGCCCTGACCATGCAAGCTTCCGAATTGAGCGGCGTCCCGCGCGCCGCGGAGCGCGCGCTGACGCGCAGCGACTACAAGACCCTCGGCCTCGCCGCGCTCGGCGGCGCGCTCGAGTTCTACGACTTCATCATCTTCGTGTTCTTCGCGCCCGCGATCGGGCAGCTGTTCTTCCCGCACGACATCCCAGAATGGCTGCGCGTGCTGCAGACCTACGGCATCTTCGCGGCCGGCTATCTCGCGCGTCCGCTCGGCGGCGTGATCATGGCGCACTTCGGCGACCTCGTCGGCCGCAAGCGGATGTTCACGCTGAGCGTGCTGATGATGTCGGTCCCGACGCTGCTGATGGGCCTCCTGCCGACCTACGACACGGTCGGCATCCTCGCGCCCGTGCTGCTGCTGCTGTTCCGCATCCTGCAGGGCGCGGCGGTCGGCGGCGAGGTGCCGGGCGCGTGGGTGTTCGTGTCCGAGCACGTACCGTCGCGCCACATCGGCTACGCGTGCGGCACGCTGACCGCGGGCCTCACGGCCGGCATCCTGCTCGGCTCGCTCGTCGCGGCCGGCATCAACCGCCGCTACGCGCCCGCCGAGGTCACCGCGTTCGCGTGGCGCATCCCGTTCCTGCTCGGCGGCGTGTTCGGCCTGTTCTCCGTCTACCTGCGCCGCTGGCTGCACGAGACGCCGGTGTTCGCCGAAATGAAGGCGAAGAAGGCGCTCGCGGCCGAGATTCCGCTGAAGGCCGTGCTGCGCGACCACGGCCGCGCGGTGATCGTGTCGATGCTGCTCACGTGGATGCTGTCCGCGGCGATCGTCGTCGTGATCCTGATGACGCCCGCGCTGCTGCAGAAGCAGTTCCACCTGTCGCCGGCCACGACGCTGTTCGCGAACAGCGTCGCGACGCTGTGCCTGACCGCCGGCTGCATCACCGCGGGCTCGCTCGCCGGCTGGATCGGCGCGAAGCGCGTGCTCGGCATCGGCGGCCTCGTGCTGGCCGCGTGCTATTACCTGCTGTTCGCGCAGGTCGCGGCCGACGCGTCGACGCTGCCGGTCTACTACGGGATCGCGGGCTTCGCGGTCGGCGCGATCGGCGCGGTGCCGTTCGTGATGGTCAAGAGCTTCCCGGCCGTCGTGCGGTTCTCGGGGATCTCGTTCTCGTACAACGTCGCCTATGCGATCTTCGGCGGCCTCACGCCGGTGATCGTGTCGCTGATGATGAAGTCGAATCCGCTCGCGCCGGTGGTGTACGTCGCGGCGATCTGCGTGCTCGGCGCGATCGCGGTGCAGTTCGCGAAGGACGCGGACTGAGCGCGGAAAACAACACACCTCGCGCATGACAGACAACGCCACGGTCGAAAGTCCGTGGCGTTGTCGTTTGCGGGGCATCGCACGCGCCTGACCGGCAGCGCTCAGCCGTTCGCCGCAGCGGCCGACGCCGGCGCAGCCGCCTTGCCGTAGTCGACCGGCTGGTCGGCCGGACGCGGCGTCTCGCCGGCCCGCTGAATCCAGCCGCCGCCCAGCGCGCGATACAGGTCGACGAGGTTGGTCCAGCGCGCGAGCCGCGCGGTGATCAGCGTCTGCTGCGCCGAGTACAGGTCGGTCTGCGCGGTCAGCACCGACAGGTAGCTGTCGACGCCGTTCTTGTAGCGCAGGTTCGACAGGTCGTAACGGCGCTGCTGCGCGTGCTCGTTGCGCTCGAGCGCGCCGATCTGCTGGTCGTACGTGCCGCGCGCGGCGAGCCCGTCCGCCACTTCGCGGAACGCCGACTGGATCGCCTTTTCATAGTTCGCGATCTCGATGCGCTTCTGCACGTGCGCAAGATCGAGGTTCGCGAGATTCGCGCCGCCCTCGAAGATCGGCATCGCGATCTGCGGCGCGAACGACCACGCCGCGGTGCCGGCCTTGAACAGCCCGCCGAGCGTCGGGCTCGCGGTGCCTAACGCGCCCGTCAGCGAGATGCGCGGGAAGAACGCCGCGCGCGCCGCGCCGATGTTCGCGTTCGCGGCGAGCAGGTTCTGCTCCGCTTCCATGATGTCCGGACGACGCGCGAGCAGATCCGACGGCAGCCCGGCCGGGATGTCGGTCAGGAAATTCTGCGCGTCGAGCGGCATGCCCGCCGGCAGGTCGTCCGGCAGCGGCTCGCCAACGAGCAGCACCAGCGCGTTGAGCGCCTGAGCGCGCAGACGCGCCTGCGCCTGCTGGTTCGCGAGCGCCGTCTCGACGATCGTCTGCGCCTGGCGCAGGTCGAGCTCCGAGCCGGTGCCGTTGTCGAACTTCAGCTTCGTCAGGTCGTACGACGCCTGCGCGGTCTTCAGCGTGTCTTCCGTCACTTTCAGCAGGTCGTCAAACGCAAGCACCGTCAGGTACTGATCCGCGACCTGCGACACCAGCAGGATCTCCGAAGCCTTGCGGGCCTGCGCGGTCGCGAAGTATTTCGCGAGCGCCTGGTCCTTCAGGCTCTGGAGCCGCCCGAACAGGTCGAGTTCCCACTGCGCCTGCAGCCCGACGTTGTAGATTCGCGTGATCAGCGGCGCGCCGGTCGTCGACACGCCGGCCGGGAAGCGCTGGATCGAGCCGGTGCCCGTCGCATCGAGCGTCGGCATCAGGTCCGCGCGCGTGATCTGGTACTGCGCGCGTGCGGCCGCGACGTTCAGCACCGCGACCCGCAGGTCGCGGTTGTTCTTCAGCGCGATCTCGATCAGCCGCTGCAGGCGCGGATCGACGAAGAACTCGCGCCAGCCGATGTCGGTCGCCGCCCGGCCGTTCGCGCTGCGCGCGCCGGCCTTCGCGGCCGGCTGCGTCGCGTAGACGCCGCCCGCAGGAAACGCCTGCGCGACAGGCGCATCCGGTCGCTGGAAATGCGGCGCCATCGTGCAGCCCGCGGCGAAGAGCGCGACCGCCGCGGCGGCCGCAACACGGATTCGATTCATGATTCTCCCGGTGCGCGCCGTCGCGGCGCGCGTTGTCGATTGCGCGCTCAAACCGTCTCCAGCACGCGCGCGCGTTCGCTCGTCGCCGCCTCGCGATGCCGCTTCGCGATCAGCGTGTACACGGTCGGCAGCACGAACAACGTGAACAGCGTGCCGACCAGCATGCCGGTCGAGACCGTGATCCCGATCGCGAAGCGGCTGGCCGCGCCCGCGCCGCGCGCGAAGATCAGCGGCACGAGCCCGGCGACCATCGCCGCGGTCGTCATCAGGATCGGCCGCAGCCGCACCGCGGCCGCGTGCTCGATCGCCGCGCGCCGGTCGAGGTTCTGCGTGCGCTGCAGTTCGTTCGCGAAGCTCACCATCAGGATCCCGTGCTTCGAGATCAGCCCGATCAGCGTGACGAGCCCGATCTGCGTATAGATGTTCAGCGTCGCGAAGCCGAGATACAGCGGCACGAGCGCGCCGCACACCGACAGCGGCACCGACACGAGGATCACGAGCGGATCGCGCAGGCTCTCGAACTGCGCGGCGAGCACGAGGAAGATCACGACGAGCGCGAACACGAACGTGACGGTCAGCCGGTTGCCCTCCTGCACGTACTGGCGCGATTCGCCGAGCCAGTCGATGTCGTAGCCGGCCGGCAGCGGCTGCTTCTGCAGGAACTCGACCGCCTGCCCCATCGTCACGCCCGGCGCGGCCACGGCCGACAGCGTCGCCGAGTTCATCTGGTTGAACTGCGTGAGCGCGTTCGCCTGGCTGCCGTTCGACACGTGCACGACCGTCGCGAGCGGCACCATCTTGCCGCTGCGCGTCTTCACGTAATAGCGGTTCAGCATGTCGGACGACAGGCGCTCCGCGCGCGCGACCTGCGGAATCACGTCGTACGAGCGCCCGTTGTGGTCGAAGCGGTTCACGTAGTTCTCGCCGACGAGCACCGCGAGCGTATCGGCGATGTCCTTCATCGTCACGCCGAGCGCGTTCGCCTGGTTGCGGTCGATCGTCACGCCGACCGCGCGGCTGTCGAACGTCAGGTCGCTGTCGACGACCGCGAACAGCCCGCTCTTCGCCGCAGCTTCCTTCAGCTTGCCCATCGTCGCGAAGATGTCCTTGAAGTCGGCCGGCGCGCGCAGCACCATCTGGATCGGCAGGCCGCCGCTCGACGCGGGCAGCGACGGCAGCAGGAACGTGAACACCTGGTCGCCGGCAATCGCGTTCGCGCGCGCCTGCACGAGCGCCTGCAGATCGGCGGCGCCGCGCGTGCGCTTCGACCAGTCGACGAGGTTCACGCCGGCGAAGCCGAGGTTGGCGCCGCCGACGCCGTTCAGCACGAAGCTCGTATCCGCTTCCGGCAGCGAGCGGAACACCTTCTCGACTTGCGGCGCGTAGCGTTCGAGGTAGTCGAGGTTCGCGTACTGTGGCGCCTTCACCTGCAGCATGATCGAGCCCTGGTCCTCCTGCGGCGCGAGCTCGCGCTTCACGCCGCTGAACAGCAGCCCGATGCCGAGCAGCACGCCCGCGCCGAACACCAGCACCGCCGGCCGCGCGGCCAGGCTCGCGTGCAGCATCCGCCGATAGCCGTGCGTGACGCGCGACAGCGTGTGCTCGATCGCGCGCGCGATGCGCCCCTCCGACATCCGGCTGTCGAGCAGCAGCGAGCTCAGCATCGGCGACAGCGTCAGCGCGATCAAGGCCGACACGCACACCGCGCCCGCGAGCGTGAACGCGAATTCGCGGAACAGCGATCCGGTCAGCCCGCCCATCAGGCCGATCGGCGCGTACACGGCGACGAGCGTGATCGTCATCACGAT
This sequence comes from Burkholderia ubonensis subsp. mesacidophila, assembly GCF_002097715.1. Lineage (NCBI taxonomy): Bacteria > Pseudomonadati > Pseudomonadota > Betaproteobacteria > Burkholderiales > Burkholderiaceae > Burkholderia > Burkholderia ubonensis. Next base: position 2,987,119 of record NZ_CP020738.1, read on the forward strand.
CACGGGCGACGCGATCTCGCGCGCGCCGAGCAGCGCCGCGCGCGCGGGCGGCTCGCCGGATTCGATGTGCCGATGGATGTTCTCGACGACGACGATCGCGTCGTCGACGACGAGCCCGATCGCGAGCACCATCGCGAGCAGCGTGAGCAGGTTCAGCGAGAAGCCGGCGGCGAGCATCAGCGTGGCGGAGCCGACGAGCGCGAGCGGGATCGTCACGACCGGGATCACGACCGCGCGGAACGAGCCGAGGAACAGGAAGATCACGATGACGACGATCGCGATCGCCTCGATGATCGTCTCGCGCACCTCGTCAATCGACGCATTGACGAAGCGCGCGACGTCGAACACGTCGCCGATCCGGATGCTGGCCGGCTTGTTGCGCTCCATCGTCGGCAGCAGCGCCTGCACGCCGCGCACGATGTCGAGCGGGTTGCCCGACGGCGTCGCGTTGATCGCGATGTTCACCGCGCGATGGCCGTTCATCAGCGCGCTCGCGTTGTATTGCTGCCCGCCGAGCTCGATGGTCGCGACGTCGCGCAGCCGCACGAAGCTGCCGTTCGCGTCGGACTTCACGACGAGGTTGCCGAACGCGCCGACGTCGGTCAGGTCGGTATTCGCGGAGATGTCGGCGACCGTGAGCGCGCCCTTCACCTGGCCCGGCGCGGCCTGCACGTTGTTCGCCTTCAGCGCGCTCGCGACGTCCGCGGCCGACAGCCCGTGCGCGGCGAGCCGCGACGCGTCCAGCCAGACCCGCATCGCGAGGTTCTGCCCGCCGACGATCTCGGCCGACGCGACGCCCGGCACGGTCGTGACGAGCGGCTGCGCCACCCGCACCACGTAGTCGGTGATCTCCGGAATCGACAGCGTGTCGCTCGAGAAGCCGAGATACATGACGGCCGTCGGCGCGTCGGTGAGCTTCGTGATCACCGAGTCGTACGCGCCTTCGGGCAGCTTGTACTTGACCTCCTGCACCTTCGCCATGATTTCCGTCATCGCGCGGTCGGCGTTCGCGTTCAGGCGCAGCCGCGCCTTCACGACGCTCTTGCCCTGCGTCGACGTCGAGCTCAGGTACTCGATGCCGTCCGCGGTCGCGATCGACTGCGCGATCGGCGTCGTCACGAAGCCCTGCATCAGCGCCTGCGACGCGCCCGGGTATGCGGTTTCGACGCTGATCGTCGCGCTCTCGAGCATCGGGTACTGGCGCACCGGCAGCGCGCCGAGCGAGCGCAGGCCGATGAGCAGGACCAGCAGGCTGCAGACGAGCGACAGCACCGGCCGCCGGACGAAGATGTCGGTGAAGCGCGCGCCTTGGGTGGGTCCTTGCGTGGGTCCCTGCGTGGGCTGGCTCATCGCACGGCCTCCGGTTGCGCGGACGCATCGGCGAGCGCCTGCACCTTCGCGCCCGGCGCGACGCGCAGCTGCCCGGTCGTCACGACCACGTCGCCGGCGCGCAGCCCGTCCTCGACGACGATGCGGCCCCGGTCGCGCGCGCCGATGCGCACCTGGCGCACGCGCGCCACGCCGACGCCGCGTGCGTCGCGCTGCTCGACCACGACCACGGTGTCGCCCGCCTGCGACGTCTGCACCGCGGTATCCGGCACGCTGATTACCGTATCGCGGCCCGGCAGCGCCAGGTGCGCATCGATGTACATGCCCGGGCGCAGCAGCTGGTCGGCGTTGGCCACGGTCGCCTGCACGGTGATGTTGCGGGTCTCGTCGCCGACCTGCGGCTCGATCGCGGTCACGCGCCCTTCGAAGGTGCGGCCCGGGTAGGCATCCGTCGTCACGCGCACGGTCTGCCCGAGCGCGACGCGGCTCAGCGCCTTCTGCGGCACCGTGAAGTTCGCGTGCAGCGCGTCGAGATCGGTGAGCGTCACGATCGCGTCGCCCGGATTCAGGTACTGGCCGAGGTTCACGCGCCGCAGGCCGATCACGCCGGAGAACGGGGCGCGGATCAGCTTCTGCGTGATCACGGCCTGCGTCTCGCGGATGTCGGCGCGCGCAGCGTCGAGCTCGTAGCGGCGCGCGTCGAAGGTCGCCTTCGGTTCGGCGCCGTTCGGCACCAGCTGTTCGGCGCGCGCGAACTGCCGGCGCGTGTAGTCGGCCTTCGCCTGCAGCCCGGCGAGCTTTGCCTGCTCGGGTGCATCGTAGAGCTGCACGAGCGGCTGTCCGGCGCTCACGCGCGAGCCCGCGACGAAGCGGATGTCGACGACGCGCCCGGCGACTTCGGGCGCGATCGTCACCTGCCGCACCGCTTCGAGCGAACCGACCGCATCGAGCGACGGCTGATCGGCGCGCGGCGCGACGACGACGGTTTCGACAGGCAGCGGCGCGGCGGGCGCGGCCGGCCGATCGGCGGCCGACACGCGTTCCATGCGCCACAGGAACAGCGCGCCGAACAGGACGGCCAGCGCGCCGACGGTATAGAACGTTGAGCGTCTCATTCGAATCTTCCCGATGAAGTGAGTCATGGTGTCAGTGTGGTCGGGCCCACACGCGCCAGATGTCAATTTTTTGAAGGCCCGTTTAAATATTTCGTGCGGCGTCCGTACAAAAAAAAGCGCCGCACGTCAGGCGAAAACCGGACGTGCGGCGAGAAATCGCCCACCGCCGTGGTCAGGATCGGGGAGTGGGCGGGCGCAGCGCGTCAAGGGACCACGCGCGCGCATACGGATGCCACATCGCGAGCAGCACAGCGCCGAGCAGCAGCAACGGGTTCGTGCTCACGGCCCCGCACATCAGGAACAGCGCGGACATCGCGGCGGCCGCGGCGATCCCCCAGCCGGCCGCGACGCCGAGCAGGATCGACAGGCCCGCGCCGAGCTCGAGCCACGGCACCACGACGTTGATCGCGGCGACGTGCGGCAGCGCGAAGCGGCCGATCGCGTCGACGAGCGCGAGCCGCACCGCGTCGGGCGCCGCGGCGGAGCGGGACGCCACGGCCGCGAGGAACGGTGCGGCATCGAAGCTCCCGGCGAGCTTCGACAGCCCGGCCCACGCCCAGAACGCGCCGAGCACGAGCCGCAGCGCGAGCGCGGCGGCCGTCCTCATCGCGCCACCTGGACGTGCAGCCGATGCAGTTGCCGGAACGCGAGCGAGGTCACCCCGAGCAGGCAGACGAACATGGCCGCGATCGCCGCGTTGGTCGCGATCGGCAGCGCGCTCACGACGCCCGACGCGAGCGAACCGAGCACCAGCATCAGGCAGCCCTGCAGGCTCGCCGCGGCGCCCGCGCGCCCCGGAAACAGCGCCATCGAGCGGGCCATCGCGTTCGAGAAGATGAAGCCCTGCGCGAACGCGATCAGCATGATCCCGCCGAGCGCGGTGACGAGCACGAGCGCGGTGCCGCTCGACGCGACGCACGCGACGCCGAGCGCGAACAGCACGATCCCGCCGCGCATCAGTTGCTCGCCGCTGAAGCGCTTGATCAGGCTGCGGTTCAGCGTCGTGCCGCCGAGGTAGCACAGGCCGACGGCGAGCGCCGTCGAGCCGAAGTACGACGCGCTGTGCCCGAGGCGATGCTGCACGATGTACGGCCCGATCACGTTCCACATCAGGAACGCCGAGAAGCTCATCCCGAGCATCCCGACGGCGGACAGGAAATGCGGATCGGACAGGATCTCGCGGTAGCCCGCTATCGTTTGCGCCGGCGTGCGCCGCATCTCGGGCCGCAGCGACTCGCGCAGCCCCGCGAACGCGAACGACAGCACGACGAGCCCGTAGCCGCAATAGACGACGAAGTTCCAACGCCAGCCCGCCATCTCCTGCACGATCCCGCCGACGTACGGCGCGATCACCGGGCCGAGCCCGAACGCGAGACTCAGGTAGACGATCGCGACGCGGAAACGGTCGCCCTTCACGGTATCGACGAGCACGGCGCGCGCGACCACCTGGCATGACCCGATCGCGAAGCCCTGGATCGCGCGGCCGATCATCAGCGCCTCGAACGTCGGCGCGGCGACCGCGAGCGCGCTGCCCGCGATGAACAGCACGAGGCCGGCCAGCACGGACGGCCGTCGCCCCCACCAGTCGGCGAGCATGCCGAACGCGAGCTGGCCGATCGCATAGAACACGAGCGTGATGGTGATCGTGTTCTGCATCATGCTCGGCGCGACGCCGAGCTCGCGGCCGATCGCCGGAATGCTCGGCGCGTACAGGTCGATCGCAATCCCGCCGACGCTGTTGATCAGCGGCGCCAGGAACACGAGAAAGTTTTCGTATCGTTTGGAATCGGACATGGGGACGTTCCAGATGTAACAAGGCGGGCCGGCGCCGAAGCGCACGGCCCACCGGGATCAATGACCGGTCGCGGCAAGCGCGACGTGCCGGGAAGCGCAGCGCGGCGGCGGCTTGTCGTCGAGCGGGCTCCAGGCCGGCAGCTCGCCGCGCGCGGCCATGCCGTCGATCTTCACCATGATCACGCGCGGCGCGTTGTCGTAGTAAGTGCCCCAGTCGACGTGCGGGTCGCGCACGCGGCTCACGCATGCGTGACCGAGATCGTCATAGCCGATCTGCAGCGACTGCACGATGTGCCGCACCCGCTCGGTCGCCGTCATCAGCACGTACCGGTAGTGATGCTGGGCAAGCGTGCGGAACACGTTCGCGATCAGGTAGCGCCCCGCGCCCTTCGAACCGAACGACGAGAACTGCCCGAGTTCGACGAGCTCCGCGCGCGACAGCCCGTACAGGTTCGTCAGCGACTCGTCCAGATAATGCTCCGAGAAAAGCTGGGCGCTGTCGCCCCAGCTCAACCCGACGCACGCGTAGCCGGGCAGCGTCATCGCGCGGTCGGTCAGGCACCAGAACTGGTCGGGACGCGGCTCGGGACGCGCGCCGTGCGCCTGGTAGTAGTTCTGGGCGACCGCCAGCTGCATCGCGCGATAGGCGGCCTGCCCCGGATGGAAAGTTCGTACGATGTGCACGTTCGGCTCCCGATCAGTACAGCGACGCCGCGAGATCGCGCTCGATCAGCTGGCGGCGCGGCCGCCCCGTGACCGTGTAATAGTCCTTGCGGAAGCCCTCGATGTCGGTCACGACCCGCACGCGCCGCACCCGCGCGAAATCCGCGAGCCGTGGCTCGAGGCGCGCCATCTCGCCGCGAATCGCCGCCTCGTCGTGCTGCGACAGCACGATCGCCGCCGGCTCTTCCCGGCCTTCGCCGAACACGACGATGTCGTCGATCAGCGCGCTTTCCTTGTAGACCGTCTCCACCCACTCCGGCGAGATGTTGCGGGCCGTCGACAGGATGATCACGTGCTTCTTGCGGCCGGTGATGTACAGGTAGCCGTCGACGATCTCCGCGATGTCGCCCGTGTGCAGATAGCCGTCGGTGAGCTCGCACGACGTGTCGTCCGAGTTGTAGTAGCCCGCGCAGAGCGTCGGGGTGAGCACGCGCAGCTCGCCGTCGACGATCGTCGGCACGATGCCGTCGAGCAGCGGGCCGGCGGAGCCGATGCGGCGATGCCCCGGATAGTTGAGCGAGATGATCGAGCTGTTCTCGCTCAGGCCGTACGCTTCATAGACCTGCACGCCGCGCTTGTCGAGCGATTCGAGCACGGTGGCCGGAATCTTCGCGCCGCCCGTGATGATGTGCGGATTGCGGCGGCCGAACAGGCTCGTGACGCTGGTCGAATCGAGCAGCGCGTCGGCTTCCTCGAGCAGCTTCGGCGGCAGGTACAGGAAGTTCGGATCGACCTGCGCGATCAGGTCCAGGTAGTCGCGCGCATTGCCGCTGCGCGCGCCGTACTCGGCATAGCGCGCCGGCATCAGCGTCAGCGAGCCGCCGGACAGGATCGGCAGGAACACGCCGAGCACCTGTTCGATCAGCAGGCTCATCGGCACGATCGACAGGTAGTCGAGCGGCGCCTGCGGCACGCGCTTCAGCACGTTCGTCACGAGCAGGCCGACCGCCTCGTCGCGGATCTTCACGCCCTTCGGCTTCGACGTCGTGCCGGACGTATGGATGATCCCGCAGATGCCGGGCTCGATCCGCTCGCCGGCCGGCGCGCCCTGCGCGGGCCACGCGCTGCGTTCGCTCGCGGCGTCGAGGCACGCGATGCCCGGCAGGATCGCGCTGATGCGCGCCGCGGTGCGCGCGTCCTGCGCGAAGATCGCGGTGGCCTTGTGCAGCAGGCTGCCGATCTGCTCGTCGGCGAATTCGATCGGCACCGGCAGCAGCACGGCCTTCACGCGGAAGATCGCCAGCATCGTCGCGACCCACGTGTAGCTCGAGCGGGCGGCGATCCCGAACACGAGCCCGCTGCAATCGCCGTACACGTCCTGCAGCGTCGCGGCGATGCGCTCCACGTCGGCGCGCAGTTCCGCGAGCGAATAGTCGCGGCCTTCCATCTCGCGCACGACGATCCGGTCCGGCGCTTCGGCAAAATGACGTTCGAGAAGTGCGCTGATCATGCAATGGCTCCTTTGCGATAGCTTTGCGCGCCGAAGATCCGGCGGCCCGTGTCGACGAGGCGGCGGCGGCCGTGCATCGCGCGGGTGTTGTCGATCACGACGATGTCGCCCTTGTTCCAGAACAGGTCGTACGTGTAGCGTGCGGTCGCGTCCTTGATCTCGTCCCACACCTCGAAATCGATGTCGGTGCCGTCTTCCCACGTGATGAGCGGCGGTTCGTAATTCACGCTCGGCCCGAGCAGCGAATTGCAGAACGCGCGGCGGCCGGAGAAGCAGCTCGTGGTGATCGCGTTCGTCACGCGTTCGGACGACACGAGGAACGGGTCGAGCCGGCGGTAGTGCTGGCCCGGCACGCGCTGGTTGACGACTTCGAGATGCGTGTCGTTCACCTCATGCGCAGGCACCTGCAGCTCGATGCTCAGGAACCGCTGCACGTTCGGCCAGGGAATGCGGCGCGCGTACTTGATCTTGCGCTGCTCGAACAGGCGGCGGGTGGCCGGCGACAGTTCGTGCAGCACGCGCTGACCGTCGCAGATCGTCGTCTCGGAGCCGACGCGCGCCGGCTCGAGGCAGAAGAACCACTGCAGGTCCGGCGTGAACGGCAGGTTACCGTTTTCCTGGTGCAGGCCCATCTCGAGGTGGCCCGCGTCGATTTCCGCGGTGTTCTCGGTCGACGCCTTGCGCGCCGGATCGAACGTGACGCGCGCCGAGTGCTGGCTGACGAAACGGTTGAAATCCTCGAGCGTGTCCGCGAAATTGCGGTAGATCACGACGCCCGAGTGGGCGAGATTTTCGTACAACTGATCGGTATCGACGATGTCGATCGCCTTCTGGCCCGGCTCCAGGCTCTCGATCAGTTCGAAACCGAAACGCGGCAACGGTTTGTGGTGGACCTGCGCGGTGACTACGTCAACATCCATCATGTGTGCCTCTCACTCTCAGTGTGGTTAGTGTTGGTGTGTTCGAGTCTTGGCCTCGTCGAACACCACCCAATTTACCGACACGAAGCGGCACGCCGTTTTAAAAATTAAAAGCTGAATGTAATTTTGTTGAGAGATTCGTGAGAAAGCGCCCGGGTGCTGCCTCACGCGAAAGAATCGGCCGGGCGGCGCGCGCCGCCCGGCCCCCGCTCAGAGGGCGTGCGCCGCGCCAGGTTCGAGCGCGTTCGCGCTCGCGAGGTCCTTGAACAGCATCCGCATGCTGCGGATGTCGTGGTTCTTCTCCATCTGGGTCGCCCAGATCACGTCGAGCGTGAACGTCGGGAAGCCGAGCGGCACGTCGCAGATCTGCACCGACGGCGGGATCGACAGGTACGGAATCAGCCGCTGCGGCAGCGTCAGCACGACGGGCAGCCGCGAGACGATGTTCAGGCAGGCCTGATACGTGTTCGCCCGCGCGACGATGTTGCGCGACCGCCCGAGCTTCTCGAGCCAGCCGTCGATCATGTTGCGCTCGGAGATCCACGGCGTCGGGAACACGTGATGCATGTCGCAGAATTCGTCGAGCGTCACGCGCGTCGTCGGCGCGAGCTTGCGCGACGCGGTCAGGCACACGAACGTGTCGGACAGCACCGATTCCCATTGCAGGTCCGGATGCAGCCGGTGATAGCCGGGGCCGAAGCCGGTCGCGAAATCGATCTCGCCGGCGAGCAGCCGCTCGACCGGCAATTCGCGGCCGAGCCGCTCGACGATCAGCGACGTCTCGCGGCCGCGCTTCATGAACGATTCGAGCACGCCCGGCAGCAGCAGCAGCTCGAAATACTCCGGCGCGCACACGCGGATCACGCGGTGCGCCGCCGCGGCGACCTGGTCGTCGTCCATGTCCGCGCAATGGTTGACCGCATCGATCACGTTGCGCAGATACGGTTCGATCGCCTCGGCTTTCGACGTCGCCACGAGGCTGCCGTGGTCGACATCGAACAGCACGTCGTGAAAGCAGTTACGCAGCCGCTTCAGGCAATAGCTGACGGTCGGCTGGCTGATGCTCAGCACCTCTGCGGTGCGGCGCGCGCTCTTGTGTTCGTACAGGCACAGAAACACCATCACGTCCTGCAAGTCGAGTTGGCGCAATACGTTGTTGTTGAGCACGATATGTCCTGGTCGTTTTCGTTGTCGTTGTGATGCGTGCGGGCCCTCTCAAGCCCGGACGGTCCGGCGCGCGGTCCATGCGTGCCGGCCGCGTGGCTAGCCGGTCCCGTCGTCCGGCGCCAGCGCCTCGCCCGGCAGCGCGAGCAATGCGGTCTTCAGCAGCGTGGCGAGCGCCCCGCGCTGGTCGCGGGTCAGCCCGCCGAGCAGCAGGTCCTGCGTCTCGACGTGCACCGCCACCGCCCGGTCGATCAGCGCGAGCCCGTCCGGCGTGAGCCGCACCGCGAGCCCCCGGCCGTCGTGCGGATTCGGCACGCGCTCGACGAAGCCCGCCTGTTCGAGCCGCATCAGCCGGTTGGTGATTGCACCCGACGTGATCATCAATGAGCGATACAGTTGCGTCGGCGACAATTCATACGGCTTTCCCGCGCGCCGCAGCGTCGCGAGCACGTCGAACTCCCCTTCCTTGAAGCCGAACGGCGACAACGCCTCGGTGCGCGCCTTTTCGCAGTGCTTCGCCAGCCGCGCCAGCCGGCCGAAGATCTCCATCGACGTCACGTCGAGCCCGGGCCGCTCGTCGCGCCATTGCGCGACGACCCGGTCGACGTGATCGACTTGATCGCTGGATGCCTGAGCGCCCATGAATATCCTCGCATCTGAAGAGGTCATCGAACCCCGCTTGTCATGAATATATCTCAATATTAAGATAACCACGAGAGCGCACGTGGGCGCGCAACGGAGCATAAATGGCAAAACTATCATTCAAAGACCACGATCTCTATTACGCGGACATCGGCAGCGGCCTGCCGATCATGCTGATTCATGATCTGGGCAGCTGCGGACTCGTCTGGGCACGCCAGGTGCCGTTCCTGCGTCACGCGGGTTATCGCGTGATCGTGCCGGACCTGCCCGGTCACGGCGCGTCGTCGTATCCGATGCGCACGCTCGGGATGGGCGAGCTCGCCGCCGACCTGGAGAGTCTGCTCGATCATCTCGGTCTCGACAGCGCGACGCTCGTCGGCCTGTCGCTCGGCGGCGCGATTGCGCTGACGGTCGCGATCGACGCGCCGTCGCGGGTCGGCAAGCTGGTGGTATGCAACGGCTGTTCGAATCTGGTCGCCGACGACCACGTGCGCCGCGTCGGGCAGTGGAAAGCGGGATTCCAGCGCGGCGACGGCGCGGTGCGCTGGTTCGAGGAGATGTGGCCGTCGCTGGTCAGCGCGGAATTCGCGCAGTCGGAGCGAGGGGAAATTGCGTATCAGGTCGGTCATGCGCGCGCGGCCGCGACCGACCCGGCGCATCTCGCACGCATGTGCGACGGCATCGCGAACTACGATGTGCGGCGCCGCCTGAATCTCGTGCGCAGCGCAACGCTGGTATTGCACAGCGAGGACGACGGCGTGTATCCGCCGGTCGAAGGACGGCGTCTCGCGGCGATGATCCCGGGCGCGCAGTTCGGTTCGCTGCCGGGCAGCGGTCACCATCCGAACGTCGATCGCGCCGACACGTTCAACTGGACGCTACTGCACTTCCTGTCCGGTCACGATCCCGCGTCCGCCGCGCGCGCCGAGCCGCCGGGCCTGCCGTTCCAGTAAGCGGCCGGGCGCGCGTTCAGCGCAGGCCCGAGCCGTACGACGAAGCGGGCCGGCGCACGCCATCGATGCTCACGCCGCCCGCGCCGGTCACGAACAGCAGCAGGAAGCCGCCGGCGATCGCGACGTTCTTCCAGAAATGGATCACCATCTCGTGCTGGACGGCGGGGTTGGTCGCGTCCCAGAAATTGTGCCCGATCACTGCGGTCGCGAGCGTGTAGAACGCCATCAGCAACGCGAGCGGCTTCACCTTGTAGCCGACGATCAGCAGCAGCGCGCCGAGCCCTTCGATGGCGACGATGACCGGCGCGACATAGGTCGGAAACGGCGCGTTCAGGCCCCGCAGATAGCCGACGAAATCGCCGTAGCCGAGCAGCTTCATCACGCCGCCCCACAGAAACAGCGCCGCCAGCGCCAGGCGCGCGAAAAAAATGACGCCGGAATCGACGGGACGCGTCATGCCTTTCTCCTCGTTGCAGTTCGGCCTGCCGCGCGGGATCGCGACCCGTGCGGCTCGCGGGCCTGGGGGGCCCGGCAAATGGGCCAGAATAGAGGCTCTTTCGGGCGAGTCAAAGCAAAAGGTTGTAGCAAAACGTTGCAACCTCGTTCAATCCCGACGCATCTGCCGAAAATTCATCAGCAGATTCATGGTCTTACCCTGCCCATGTAAAGCGAGTGGCGGTGCACCGACTCCTTCTACGTGACGGCAAACGCGACGGGGACTGCGACCTGTCTACCGGCCATGAGAGCGACCATTTGCGGTTAGGGTTGTCACCGTTAATCCTCTCCCCGGAAATAGTTAAGCCGCCCGAAGGCGGCTTAACTCGTCCATCGTCCTGCCCGCTACCGGCTGTTGACCGTTAGCGCTTCAATATCAGTGGTATCCCAACGTCCTCGACGCATCGCCTCAGCCAACATCCCAAGCGTCAGCGGGACTAGGTCCGCGTCTCGATGCTTCTTCGAGAACAGCCCAAGAATCGACTTGATTACGTCGAGACTGTCGGGACCGAAGTACCGACTGTATGGAAAGCCTTGGGCCTCCACGCCGAACTTCTCGGCCCATTTGTCGACGAACTCGACGGCATCAAGGCCCGTCAAGCGCAAGTCCTCTTCGAGTCTGCTGTCCGGCGTCAACTTCAACGGACCACCGAAGATCGGCTTGCCTAGTTCTTCCCGGGCAAAGGCTTCAAGTTGATCCCAAATCGCATCCGCCATTACAGCACCCGATCTTCAGGTTTCACGATCCGGTTGTACGATACCACCGTGTTTCGCATGATGAGAAAAACATCTACCGACACTACCACGACCCCAACCACAGGAATAGACCGCCCGACAAACGCCCCAAGATTCCGAGTCGTTGCGATGCGGAGACCGCCAACACCTGCCTTCGTAATGGTAGGCAAGCGAATTCGGACATTGTAGGGCAGCATATTTCGCGCGGCCATCGATATAACCGATGTTCCAGGTACCGCACCGCCGAGCTTCCCCGAAACCGGCACATCGTTCTGACCTAGCAATATTGCTGCTGCACCGGCAAGGTCGGAGAATCCGAGTTGCTTCTGAGTTTCGTCGATCGCCACATACACGAACAGGTCGGCAGGCGTGAGGTTGTGGTGAACGCCATAGGTATATCGGTTATCGCTCATCGTTTCCCAAATTTTCAAGCGTGGCGGCGCTGCTCTCTCGGCGCAAGGGCATATCGCGCGAAGTCGCTACATTATCTGATCGGGAAACGTAGAAACGGCTCGCCGCTTCAGGACCGGCTTTATCGTGTATGAAAACGCGACGGGCGTATCTGCTTGATTCGATTCGCTGTCGGATGCAAGAAAAATATTCCCCCTTCAAATCAAATGCTTAATGGAATCAAAGCGGCCAGGTAACGTCGCAGCACGTCTTAAGACGACGCAGGAGCCACTGCGCGGAGAAACCTCACAAATGTTCAACGCGCGTCGCTCAACAACACGCCCTTCTTGAACAGAAAGCAGCCATAGCCACGCGATTCCCCGGTGACGATCACCGCATACGCCTGCTGCGCGCGCGCGTAGAACGCGAACCGGTCGACGCCGGCGAGCGGCACCGCGCGCCCTTCCGCGCGGTCGATCTCGGCCTGCACTTCGCGCTGCACCGGCGGCACGGCGACCGGATCGCCGACGACTTCCATCCGCGCCGCGGGCGCATCGACGAACGTGTCGAGCGGCAGCACCGACAACACCGCACGCACGACCCGCGCCGAATCGGCGCCGTCGATGCGCAGCGCGCGGCCGACCGCCGTATGACGCGCGACGGACTCCGCCGGAAAATTCGCATCGCAGATCGCCACTTCGTCGCCGTGGCCCATCGCGCGCAGCGCGTGCAGGATGTCGGCGTGCAGCAGCGGATCGAGGTTCTTCAACATGACGGCAGGTCTCCGGAATCGTGAACGAACCGCATACGTTACCCGATCCCGGCGGCCGCTGCGCTCGGCGCACGACGTTCACGACACGCCGGCGGCGGGCTACGTTCGAGGCAAGCAGGCTTCGCGCATCGCGCGCGCCCCAAACGAATACAGGCGCCGCGAAGGCGCCCGCATGCCGATCGACCTTCCGATCGCCCGCGCGTCAGGTCACCGGCGCCGGATTGAACAGCGCCAGCGCGTTCGCGAGCTGCCATTGCTCGGCCCACGTGCGGCGCTTGCCGCTCGCGACGTCGAGCATCAGCCGGAACAATTCCCAGCCCACGTCCTCGATCGTCGCCGCGCCGGTCGCGATCTGCCCGGCATCGAGATCCATCAGGTCGTGCCAGCGGCGCGCGAGGTCGCTGCGCGTCGCGACCTTGATCACCGGCACCTGCGCGAGACCATACGGCGTGCCGCGCCCGGTCGTGAACACGTGCAGGTTCATGCCCGCCGCGAGCTGCAGCGTGCCGCAGATGAAATCGCTCGCGGGCGTCGCCGCGTACAGCAGCCCCTTCTGCCGCGCGCGCTCGCCCGGCGGCACGACGCCGGCGATCGGCGCGCTGCCCGACTTCACGATCGAGCCCATCGCCTTCTCGACGATGTTCGACAGGCCGCCCTTCTTGTTGCCGGGCGTCGTGTTCGCGCTGCGGTCGACGCGGCCGCGCTGCAGGTAGCGGTCGTACCAGTCCATCTCGCGGATGATCGCGCGCGCGACGTCCTCGTTCGCCGCGCGCGACGTGAGCTGCGCGACGCCGTCGCGCACTTCCGTCACCTCGGAGAACATGATCGTCGCGCCTGCGCGCACCAGCAGGTCCGCCGCGAAGCCGACCGCCGGGTTCGCGGTCAGCCCGGAGAACGCGTCGCTGCCGCCGCACTGCACGCCGACCACGAGATCCGACGCCGGACAGGTCTCGCGACGGCGGCGGTTCAGCCGCTCGAGATGCGACTCGGCCATCGTCATGATCGAGTCGATCATCGAGTTGAAGCCGACGTGCGCGGCGTCCTGCAGGCACACGACGCCGGCGTTGCCACCCGGAACGCCCGCGTCGTCGCCGGCCGCGACCGGGATCGTCCCCGGCGGCAGCAGGCGCTCCGGCTGCAGCTTCTCGCAGCCGAGGCTCACCGTCATCACCTCGCCGCCGAAGTTCGGGTTCAGGCTGATGTTGCGCAGCGTGCGGATCGGGATGTCGGCGTCCGGCGCGTCGATCGCGACGCCGCAGCCGTACGTGTGCTCGAGCCCGACCACGTCGTCGACGTTCGGATAGCGCGGCAGCAGTTCGGCCTTGATCCGCTTCACCGCGTGCTCGACGACGCCCGCCACGCACTGCACGGTCGTCGTGATCGCGAGGATGTTGCGCGTGCCGACCGAGCCGTCCGGATTACGGAAGCCCTCGAACGTATAGCCTTCGAGCGGCGGCAGCGGCGGCGCGCGGCGGGTCGCGAGCGGCAGGTCGTCGAGGCCCGGCGGCTCGGGCATGCGCATCGTGCGCTCGTTGACCCAGCTGCCGCGGCGCAGGTCGGTGAGCGCATAGCCGATCACCACGTTGTAGCGGACGATCGGATCGCCGGCCGCGAGATCGGCCAGCGCGACCTTGTGCCCCTGCGGCACGCCCTCGCGCAGCGTCAGCCCGTCGGCGAACGTCGCGCCCTCGGGCAGGCCGCCGTCGTTGACGACGATCGCGACGTTGTCGTCCGGATGCACGCGGATATAAAGAGGAGAAGCAGTCATCGGAATTCCTGGAGGCTACCGGCCAAATCGTTAGTCATCATATGACATTGAACACCACCGGAGCATCATCCGTAAACCCCTATCCGGAAAGACCCTACCACCGTTCCAATAGCAAACCGCTTGCACCGCCACGCCCCATGTTGTACGATGACATACAACGACATCGCCACTGTTGGCCCGCATGCCGTTCCCGACGAACCCAGCACTCGCGCTAGACGGACGACCCAACCATGACTTATCCGCAAGAACTCAAACAGATCATTTCCCACGGCCTGCTGTCGTTTCCGCTGACGGATTTCGACGCGAACGGCAACTTCCACCCGGCGACCTACGCCGAGCGCCTCGAATGGCTCGCGCCGTACGGCGCGACGGCGCTGTTCGCCGCGGGCGGCACGGGTGAATTCTTCTCGCTCACGCAGCGCGAGTACTCGGACGTGATCCGCGTCGCGACCGAGACCTGCAAGGGCAAGGTGCCGATCCTGGCCGGCGCGGGCGGCGCGACGCGGGTCGCGATCGAATACGCGCAGGAAGCCGAGCGGCTCGGCGCGAGCGGCATCCTGCTGATGCCGCACTATTTGACCGAAGCGAGCCAGGAAGGCATCGCCGAGCACGTCGAGCAGGTGTGCCGCGCGCTGAAGATCGGCGTGGTGGTCTACAACCGCGCGAATTCGAAGCTGAACGCGGACATGCTCGAGCGCCTCGCCGACCGCTGCCCGAACCTGATCGGCTTCAAGGACGGCGTCGGCGACATCGAGAGCATGGTCACGATCCGCCGCCGCCTGGGCGAGCGCTTCGCGTACCTCGGCGGCCTGCCGACCGCCGAAGTCTATGCGGCGGCGTACAAGGCGCTCGGCGTGCCCGTGTATTCGTCGGCAGTGTTCAACTTCATCCCGAAGACCGCGATGGATTTCTACGAAGCGATCGCGAAGGACGATCACGCGACGGTCGGCCGCCTGCTCGACGCGTTCTTCCTGCCGTATCTGCAGATCCGCAACCGCCGTGCGGGTTATGCGGTCAGCATCGTCAAGGCGGGCGCGAAGCTCGTCGGCCGCGATGCGGGCCCGGTGCGCGCGCCGCTCGTCGACCTGAACGACGACGAAGTCGCGCAGCTCGACGCGCTGATCAGGAAGATGGGGCCGCAGTAAGCGGTTCGCGCTCGGGTATGACGGCGCGGCCGGCCGCCGCTTCGCGCATGATGAAAAACAGCCCGGCACGCGCCGGGCTGTATGCGTTCGGGCGGGAACGGCCCCCGCCGTCACATCTTCGAAATGCTCGCGACGATCGCGCGGCGCACCCGCTCCAGCTTCGCGCTGGCCACGGCGAAACGGGTGCTGTCGCCGCCGCTCGGCTTGTCGCCCAGAAGCTGGTCCCGGACACTCGGGTCGACGACCGTATCGAAGAACTGCCGCACGGTCAGCGTCGCGTATTGCTTCGCGTGTGCGAGCTGCTCGTTGGCCTGGGTCAGTGCGGCGGAGCGGGCGGCCTGATCCGTGTCGTCGATGCTGCGCCGGTACTGCAGCGCGAATACGAGCGCTTCCATATCCAGCTTGAAGCGGCGCACGGCCACGCCGAAGGCGAGCGAATGCGCATCGGCCCCGGTGACGGGGCGGCCCTTGTTGATCGTCACGTCGAAATCGCTGCCCCCCAATTCGCGCTGCAGTGCGAACAGTTCGTTGCTGAGGACGCGCCCTTCGCTGTATTCGCCGACCTGGCTGCGGACCGATCGTGCGACGTCGCCGATCACCTTCCACAATCCGGCGGCGAACAGGTGATCGCCACGCTTGCTGATGTTCATTGCGTCTGTTCCCTCGTTCTGATTTTTCTCGATCTCTCAGGCTCCGCTCGCGGACCTGACGGCCCGAAGCTCCGCTACTGTAGGAGAAAATCCGGCGACGCGAAAGCCGGCAACGCATAATGCCCGGCCATTAAGGTACGCAAAATGCTCGATCTGGAAGACCTTCGCCTCATTCGCGCCATCGGGGCGTCGCGTTCGTTGGCCTCCGCCGCGCGGTTGCTCGATCTCACGCCCCCTGCCGTCACGATTCGCCTGCAGAGAATGGAGGAGCGATTGCGCGTCAGGCTCGCCGTGCGGAAATCGAACGGGATCTCGCTGACCGACGAGGGGCAGCGGCTGTACCACGAAGCGCTGGATATTCTCGAGCGCGTGGAAGCGCTCCCGGTCCACATCTCGGGAGACCACGGCGAGGTGCACGGCACGCTCCGCGTGGTCGCCCCGTTTGGCTTCGGGCGGAAGTACGTGTCCCGGATCGTGCGCGACGTACAACTGGCTCATCCCAAGCTCGAAATATCGCTGCACCTGTCGGAGAGCCCGTTAGCCAATGCGGCGGGCGCCGACGTGGTCGTGCACATCGGCACCCTCAAGTCGTCATCCTGGGTCGGGTATCCGCTCGCGCCCAACGAGCGATTCCTGTGCGCGAGCCCGATGTACGCACGCCGCATCGACGCGCTGAATCACCCGTCCGACCTGGCGCGATACAACTGCCTGTGCCTGCGGGAAAACGACGAGGACGTGCCGCGCTGGCGCTTCTCGCAAGAAGGCGCCGGTGAAGGCGACCCTCGACGGTCCGCCGTCATCCGCGTCGCGGGCGCGCTCTCCTCCAACGACGGCACCGTCATCACGGAATGGGCGTTGGACGGGCTCGGGATCGTGGAGCGCTCCGAGTGGGACGTCGCGCATTTGCTGGCGGACGGCAAGCTCGTCAGGTTGCTGCCCGGCTGGCGCCTGCCGTCGGCACCGGTGACCGCGCTCTTGCCGTCGCGAACCGGCCGGTCCGTCCGACAGCGGATTTTCCTCGAAACCGCCAAGCAATTTCTCAGTCCGCCGCCCTGGCGCAGCAATGCATGACGATTAAATGGCGCTTAATGACGGATTAGGCCGTCGTTAAGCACGGCGGCAATCGTCGGGCCTATAGTGTTCGCGTCGATATCACATCGAGGCAAACGCATCATGGGCATGCAAACGCTCAACACCCCCGCCGCATTGATCGATGCCGCGCGCATGCGTCATAACGTCGACCGCATGCAAGCGCATCTGGACAAACTCGGGGTCAAGTTCCGGCCCCACGTCAAAACGACCAAATGCCGGCACGTCGTCGACGCGCAAATCGCGGCGGGCGCGCAAGGCATCACGGTCTCGACGCTCAAGGAAGCCGAGCAGTTCCTCGCGGGCGGCGTCCGCGACATCGTCTACGCGGTCGGCATGGTTCCCGCCAAGCTTGGCCAGGCGCTTGCGCTGCGCCGGCAGGGCTGCGACCTGAAGATCGTCGCCGACAGCCTGCATGCCGCGAACGCGATCGCCGACTTCGGGCGCGAGCAAGGCGAGCGCTTCGAAGTCTGGATCGAGATCGACGTCGACGGTCATCGCTCGGGCATCCCGCCGGAGGACGACCTGTTGATCGACGTGGGGCGTGCACTCGTCGATGGCGGCATGATCCTCGGCGGCGTCCTGGCTCACGCCGGCTCCAGCTACGAATACAGCACGCGGGAAGCGTTGGCGCAGATCGCCGAGCAGGAGCGCAGCCGCACCGTGCGCGCCGCGGAACGCCTCAGGGCCGCGCGGTTGCCTTGCCCGGTCGTGAGCATCGGGTCGACGCCAACCGCACTCTCGGCGGAAAACCTCGACGGTGTCACTGAAGTTCGGGCCGGCGTCTATGTGATGTTCGACCTCGTCATGCACAACGTGGGCGTTTGCACGCTGTCCGAGATCGCGCTCTCGGTGCTGACCACCGTCATCGGACATCAGGAAGAGAAAGGCTGGGCGATCATCGACGCGGGCTGGATGGCCATGAGCCGGGACCGTGGAACGCAGCGTCAGGCCCGGGATTTCGGCTACGGACAGGTATGCGCGGAAGACGGCGAGGTGCTCGGCGAGTATGTCGTGAGCGCAGCCAACCAGGAGCACGGCATCGTGTCGCGCCTGGGCGCGCCGGACCCGGACATCGCGAAGCAATTCCCGATCGGAACCCGCCTGCGCATTCTGCCGAACCACGCGTGCGCCACCGGCGCGCAACATCCCGAGTATCACGCCGTAGGCGAAGACGGCGCCGTACAGACGTGGCCGCGATTCTACGGATGGTGAGCGACATCCCGGGCCGGGACGCATGCCGCAATGCGCGGCGTTCGCCGTTACTTGGTGTCGTTGTACACGGTTGCGCGCGAGACGCCCAGGTGTTGCGCAATCGTCTCCATCGACCGCCGCAAGTCCAGATAGCCCTCTTCCTTGAGCGCCTGCATCAGCGCCCTGCGCTGGTCGGTACGGAGCGCTTGCGGCGTGGTCGCCAGGCCGACCGCGAAGCGGTCGATCCGCTCGCGAAGCGAGTGGGCGCGCGACGGGTCCAGCGACTCCTTGACCACCTCCCCGCTGGGCGCCGAGAACTGTTCCAG